>NZ_BAAJMD010000008.1:0-178650 GCF_057548395.1 Halopseudomonas sp. 4NH20-0008
ATGCTGGAAAATACGTTGGTTGGTGCGCAGGCCCAGATAGAACAGGTGCGGCACCAGACGCAGGTGATAACGGGTCAGGCGTTTGCCGGCATCGCCCTGGGCGACGCGGTGAATCAGGCCGTGGATACCCTTGTCCTGCCCGGCAAAGCTTAGAAAGGCCGGTTGCTGCAACAGGGTTTCGATATCCAGATCCGGGCGCTCACTGACCAGGACCAGCTCGAAGCGGTAAGGCTGGCTGATCTGCTCGACGCCGTCGAAGGACAGCACCTTGAAGTCGTGGCTGATGCCGGGGATAGCGAGGGTGAAGTCGGCCTGATTGGCTGGGGCGAACATCCTATCTTCCTTGATCGGGTAAGCGACATGCAGAGTGGTCTGCAGACCTGTATGGATACAGGCGCCCGATTATCGCAGAAATGCGTGGTAAAAAATGTGCGCGGGTAGACAAAATCGGCAGGCACTTGGCCATTGATCGGCAGAAAAATCCGTTTGTATTCAACGAGCTAAGTGCGCAAGAAGTTGCGCACTTAGCTCGTTCAGGATCCCTTTCAGGCGCTTACAGACCCTGAGAGAAAAGCAGGGTATTAGTCGTCGATCTCAATCAACTCGGTAGCCGGTTGCGTCGTTGGCGGCTCAACATGGACAGCCTGCAGCGGCTCGCTGGGGGCCGTCGTCAGGGGCAGGTAGTCCGGTGACTCAGGCTTGCGCCAGTCAGGGCACTGCGGGCTAACCGTGATCTCGAAGGGTTCCAGTGCAAAGGCCCGAACACCCTGGGAAGCGGGTGGTAAATAATGGAAGTCGTGATCCGGAACCTGAATGGCATTGAACCAGCCATTGGGAATCCAGTTATGCTCTGGCGAGGGCAACACCCGGCCATTGAAATGACCGCCGCGTGAAAAGGCACGCAGTACATCGTAAGCCGAGTTCATGCAATTACGCCCGAACAGCTCGTAGCGTTGAGCGCTGACCCAGGCCATGACGTGCATGGCGGCATCCGGATCAGGCCAGACCTGGTCAGTCATAGTAAGAAATTTGTAGTAGTTGTACTCCGCACCCTGGTGAACCATGTTGGCAAAGACCTGCAATGCCTGCTGCAAGCCCGGCACCCGATATGACCAGAAGCCATTCAGACGATTGCCGTTAGCCCATTGATCACCTTCAACCGCAGCCACCATCCACTGGCCGTCAGGCAGTTCAAAACCCCAACCCACATGACCCAGCAGCGGCTGACCCAACAGGTCTGGACGTTTGGGACACAACACCACTATAGCGTTAGCCTTGCTCATTGCGTTCCCTCGCTTTTCAGTTATCCATGCAGCGCAGCACGCCCCCTGGCGCTGCTTCAAGCCCGGTATTCAGGGCCTGAGATGATCATAGCTGTGATTGCAGATAATTTTCCAGGCCCACCAGGTTGATCAACCGCAGTTGCTGCTCAAGCCAATAGGCGTGGTCTTCTTCGGTATCCTTGAGCTGGACTTCAAGTATCTCGCGGGTCTGATAATCACCGTGCTTTTCGCACAGGGTGATGGCCCTGGCCAGATTGTCACGCACCTCGTACTCGAGCTTGAGATCAGCTGCCAGCATGTCAGGCACGGTATAACCGGGCAGGATGGCTAAAGGCCGCATATCCGGCTTACCCTCCAGAAACAGGATGCGCTTGAGGATGGCGTCAGCGTGCTGGGTTTCTTCCTCCATCTCATGATTGATGCGCTCGTACAGCTTGGCCAAGCCCATATCTTCATATAACCGCGAGTGAAGAAAGTACTGATCACGCGCGCCCAGCTCACCGCGCAGCAAGGCGACAAGGCAATCAACAACGTCCTGATGGACCTTCATGGCAACTATCTCCAGCTCCAATACATGTAGGTCGATTGTGCCCGATTAAGGCGGCGCTGAACAATTCATTGCATCCTTTCATTGCACCCTCTTTGCAGGCTCGAGAGGCCATAGTCAAATCAGGTAACAGATGGGCTGCAGATGGCCGCGATAGCCATTGACGCAACAGCCGATTCGCCTGAGTCTTGGCTACCCTGACAACAACACACTCAGGCCATTTCAGACAAACAAAGGAAACACCATGTTCAGTCACGTCATGCTCGGCGCCAACGACATTCAGGCCTCCAAGGCGTTCTACGACGCCATCCTCGGCGTTGTCGGCTGCAAACCCGGCGTTATCGACGACAAGGGCCGCTGCTTCTACTTCACCAAGACCGGCACCTTCGCACTCAGCAAGCCGATTGATGGCCAGCCCGCCAGCCACGGCAACGGCAGCACCATCGGCTTTGCCATGGAAAGCCCGGAACAGGCTGACGCCTGGCACGCCGCGGGTCTCGCTGCAGGTGGCGTAGCCTGTGAAGATCCACCGGGCGTTCGCCAGGGCAACGGCGTACAACTCTACCTCGCCTACCTGCGCGACCCGTCAGGCAACAAGATCTGCGCCTTACACCGCATGGTCTGATCGACCAGGTAGCATTGCGCTCCGAGAATAAGCCCCGACACTTGAGACGGGGCTTGTTTTAGGTAACTCGCATTTAGCACGTATCTAGCCATTCCCTGCACAACGCTCAAGTCCAGCGCCGTACACGCCGCATCACGACTGCCTGATGACCCCCGCCCCTCAAACAGGTATCATTCCCCCCTTTTCCACCCGACACCAACAGAAGCCGAATGTCCATGTCCAGCCATAGCACGCCCCGTCAGATTCTGGTTACCAGCGCCCTGCCCTATGCCAATGGTTCGATCCATTTGGGGCATATGCTTGAGTACATTCAGACCGACATATGGGTGCGCTTTCAGAAACTGCGCGGCAACCAGTGCGTCTACGTCTGTGCCGATGATGCCCACGGCTCGGCAATCATGTTGCGGGCAGAGAAGGAAGGCATTACCTCCGAGCAGCTGATAGATAACGTCAAAGCCGAGCATACTGCCGATTTCGCTGATTTTCTGGTCAATTTCGACAACTATCACTCCACGCATTCGGCCGAAAACAAGTACTTTTCCGAGCTGATATACGAGCGCCTGAAGGCGGCTGGGCATATCGCCACCCGTTCGGTTACACAGTACTTCGACCCGGAAAAGGCCATGTTCCTGGCCGACCGCTTTATCAAGGGCACCTGCCCCAAATGTGCGGCGGAAGACCAGTACGGCGACAACTGCGAGAAATGCGGTGCCACCTACGAGCCCACTGAGCTGAAGAACCCGCGCTCGGCGATCTCAGGCGCCACCCCGGTACTGAAGGACTCCAAGCACTTCTTCTTCCGCCTGCAGGACTTCAGCGACATGCTCAAGGGCTGGACGCGCAGCGGTGCCCTGCAGGACGCGGTAGCCAACAAGATTGCCGAGTGGCTGGATTCGGGCCTGCAGGAATGGGATATCAGCCGTGATGCACCCTACTTCGGCTTTGAAATCCCCGGCGAGCCGGGCAAGTACTTCTATGTCTGGCTGGATGCTCCCATCGGCTACATGGCCAGCTTCAAGAACCTCTGTGAACGCCGTCCGGATCTGGACTTTGATGCCTTCTGGAGCAGCGACTCCAAGGCCGAGCTGTATCACTTTATCGGCAAGGACATCGTCAACTTCCATGCGCTGTTCTGGCCGGCCATGCTCGAAGGCGCCAACTTCCGCAAGCCGACCGGCATCAACGTGCACGGTTACCTGACGGTGAATGGCCAGAAAATGTCCAAATCGCGCGGCACCTTTATCAAGGCCCGCACCTATCTGGATCACCTGTCGCCGGAATACCTGCGCTATTACTACGCTGCCAAACTGAGCCGCGGCGTCGAAGATCTGGACCTGAGCCTGGACGACTTTATACAGAAGGTGAACTCCGATCTGGTCGGCAAGGTGGTGAATATCGCCAGCCGTTGCGCGGGCTTTATTCACAAGGGCAACAACGGCGTCATGGTGGCGGCCAACCCGGCCCCGGAACTGACCGACGCCTTTGCTGCCGCCGCGCCAGGCATTGCTGACGCCTATGAGAAGCGCGACTTCTCCCGCGCCATGCGCGACATCATGGCGTTGGCAGACAAGGCCAACGCCTATATTGCCGACAAGGCGCCCTGGGCCTTGAACAAGGTTGAAGGCAAGCAGGCTGAAGTGCAGGCGATCTGCGCCCTGGGTATCAACCTGTTCCGCCAGCTGGTGATCTTCCTCAAGCCGGTATTGCCAAAACTGGCCGCCGATGCGGAAGCCTTCCTGAACGAACCGGAACTGAACTGGGACAGCCACAAAACGCTGTTGGCCGACCACCAATTGAACGCCTTTACGCCCCTGCTGACGCGCATCGAACCAGCAAAAATCGACGCCATGGTTGAGGCCTCCAAGGAAGACCTGGAAGCCACAACAACCAACGCTGCGCCTGCTGGTAACGGTGAGTTGAGCAAGGAACCACTGGCAGCAGAGATTGACTTCAATACCTTTGCCGCCGTGGACCTGCGCATAGCCCTGATCGAAAAGGCCGAATTTGTTGAGGGTGCAGACAAGCTGCTGCGCTTGACGCTGGATATTGGTGATGCCAAACGCAATGTGTTCTCAGGTATCAAGAGCGCTTATCCTGACCCCAGCAAGCTGGAAGGCAAGTTGACACTTTATGTAGCCAATTTGGCGGCACGCAAGATGAAATTCGGCCTGTCTGAGGGTATGGTGCTGGCGGCTGGCCCAGGCGGTGAGGAGATTTACCTGTTGAGCCCGGATTCAGGCGCCAAGCCTGGGCAGCGGGTTAAGTAGCACAAGGCGAGTAGCCTGGTTTTTCTTGAGGGATTGCAGGCTGATTAAAGCGGTGTTGCCAACCGCCTGTTTTGGACCGTCTATGCCCAGGTCGAAAATTGCTCCTGCATTTTCGACACTTCCGCCATCCATGGCGGTCGGGATGGGCATAGCGAGCTTACAAGGACGTATTAACAGCGTGTCCAAAACAGGCGGCTGGCAATACCGCAAGCACAGAGTCATCAGACTCATGCGGACTCTCAGCACTCATTAACGGTTAGGTAACATGACAGAATTTGCCCTGATCCTGATCAGTACCATACTGGTCAACAACTTTGTGCTGGTGCAGTTTCTCGGCCTTTGCCCCTTTATGGGCGTGTCCGGCAAGCTGGAGACCGCCATTGGCATGTCCATGGCCACCACCTTTGTGCTGACGCTGGCGTCGATTCTCAGCTACCTGACCTTCCAGTACATTCTGGTGCCCTTTGAACTGGAATTTCTGCGCACCATCTCCTTCATTCTGGTGATTGCCGTGGTCGTGCAATTTACCGAAATGGTCGTACACAAGACCAGCCCGCTGCTGTACCGCGTACTCGGCATCTTTCTGCCGCTGATTACCACCAACTGCGCGGTACTGGGCGTCGCCCTGCTGAACACCAACCGCGCCGAACAGACCTTTATGCAATCTGCCGTCTACGGCCTGGGCGCCGCACTGGGCTTCTCACTGATTCTGATTCTGTTCGCCGGCCTGCGTGAACGCATCGCCATTGCCGACGTGCCCGCTCCGTTTCAGGGCGCGGCCATCGGCATGATCACCGCCGGGCTGATGTCACTGGCCTTTATGGGCTTTACCGGATTGATAAGGCTCTAACATGTCCATCGTCCTGACTGCCATTCTCGTCCTGCTGGGCCTGGCGCTGATCTTCGGCGCCATCCTCGGCTATGCCGCCATTCGCTTCAAAGTCGAAGGCGACCCGATTGTTGACCAGATCAACGCCCTACTCCCGCAAACCCAGTGCGGCCAGTGCGGCCACCCCGGCTGCAAGCCCTACGCCGAAGGTATCGCCAATGGCGAGCCGATCAACAAATGTCCGCCCGGCGGCGAATCCACCATTCACGCCCTGGCCGACCTGCTGGACATAGAAGCGCCGCCGCTGGATGCCGAGCATGGCGAAGAAAAACCGAAAATGGTCGCCTACATCCGCGAAGCCGAATGCATCGGCTGCACCAAATGCATCCAGGCCTGCCCGGTCGATGCCATCCTCGGCGCCGCCAAACAGATGCACACCGTGATTATTGATGAATGTACCGGTTGCGACCTGTGCGTCGAGCCCTGCCCCGTAGACTGTATCGACATGCTGCCGTTGCCGACTACCGCGCAGAACTGGAAGTGGGAATTCCCCTTGCCCGCGGCAAAACTGATTGCCACTGACGCCCAACAGGGAGCTGCATGATGCTGGCCAAGGTGAGAATCTGGGATATTCCAGGCGGTATTCACCCCGCAGAACACAAGCATGAATCCACCCAGCGCGGGCTGGAAGTGGCACCCCTGCCCAAACAGCTGATTCTGCCCCTGCAACAGCATATCGGCGCCCGGGCCGAACCCCTGGTAGCCGTTGGCGACAAGGTTCTCAAGGGACAAATGCTGGCCGAAGCCAGCGGACTGGTCAGCTGCCCCCTGCATGCGCCTACCTCAGGCACCGTCACGGCCATCGGCCCCGCCCCCTTCCCTCATGCCTCCGGACTGGACGAGTGGGCCATCACCCTCGACAGCGACGGCCAGGATCAGTGGACAGAGCTCAACCCGGTTGCCGATTACCGCGCTCTGGAGCCCACCACCCTGCTCGAGCTGATTCGTCAGGCCGGGATCAGCGGACTGGGCGGCGCGGGCTTTCCGACCGCCGTCAAGCTGAATGCGCGACCGGAACAGAAAATCCATACCCTGATCGTCAACGGCACCGAGTGCGAGCCTTACATTACCGCTGATGACACCGTCATGCGCTACCGCGCCGACGCCATCGTCGCGGGTATCGACATCATCAGCCACCTGCTAAATCCCGAGCAGATACTGATTGGCATTGAAGACAATAAGCCCGAAGCGATTGCCGCCATGGGCGCCGCTGTCGGTGACAAAGCCATGCAGGTGGTGGTCTTTCCGACCAAATACCCGTCCGGCGGTGAAAAGCAGCTGATCCAGATTCTCACCGGCCTGGAAGTACCCAGTGGTGGTCTGCCAGCGGATATTGGCATGGTCTGCATGAACACCAATACCCTGGCTGCCATTCACGACGCCGTAGTGCTTGGCCAACCGCTGATCAAGCGCATTACCACCCTGACCGGGGCCGCCCTCAGCCGCCCGACCAATGTCGAAGCGCTGATTGGCACACCGATCCGCGACCTGCTGGCCTTCGCCGGCTTGCAGCCCGAACGCTTGCACCGCCTGGTCATGGGCGGCCCGATGATGGGCTTCACTCTGCAAAGCCTCGACGCGCCGATTATCAAAACCACCAACTGCCTGCTTGCAGCGACGCTCGACGAGTTGCCACCACCGCCACCGGCCCAGGCCTGCATTCGCTGCGGCCTGTGTGCCGAAGCCTGCCCGGCCGAACTGCTGCCGCAACAGTTGCACTGGTTTGCCCTGGGCAAGGACTACGAACAGCTCAAGCGTCAGCACCTGTTCGACTGCATCGAATGCGGCGCCTGCTCCTACGTGTGCCCCAGCAGTATCCCGCTGGTGCAGTACTATCGCGCCGCCAAGGCCGAGATCCGCGTGCAGGACCTGCAGCAGCACAAGTCCGATCATGCCAAGCAGCGCTTTGAACAGCGTCAGGAACGCCTGCAGCGTGAGGCCGAGCAGAAAGAGCTGGATCGCCAGGCTCGTGCGGAAAAGGCCGCACGCATGAAAGCCGCCAAGGAAAGTCAGGCCAGCAGCAGCGAGCCAGTCAGCGACAGCAACGCCGAACCCGACGTAGCACGGCTGCAGGCACAGAAGCCCAGCGGGTTGAGTCCTGAGCAGAAGCAACTGAAGATTGCTGCTGCCACTGCGCAAATGGCGGTCAAGAAAGCCCACAAACAGTTGGCCGCCAACCCTGACAACAGCGAACTGCAGGCACAGATACCGGCACTCGAGCAGGCCGCCGATCTGGCCCAGAAGGCTTACGAGGCCGCTGCGGGCGAAACCGCCACGCCGGCTGAAGCCACCGCCAAGCCCGTCGATGAGGCGCTGAAAAAAGCCAAGCTGGATCGGGTCATGGCCAACGCCGCGCTGAAAAAAGCCGAACGCGAGCTGGCCGCCAACCCCGAGGATGCCAGCCTGCAAAGCGCCGCCGAACAGGCCAGGAGTAACGCCGCCAGTGCTGAACAGGCCCTGCACGCCGCAGAAGAAAACAGCCCGATACCGCCCCCGACCAGGCAACTGACCGAGAAAAGACCGGTGGACGAGGCAACCCGTCAATTGAAGACCGACCTGGCCATGGCCAAGGCGGCCTTCAAGAAGGCCGAACGTGCAGCCCAGGACAGCCCCGACGACGAGGCGGCCAGCGCCGAGCTGACCCGGGTGCGCACTGAACTGGATGCGGCGGCCAAAGCCTTCGCCGAGCACATGGCCCGCAAGGAGACCCTCTGATGGCCCTGCCCCGTATCACCTCACCGCACGCCCGCGGCAACAACCGCACTCAGGTGATCATGCTCTGGGTGTTGGCGGCGACCCTGCCCGGCGTGGTTGCCATGACCTGGTTTTTTGGCTGGGGCACGCTGATTAACATCGTGCTGGCCAGCAGCTTTGCACTGGCCACCGAAGCCTTGATCCTAAAGCTGCGTAAACGCCCTCTAGGCTTCTTCCTGAGTGATGGCAGTGCCCTGGTCACCGCTTGGCTGCTGGCCCTTGCCCTGCCGCCTCTGGCGCCTTGGTGGCTGGTGCTGATTGCCAGCAGCTTTGCCATCGTTTTTGGCAAACAACTCTACGGCGGACTGGGGCAGAACCCCTTCAACCCGGCGATGCTTGGTTATGCCGTGGTGCTGATCTCCTTTCCGGTGGAAATGACCAGTTGGCCGGCCTTCCGTGGAGCAGAACATCTGTTTCCTGATGTGCAGCCCATACTCGGCCTGTTCGAGTCCCTGCAACGCGTCTTTACGCCGGCAGCACTGGCGATTGATGGCTGGTCTCTGGCCACACCGCTGGACGTACTGAAAAACAATAAAAGCCTGACCCTGGCCGAGTTGCACACCGCCCAGCCGGTGTTTGGCTCTTTTTCAGGCATTGGCTGGGAGTGGGTCAGCATCGCCTATCTGGCTGGCGGCCTGCTGTTGATCTACAAGAAAATCTTCACCTGGCATGCCCCGGTCGGCATGCTCGCCGCGCTGGGCATCATGAGCCTGCTGTTCTGGAACGGCTCCGGGTCCGACTCCAACGGCTCACCGCTGTTCCATCTGCTCGGCGGTGCGACCATGCTGGGTGCCTTTTTCATCATCACTGATCCGGTTTCCGGTGCCACCAGCAAGCTCGGGCGTCTGGTCTTTGGTGCGGGTGTCGGCATCCTGGTTTACCTGATTCGCGCCTGGGGTGGTTACCCCGACGCCGTGGCTTTTGCCGTGCTGCTGATGAACCTGGCCGCACCAACCATTGATTACTACACCACACCGCGTACCTATGGTCATCGCAAGGCCGAACGCGGCATGGGCAAGGTGGACTGATATGGAAAACCCCAATACCGCCGGCAGCTCTGTACTGCGCAACAGCATTATTCTGGGCGTTTTCGCCATGGTTACCGTGGGTTTGATCGCCTTTACCCAGCTGGGCACCGCACCGCGTATTGCCGAGGAACAGCGACGGGTGCAAATGAGCGCCCTGAATGAAATCCTGCCCCACGATCAGCATGACAATGATCTACTGGAAGACAGCTTCAGCCTGTCAGACCGCGCGTTGCTGGGCCACAGGGGTGAGGCCGTTGCCTATCGCGGCCGCCAGGCGGGTGAAGTGGTCGCCGTGATTCTGCCGGTGGTTGCACCCGATGGGTATAGCGGCCGAATCGACTTACTGGTCGGCATCCGTGCCAACGGTGAGATTGCTGGTGTACGGACCCTGCGGCACCGTGAAACACCCGGTCTGGGTGACAAGGTTGAGCTGAACAAAAGCACCTGGGTTCTGGACTTCAATGGCAAATCCCTGAGCATGCCCGCTCCAGAAGATTGGGCGGTGCGCAAGGATGGCGGTGACTTTGACCAGTTCACCGGCGCCACCATTACCCCCCGCGCGGTGGTGCAGGCGGTGTATCGCGCCCTGCAATATTTCGAAGCCAACCGTGATCAACTGCTTGAGCTGAACACCGAGGAGCTTGCCCGTGGCTAGTACCCGCTTAGTCGATATCACCAAGGACGGCCTGTGGCACAACAACCCCGGCCTGGTGCAGTTGCTCGGGCTGTGCCCATTGCTGGGGGTCAGCAGCACCGCGGTCAACGCCCTGGGTCTGGGCCTGGCGACCATCCTGGTGCTGGTCGGTTCCAACTTCGCCGTCTCGCTGATCCGCAGCGCCGTGACCGAGGCCGTTCGCCTGCCAGCCTTCGTGATGATCATCGCGGCACTGACCACCTGTATCGAACTGCTGATGCAGGCCTTTACCTTTGAGCTGTACCAGATTCTTGGCATTTTCATTCCGCTGATCGTGACCAACTGCGCGATCCTTGGCCGAGCCGACGCCTTTGCTTCAAAAAACCCGATCCTGCCCTCGGTAGTCGACGGCTTAATGATGGGGTTGGGTTTTGCCCTGGTGCTGCTGGTACTCGGCATGCTGCGTGAGCTGGTCGGTTACGGCACCCTGTTCGCCGGTATGGATCTTCTGTTGGGGCCAATTGCCGCCGACTGGAAGATCGTGGTTTTTGCCAACTACAAGGATGTGCTGTTCGTCATTCTGCCACCGGGCGCATTCCTGTTCATGGGGCTACTGATCGCAGTGAAAAATCTGATCGATACCCAGGTCAAGGAACGCGCCGCCGCCCGCGCTGCCAAACCGGCCAAGGGCAGCAAGCGGGTCAGGGTGACCGGGGCGGTCAGCTGAGGACTTGGGGCTGGAAGCTGGAAGCTGGAAGCTGGAAGCTGGAAGCTGGAAGCTGGAAGCTGGAAGATCAGTCTTGGGCTTGATCTGTGAATAGCAAAGCTCTTTATTGATACCCTGAGGTGAGTGGAATCAGCTATGAACAAACTGAAACGTGAGGAAATCTTTCGGCGGTTGCGCGAAGACAATCCCACGCCGACCACCGAGCTGAATTACAGCAGCCCCTTTGAGCTGCTGATCGCTGTCATTCTCTCTGCTCAGTCCACTGATGTGGGCGTCAACAAAGCCACGGACAAATTGTTTCCGGTGGCGAATACACCCGAGGCCATCCATGCCCTGGGCGTTGATGGCCTGAGCGAGTTCATCAAGACCATCGGCCTGTATAACAGCAAGGCCCGGAATGTGATCGAAACCTGCCGGATCCTCATCGAACAGCACAGCAGCCAGGTTCCGGATAACCGCGAAGCGCTGGAGGCGTTGCCGGGTGTCGGCCGCAAGACCGCCAATGTGGTTCTCAATACCGCCTTCGGTCATCCCACCATGGCGGTAGACACGCATATTTTTCGCGTCAGCAACCGCACTGGCATTGCCCCGGGTAAAACCGTACTGGCGGTGGAAAAAAATCTGCTGAAACACATCCCCAAAGCTTATCTGGTCGATGCCCACCACTGGTTGATCCTGCATGGCCGCTATGTCTGCAAGGCCAGGTCGCCACAGTGCGGTAGTTGCAGAATTGAAGACCTCTGTGATTACAAGCAAAAGACCAATGATTAATCCGCCAAGCAGAAACTTATTGGCTGATTGAAAAATTCTATTTCCGCAAATGCATAACACCCGATATAAGGTGCGCAAATGGCATCTTCATTGTGGAGTTGAGTCATGGCCAAAGCCAAAGCGGATATTGAACTGGATGATGACGACTTCGTCGAAGAAGACGATGCGCCTGATACCGACAACTCGGCAAATTCCAAATCCAGTCTGACCAAGCGCAGACTGATTGATAACTATCTGGAAGAACGCCGCTTGCAAAAGCAGTTGACGGACTTTGATTTCGATCTTTGAATACCGAGTGCCGGCCTGCCCGGCACTGCGTTTCCCTTCACCCCTTTCTATCCGTTTGAACACGCACCCGCTTAATTGACTAAAACAATCAACATCATTCGATAAATCTGTTTTTACTATCGATTCGAGACGCCTACACTCGATCCATCGGGATTGATTCCCACTCTGATATCGAGGTGTACCATGGCAAAAACAACATCATTCGCAGTCATGCACTTCACTGTGGCCTTCGCTGTGGTGTACGCCATGACCGGCAATCTGGTTCTGGGCGGTGCGGTCGCGCTGGTTGAACCCGCCTTGAATACCGTTGCATTCCATTTCCATGAAAAGGTCTGGAAGCGGATTGAAGAGAAGCGCCGCAACCGCATTGGTATCAAGGTCCCTCCGGTCATGCAGGCATGATCGGAGCGGCCTGAGAGCGGTATTTGGCTTTAAAGAAGCAATAGGAACTTTCCAGCGCATCTCGGGTATAGTCTATGAACCTATATGGAATAGATTATGCCCCCCATACGTTATGCCCTGAGCCTCTCACTTTTGTTGTCATGCCTGCTCAACAGTGCCCAGGCCGACGACTTCAGCTTTCCAGCAATGAATGCCTTTATGGCAACCATAGCCGGCACTCCCCCGGATCAGCGTGCCGACGTACCCGAGGAGTCATCGATACGACAACGCGACCTGTCCGTGCGGGTACTACCAGACAGGGACCTGCCACCCGTCCTGTCGCGTTATCAGAATCTGCACTTTCGGCTGGCCTGGCATAACGAGCCTGCCCCCCTGCTGTTTCTCTTGGCCGGCACCGGTTCAGGGTACGACAGCGCACGCATGGACTATCTAAAAGCCCTGTTCTGGCAAGCCGGGATGCATGTGATCGTGCTGTCTTCACCCACCAACCATGATTTTATTGCGGCCGCGTCACACAGTGGCAGACCGGGCCTGGGGCGTGAGGATGCGCGTGATCTGCATACAGCCATGAGCATGGCAGCAGAGCACGCACGCGACACCAAGGGTATTGAAATCACCGAGTATCGCCTTGCCGGCTTCAGCCTGGGCGCCTTGAATGCGGCCTTTGTCAGCGACCTTGATCAACGCCTGGGGCAATTCAACTTCAGCCGGGTCTTGCTGCTCAATCCGCCAGTGGATTTGTATACCTCAGTTCGCCGGCTCGACTCGCTCTCGGATACCCGCATCGAGGGCATCAGCAACACTGACAGCTTCTACGAGCATATCTTCAACAAGTTGTCTCGCTATTACGCTGAAACCGGCGATACCGATATTGAGAGCGGTCTGTTTCAAGGTATCCAAAGTTCAGATCAGGCCTTTAGTGAGGCTGAGCTGGCCATGTTGATTGGTGCTGTCTTTCGCTTTGCTGCAGCAGACCTTAACTTCATGGCCGACCTGATTAACAAGACTGGCCGCTATGCCCCGGCGGACAAGCCGCTTTGGGTCAGCACCTCCTTGACCCCCTATCTGAGGCGCGCGCTTTTCTGTGATTTTGAGTGTTACCTGCAAAATCAGCTGCTGCCAGCATGGCAAAGCCGCCATGCAGGCAAGACGATTGAGGACATGGCATGGGAAACCAGCCTGCGCAGCATCAGCGCGCATCTGCAGGATAACCCCAACATTGCCGTCATCAGTAATGCCGACGACTTTATTCTCAATCAGGCGGACTATCAGTTTCTGTTCGACACCTTTGGTGAGCGGGCCCACCTGTTTCCCCGTGGCGGCCATGGCGGCAACCTGCAGCATCTCCAGGTTACCGCAACCATGCTGGACTTCCTGACGGAGCAAGCACAATGAAAACCTGTCTGACCAGCCTGCTCGCACTGATGTTCGCAACCAGCGTGAGCGCGGGGGAATTCGATACCCCCAACATCCCCGCTTACCAGGATCCTTTTAACATGTTGGAGATTGATCGCAACGCCAGCCAATACCAGTTCGAGCGCTCCAGCCTTAGGGCGCTGAACATCCAGGACCCACTGGAAGGCTTCAATAGACGCATTTATCGCTTTAACGGTCAGTTTGACCAGTATGTTTATCTACCGGCTGTACGCGGCTATGAGATCGTCACACCCCGGTTTGTGCGCTCCGGGGTATCCAACGTATTTTCCAACCTGGCCGACATCCCCAATCTCGGCAATAGCCTGTTGCAAGGCAAAGGAAAGCGCAGCATGCGCACTACCGCGCGTCTGTTGTTCAATACCACGCTTGGCGTACTGGGCCTGTTTGATGTGGCCACAGCCATGGGCTTGCCCCAGGAGTCGGAAGACTTCGGTCAAACCCTTGGGCATTATGGCGTCCCACCAGGGCCGTACATCGTTCTGCCCCTGCTTGGCCCATCCTCGCTGCGCGACACGACGGGCCTTGCTGTGGATTGGACAATGGAAGACGTCGTATCTTACCTCAACAACCGCGAAATAATGAACCAGAATCCTTCGATATATGGGCTCTATGCGATTGATTTGAGATATAAAAATGGCTTCAGATATGGCGCACTTGATAGCCCGTTCGAGTACGATCAGATCCGCTATCTGTATACCAAGCTGAGGGAGTTTCAGATCAGCCAGTGACCAGGCGCAGCGCTGCTTTGCCTGTTAGCGGCAAGCCTCAAGCTGCAAGCTCACACAACCAGCACATCACAAACCCGGGTTTAGCTTGAGGCTTGAGGCTTGTAGCTAGCCTACCCGAAAGATGATCTGATCT
Organism: Halopseudomonas sp. 4NH20-0008; assembly: GCF_057548395.1. Lineage (NCBI taxonomy): Bacteria > Pseudomonadati > Pseudomonadota > Gammaproteobacteria > Pseudomonadales > Pseudomonadaceae > Halopseudomonas > Halopseudomonas sp. 4NH20-0008. The sequence goes on from NZ_BAAJMD010000008.1 coordinate 14,514, forward strand.
TCCCAGTCATCTTCAGCCACGGCATCCTCAGCGAGCATTCGCCCAGCCTGTGAGATACCGGCGGCGTGGACGGCTTTGCGGTCACCGCAAACCAGATGATGCCAGATGGGCAGATCCTTGCCCTCGGCAACCAGACGATAACCGCAGGTCGGAGGCAGCCAGGCAAAGCCCGCGGCGTCGCTGGGCGTCAGCTGAATACAGTCGGGAACGAACTGCCGGCGATCAGCGTAGTTGCTGCATTGACAGCTGTTCAGATCCAGCAGTTTGCAGGCAACCCGCGTGTAGTAAATGGCCTGAGGATCATCTTCATCCTCCAGCTTTTGCAGACAACAGAGCCCGCAGCCGTCACACAGGGACTCCCATTCCTGCTGATCCATTTCGTCCAGGCGCTTGCGTTGCCAGAAAGGAGTAACCCGCATTGCCATCTCAGCAGCCCTCGCGCAGAACATCGTCCAGCCAGACCATCACAGCCTGGAGGTCGAAGGGAAAGTCCAGCTCACTGCCGGTATCACTGCGCTTCAGAACCGGAATGCGCAACTGATACAGGCTCATCAGCACATCATCGTCACTGATATCCACCTGCTCGACCCGCAAGCCATCGGCAATCAAGGGCTCCAGGGCAGCCAGCGCGTTGTCACAGAGGTGACAGGCCAGGGTGCCATAGAGTGTCAGAGTCGGTAGGGGCGTCATCACAGTGTGCAGTAGAAATCCGTTGGAGCCGCATTGTAACCCATTGCGTGCTGCCACATACTCTTGGGCTGATATGAGGGAGACCTGCATGGATTGGGAAACACTGCTGTGCCGTGAGCGGCTCGGCAAACCGGTAGCCAGTACCGAAGAATTGGGGCGCACGCCCTTTCACAAGGATCACGACCGAGTGATTTTCTCAGGTGCGTTTCGGCGTCTGGGCAAGAAAACCCAGGTGCACCCGGTATCCAGCAACGATCATATCCATACCCGCCTGACCCACAGCCTTGAGGTTGGCTGTGTGGGTCGCTCCCTGGGCATGCGCGTGGCTGAAATGCTGCGTGGTCAACTGCCCGCCTGGTGCGAGCCCGCGGATATCGGCGTGATAGTGCAGGCCGCCTGCCTGGCCCATGATATTGGCAACCCGCCCTATGGTCACTCCGGCGAGGACGCGATTCGCCACTGGTTCCAACAGGCGAATCAGCGCGGCTGGCTGGCGCCCCTGAGCGACGCCCAGCGCCTCGATCTATTAAGTTTTGAGGGCAATGCACAGGGCTTCCGGGTATTGACCGAGCTGGAATATCACCAATTTGAAGGCGGTATGCGCCTGACCTATGCGACCCTCGGTGCCTATCTGAAATACCCCTGGACCGCCCGGCATGCGGATAACCAGGGCTACAAGAAACACAAGTTCGGCTGCTATCAGGCAGAATTTCCCCTGCTCGAGCAGATTGCCGGTAAACTCGGTCTGCCCTTGCAGGCCGATCAATGCTGGGCACGCCATCCACTGGTATATCTGGTCGAGGCTGCAGACGACATCTGCTATGGCCTGATCGATCTTGAAGATGGTATGGAGATGGAGCTGCTGGACTACAGCGAGGTTGAGCAGTTGCTGCTGGAACTGGTGGGCGATGACCTACCGGAAACCTACCGGCAGCTTGGCCCCAGGGATTCGACCCGGCGCAAACTGGCGATCCTGCGCGGCAAGGCCATCGAACATCTGGTCAACGCGGCTGCCGAAGCCTTTGTCACCCAGCAGCCGGCGTTGCTGGCCGGCGAGCTGAGCGGCGACCTGGTCGAGCATATGCCACCCAGGGCCCGCCATTGTGTGCTCAGTGCCAAGCATATGGCGCGTGAACGTATCTTTCAGGACAAACGCAAGACGCTGCATGAGATAGGTGCCTACAGCACCCTGGAAACCCTGCTGGATGCCTTCTGTGGCGCCGTCAATGAACAGCAGTCCGGCCAGCACCTGAGCTTCAAGCACCGCCGCATACTGGATCTGATGGGCAACAACGCACCCAAACCGGACTGGGATCTGTACCGCAGCTATCTGCGCGTTATCGACTTCATAGCCGGTATGACTGATCTGTACGCAGCAGACATGGCCGCGCGTATCCGTGGCGTCAGTCCAGCCTGAGTGACCCGCGAGGCGGTTCCACTGGCAAGCGGTCGAGCAGCATGTCAATCAGCATCATCTGCGCGGCAATCGCACGACTGGCGAGCTGAAAGAAGCGGCTGGACGGCATGCCCGGTTCGCGCAGATTGGCCAGCAGGCTATCTATGCCGTTGATCAATTCGTCCAGGCAATCCTCGGCGGCGCGAACCGCCTGACTGATATGCGGGTTAAGCTCCGGGTCGGCATTCAGCTTGACCGGGGCCAGATAGGCTCTGTCGTTGATCTGCTCTCGCAGCTTGCGCAGCTCATCGTGCTGCAACACGGTATTTTGCCGGCGCGCAGCGATTCCCGTGCCCACTGCCCGCGCCCGACCCAGCAGCTCGGTGTTCTTCAGCAGCTCCAACCATAAACCCAGGGGTTGCGGAGCCAGGCGACCAAGACAGACCAGGTCGTGCTTGTCGGCAATCGCCTCAATGGTATCCAGCAGGCTTTCGATCAGGCGGTGGTGACGTTTCAGCACTGATTCCGGGCTGTCAGACTGTAAACGCTGTTCAATATCTCGCCACATGGGTAGCACTGCATGCCAGGGGGCATACCAGAACAACGTGGCTTCATGGTCCTTAAGAGACAGTAAAAGCTCTTCAACATTGAGGTGCGCTGTACTGCGCTGATTCTCCAGCAAAACTTCACCGGACATGATACCGAAGCACAGGCCGCGGTGCCGTTGTACTTGTTCAAGCAGCAGCCGCAGCAATCTGATCTGTTCAAGGGCGCGCTGACGAGCCAGGTTAGCTTGGGCAAAACGCCGTCTGTGACCCAGCCTTTCGAGCAGGACCCCGAGCAAAATCAGCGCAATCAGCAGAGCCCAAACCATGGCTGCTCCGGGAGCAGTGGATAAAGGTCAGTTACCGGTCCGTCTAGCTGCGACCCGACAACAGCTCGATTCGATAACCATCTGGATCTTCAACAAAGGCAAGAATACTGGAACCGTGCTTCATTGGCCCGGCCTCTCGTACCACCTTGCCACCCGAGGCCTTTATTTGCTCGCAGGCCTTGTACACATCCTGGACCTCAATGGCGATGTGGCCATAGGCGGTACCCAACTCATAGTCATGCGTATCCCAGTTGTAGGTCAACTCCAATACGGCATTATCAATCTCATTGCCATAACCAACAAAGGCCAGGGTAAAGCGGCCCTCGGGATAATCCTTGCGGCGCAACAGGGTCATACCCAGCACGTCGGTGTAAAAAGCAACCGATGCGTCCAGATCAGTGACGCGGAGCATGGTGTGAAGAATACGCATAGTGGCAACCTTCGGTTGAGCTGCAAGCTGCAAGCTGCAAGCTGCAAGCTGCAAGCTGCAAGCTGCAACGATTTTGGTTTCAGAGCCTGCCTGTCAAGCTTTTTTATCAGGCAGGCTCACAAACTATCAGAGCCCTCGGGCAGCTTATCGCTTAAAGCTTGAGGCTTGAAGCTAGGCTTCAAAGAAGCCTACGCCCCTTGCTTGCTGCAATCCGCATGCGCAGCGCATTGAGCTTGATAAAGCCAGCGGCGTCAGCCTGGTTGTAGGCACCAGCGTCGTCTTCAAAGGTGGCAATGGCGGCATCAAACAGCGAGTCATCAGACTTGCGGCCAACCACGATGACGTTGCCCTTGTACAGTTTCAGACGAACCACGCCGTTTACACTGGCCTGCGAGGCATCGATCATCTGTTGCATCATCAGACGCTCCGGGCTCCACCAGAAACCGTTGTAGATCAGTTCGGCATACTTGGGCATCAGGCTGTCTTTCAGGTGCGCGACTTCACGGTCTAGGGTGATGGACTCGATGGCGCGATGACCCTTGAGCATGATGGTGCCGCCGGGGGTTTCGTAGCAGCCGCGGGACTTCATGCCGACAAAGCGGTTCTCGACGATATCCAGACGTCCGATACCGTTTTCACCACCAATGCGGTTCAACTCGGCCAGCACGGAAGCCGGGGACATGTCCTTGCCATCAATGGCAACGATATCGCCTTGACGATAAGTCAGTTCGATATAAGTCGGGGTATCCGGCGCCGTCTCTGGGGAGCGGGTCCAGCGCCACATGTCTTCTTCGTGTTCAGTCCAGGTGTCTTCCAGCACGCCACCTTCATAGGAGATGTGCAGCAGGTTGGCGTCCATGGAGTAAGGCGATTTTTTCTTGCCGTGGCGCTCGATCGGGATGTCGTGATGGGCGGCGTAATCCATCAGCTTCTCGCGTGACAGGAGATCCCATTCGCGCCAGGGCGCAATCACCTTGACGCCTGGTTTCAGAGCATAAGCACCCAATTCAAAACGCACCTGGTCGTTACCCTTGCCAGTAGCGCCATGGGAGATGGCGTCAGCACCGGTTTCGTTGGCAATCTCGATCAAGCGCTTGGCAATCAACGGACGGGCAATGGAGGTACCCAGCAGGTACTCGCCTTCATACACGGTGTTGGCACGGAACATGGGGAACACGAAGTCGCGGACAAACTCTTCACGCAGATCGTCGATGTAGATTTCCTTGACGCCCATGGCTTGAGCCTTGGCGCGAGCCGGTTCAACCTCTTCACCCTGGCCAAGGTCAGCCGTGAAGGTCACGACTTCGCAGTTGTAGGTTTCTTGCAGCCACTTGAGGATCACCGACGTATCCAGACCACCGGAGTAGGCCAGGACAACTTTTTTCACATCAGACATTACGCGCTCCCTTGAAGATTGATCAGCGCCGGGCAACAGGCGCCGGACAAGGGACTATTCTAGCGTCCAGACATGAGGATTCACAGGGGCGCGTGGTGCATTGGTTAGCGAGAGCCAAAGGCGAAGGCTTCAGCGCTTCTCAAGGGTCAGACTAACTCGGCGATTCTGGGCTCGACCCTCGGCATTGCGGTTGTTGGCAACCGGATAGCGCTCGCCATGAAAGCGGATGGTAAACAGATCCTCGCTGACGCCCTCAGCCATCAAATAATCGCGTACAGCCAAGGCGCGTTGGCGCGACAACTCACGATTTTCCAGACGATCACCAACGTTGTCTGAATGCCCGTCGAGCTGAATTCCGGTGATGTCGCTATCAGCCTGCACATAGGCCAACACCACGTCCAGCAGTTCACGGCTTTGCGCAACCAAGGTAGTACCGCCCTCGGCAAAACTGATCACCGAGCTGGCAACCTGATCGTAATTCAGCGGCAGCAATCCACTGCTGCAGGTCTGAAATTCGTCCCAGGCCTTGCTGTAGCCAACACTGGATACAACGACCTTGACCGGTTCAGTTGCATTGGCCCAGGCGGCGCGAAGAATGGTTGGATGCAAGCCTTCAGCCAGGCCAGCCAGCATCTGCGCCGCCTGTTGCTGAGGTACCCGCAGCGGCACGCGGCCATCGCTGATGATCGCCTGCCCGAGAGCGCGGGCGCGTCGGTTGGGTCGCCATGGCGGCACATCGTTATACAGTTGCGCAGGACCCGGACGCATCAAATTACTCCAGGCTTCCAGGTGGAAAACCGGCCGCTCACCGGCGCGACGAACAAACACGGCCTGACCATAACCACTGACTGGCTGGGCCAGGCGACACTCGAACTGATCGCCCTCCACCAGCCACTGCACGTCTTCCATGCGCGTCTGGAAGGTCATGGCCTGGACTGGCAGGGCCAACAGCAACAATGTCGGTATGAGGGCTCGAGCCACGTTTGTCTCCGCCGTGAATAAATTACTTGTGTGATGTCATCGGCCGCCGGACGCAAAACTTTACCCTCTCCAGTGTGTGAAATGCGGGTTGATTCCGGTAGCATGACACCATTGATACTGTCTGGAATCACCCTGATGACTGATCGCCTTACCCTGACCCGGCCCGACGACTGGCATATCCACCTGCGTGACGGCGATGTACTCAAGCACACCGTGGCAGATGTGGCCCGTAGCTTTGCCCGTGCGATCGTCATGCCCAATCTGGTGCCACCGGTGCGCGACGGTCAGCAGGCTGATGACTACAAGGCACGCATTCTTGCTGCGCGCCCAGCCAACTCGGACTTCAACCCGCTGATGGTGCTGTATCTGACCGACCAAACCAGCCCCGAGACCATTCGCCAGGCTGCGCGTTCGGGTCAGGCGGTAGCAGCCAAACTCTATCCGGCCGGCGCAACAACCAATTCGCAATCCGGTGTCACCGCACTGGAGAACATCTACCCGGCGCTGGAAGCCATGGCCGAGGTCGGCATGTTGCTGCTGGTACATGGCGAAGTGACCCATGCCGAAGTCGATATCTTTGACCGTGAAAAAGCCTTTATCGACCAGCAACTGGTGGGACTGATCCAGCGCTTTCCGACACTGAAGGTCGTGTTTGAGCACATTACCACCGCCGATGCCGTGGATTTTGTGCGCTCTGCATCAGACCGTGTGGGCGCAACCATCACCGCCCACCACCTGATGTACAACCGCAATCACATGCTGGTCGGCGGCGTTCGTCCGCACCTTTTCTGCCTGCCGATTCTCAAGCGCCAACGCCACCAACAGGCACTCTGTGATGCAGTGGAATCCGGATCATCGGCGTTTTTCCTGGGTACCGACTCGGCCCCCCATGCCCGACATGCCAAGGAAGCGGCCTGCGGTTGTGCCGGCTGCTATTCGGCGCATGCCGCCATTGAGCTGTACGCCGAAGTCTTTGAGGACCTGGGCGTTCTCGACAAGCTCGAAGCCTTTGCCAGCTTCCACGGCCCTGACTTTTATGGCTTGCCGCGCAACACTGACAGCATCACGCTGCTGCGTGACAGCTGGACGGCACCCGCCACCCTGCCCTTCGGTGACCAGTTGGTTGTGCCGTTGCGCGCCGGTGAATCCATCCGCTGGCGTCTTGCCTGATAGCCCCACCTGACTAAGGATCGCCCGTGAGCGAGTTCGAGTTCGATAACGAAGAGCAACAGGAACCCAGCAGCAAAGGTCTCAAGCCACCCATGGCCTACCGCTTTCGCGGTTTTCTGCCGGTAGTGGTGGACGTCGAGACCGGCGGTTTCAACTCGGCTACAGATGCCCTGCTGGAAATCGCTGCGACGACCATTGAAATGGATGAAGAAGGCATGATCTATCCTGATCAAACGCACTTTTTTCGCGTCGAGCCTTTCCCTGGAGCGAACGTCGAGGCTGCCGCGCTGGAGTTTACCGGCATCAAGCTGGACCATCCGCTGCGTATGGCCGTCAGTGAAGAGCATGCATTGGGTGAAATCTTCAGGCACGTGCGCAAGGCGGTGAAATCGGCTGGCTGCAATCGCGCGGTGCTGGTCGGTCACAATGCTTTTTTTGATCTCGGTTTTCTGAATGCCGCCGTCGAGCGCTGCGAGATCAAACGCAACCCTTTCCACCCATTTTCCTGTTTCGATACGGCTACCCTGGCCGGCCTGGTCTATGGGCAAACCGTACTGGCCAAGGCCTGCTCTGCAGCTGATATCGACTTTGACGGCCGCGAGGCACACTCGGCGCGCTACGACACGGAAAAAACCGCCGAACTGTTCTGCGGCATCGTCAACCGCTGGCGGGAAATGGGTGGCTGGCCACCCGCCTGATCTTGGTGAACAAGACCCGTCCGCGCTCCTCCCCCACGCAAACCCTGTCACATTCAGCCACCTCGAGTGGCTTAATAACTTGCCTGTCTCAAGCAGGCTGGTTATTTTCAGTAGGAATGAAATTCTCCACTACACTTAAGTGCATGTTTCCAATACGGCAAGCGCCGATAATCAACATTGGTTCCTTGAGAAATCGACACACCGTGCCGGCTTCCTCCTCAGACAATCCATAAACAGGAGTCTTCCCATGAAACGTCAATCCCTCGCCCTTATGTTTTCGGCGGCCCTGGGCTGCGCCGCTCTCACCGCGACCCCGGCAATGGCCCAGCAGAATTTCGTGACCATCGGTACTGGCAGCCAGACCGGCGTTTATTATGTGGTAGGCCAATCGGTCTGCCGTCTGATCAATCGCAACACGAGTGACCATGGCATACGCTGCAACGCGCCTTCCAGCGGCGGCTCGGTGGCCAACGTCAACGGTATTCGGGGCGGTGATTTCAATATGGGTGTGGTCCAATCTGATGTGCAGTACAAGGCCTACGCTGGCGTAGAAAACTTTGCTGACGCAGGCCCCTACTCCGATATGCGGGCCATGTTCGCCCTGCATGGTGAGCCGTTGACCGTGGTGGCACGCCGCGATGCCGATATCAACCATGTGCTGGACCTCAAGGGTAAGCGGGTCAATATCGGCAACCCCGGTTCAGGTCAGCGTGACACCATGGATGTGGTGATGCAAAGCCTTGGCTGGACCAGCGATGACTTTGCCCTGGCCTCGGAGCTGGGTGCCGCCGAACAGTCCGCTGGCCTCGGTGACAACAACTTTGATGCCATGGTCTTTGTCGCCGGCCACCCGAACGGTTCCATTCAGGAAGCCACCACCACGGTCGACTCGGTACTGGTCACCGTGGATGGTGAAGCGATCGACAATTTGATAGCCGAGCGACCCTACTATGCCAAGGCCGTTATCCCCGGTGGCATCTACCGTGGCAATGACGAAGACGTCACCACCTTCGGGGTGCGTGCCACACTGGTAACCTCAACAGCCACAGATGATGAAACCGTGTATCAAACGGTCAAGGCGATCTTTGACAACTTCGATCGCTTCAAGCGCCTGCACCCGGCCTTCGCCACCCTGCAGGAAGAGCAGATGATCAAAGAGGGCCTGTCCATCCCGCTGCATGAGGGTGCTGTTCGCTACTACAAGGAACGTGGCTGGATGTAAGCCTTGTGTCACCCTGTCGATCTGACCGACTGGCAGGGTGGCTGTCTTTCCTCATGAATCCAATGCATAAGGCTCGCCATGAGTGACACGACCCACCGACAGGACGACCTCAATACCGAACTGGAAGATCTGGTTGCAACCAGTGATACCGGTGCACGCAAACCCGAGGGATTGACCGGCAAGCTGCTCCTTTCGATCGCCGCGATATGGTCATTGTTTCAACTATGGATTGCGTCACCTCTGCCCTTCATGGTCGGCTTCGGGGTATTCAATGCCACTGAAGCACGCTCGATCCATCTGGCCTTTGCCATATTTCTTGGCTTCATGGCTTTTCCTGCCTTCAAGCGTTCGCCGCGCAACCGCGTCCCGGTGCTGGATTGGTTGCTGGCACTGACGGCCGCCTTCTGTGCCGCCTACCTCTACCTCTTTTACGCAGACTTGGCCGGCCGCTCCGGCAGCCCCACGACAACGGATGTGGCGGTCGCATTAACCGGCCTGATTCTGTTGCTTGAAGCCACGCGCAGGGCACTCGGGCCACCGCTGATGATTGTGGCCCTGGTCTTTATCGTTTACTCCGTCGCCGGCCCCTATATGCCGGGCATACTGGCCCACCGCGGTGTCAGCATGAACGCGCTGGCCAACCACCAGTGGCTGACCACCCAAGGGGTTTTCGGGATAGCGCTGGGCGTGTCCACCAGCTTTGTATTTCTGTTCGTACTCTTTGGCGCCTTGCTGGATAAAGCCGGTGCCGGCAACTATTTCATCAAGGTGGCCTTTTCCCTGCTCGGCCACTATCGTGGCGGCCCGGCCAAGGCCGCCGTGGTGGCCTCAGGTCTGACCGGGCTGATCTCGGGCTCATCGATTGCCAATACCGTGACCACCGGCACCTTTACCATTCCCATGATGAAGCGTGTGGGCTTTTCGGCAGAAAAGGCCGGCGCGGTGGAAGTGGCGTCCTCGGTCAATGGCCAGATCATGCCACCGGTCATGGGTGCTGCCGCCTTTCTGATGGTCGAGTACGTTGGCATTCCCTATGTCGAGGTGATCAAACACGCCTTCCTGCCGGCTCTGATCTCCTACATCGCACTCATCTATATCGTTCACCTGGAGGCCATGAAGGCCGGCATGCAGGGCTTGCAGAGCAGCAATCCGCCGCGCCCCCTGCTGCGCAAGATCCTCGGCTTCATGACCGGGCTGATTCTGCTGATGGCCCTGTCCTTTGCCGTTTATTATGGTCTTGGCTGGATCAAGCCCCTGCTCGGCGAGTCAGCGGGCTGGGTCATTGCTGCCGGCCTGGCGGTGGTGTATTTCGGATTGATGAAGCTCGGATCACGCTATCCTGAACTGACCCTGGATGACCCCGATTCTCAAGTACTGACCCTGCCCCAGACCAAACCGACGGTGATGTCAGGCCTGCATTACATACTGCCTGTCATCGTGCTGGTCTGGTGCCTGATGGTCGAACGTCTGTCACCGGGCCTGTCGGCGTTCTGGGCCACGGTCTTCATGATCTTCATCATTCTTACCCAGCGTCCGTTGATGGCGCTGTTCCGTGGCCAAAGCAAATTGGCGGACGACCTGCTGCATGGCTGTGATGATCTGTGGCAGGGGCTGGTGTCTGGCGCCCGCAACATGATCGGTATCGGCATTGCTACTGCAACTGCCGGGATCATTGTTGGTGCAGTGTCACAAACCGGGGTGGGCCTGGTACTGGCGGATCTGGTCGAAATACTGTCGATGGGCAACCTGATGCTGATGCTGATGCTCACCGCCATTCTCAGTCTGATTCTCGGCATGGGCCTGCCCACCACGGCTAACTACATTGTCGTCTCGGCCTTGTTGGCGCCGGTGATCGTCACCCTTGGCCAGCAAAACGGCCTGATCGTTCCGCTGATTGCCGTGCACCTGTTCGTCTTCTACTTCGGCATCATGGCAGATGTGACCCCACCAGTGGGTCTGGCCTCCTTTGCCGCTGCGGCGGTATCCGGCGGTGATCCGATTCGCACCGGCTTCCAGGCTTTCTACTACAGCCTGCGAACGGCAGCCCTGCCCTTTCTGTTCATTTTCAACACCGACCTGTTGCTGATCGATGTCACGTTCTGGCACGGCATACTGATCTTTGTGGTTGCCACCATCGCCATGCTGATATTTGCCGCCGGGACCCAGGGCTGGCTATTGGTTCGCAGCCGCTGGTACGAAAGCCTGCTGCTGTTGCTGGTGGCCTTCACCCTGTTCCGTCCGGGTTTCTGGATGGACATGCTGCACGATCCCTATCAATCGGTGGCGCCCGCTGAACTGACCCGTTCACTTGATCGGGTTGAGGAAGGCAGCAACTTGCGCATGCAGGTCCTGGGTGAAGATGGCATTGGTGAGCCGCGTACCTTCTTTGTTCTGGTGCCGGTACCGGATGGTGACAGCGCCGAAGAGCGCATGGAAAAACTCGGCCTTGAGCTGATGCAGGATGGTGACCGCACCATAGTCGACATGGTTACCTATGGCAGCCTGGCGGCTGATCTCGGGTTCGAGTTTGATCAGGAAATTCTTGAGGTCATGGCCCCGGTTGATCGCTGGGCCAAGGAATGGATGTGGCTACCGGGCTTTGGCCTGTTTGCGCTGATTATTGGCCTGCAATGGCTGCGTCGTCGCCCGACAATGGCTTAAGGAGTGCTGACCATGTACAAGAAGATTCTGCTGCCCATCGACCTGAATCACAAAGCTTCCTGGGACAAGGCCCTGCCGGTGGCACTCAAACTCTGTCAGGACTATAACGCCTCACTGCATCTGGTCAGCGTCCTGCCCAACTTCGGCATGCCGCTGGTGGGTGGATTCTTTCCCAAGGAGTTTGCCGAGAAGGTCAAGAAAACCCTGACCGAACAACTCAAGGAATTCGTCAGCCAACAGGTCCCCAAAGGCATCAAGGTGCAACGTATTATCGCCGACGGCAAACCCTATGAAGCCATCCTGCGGGTTGCGAAAAAACTTGAAGTCGACTTGATCGTTATGTCGTCGCATAAACGCAAGCGGGTTGAGGATTTTGTCCTCGGTACCAATGCATTGCGCGTAGTTCAACAGGCCAAACAGTCGGTAATGATCGTGCGCTGAGCTTGCGTGCTGGCACCTGGCATAGTGCTTGCTTGTCTTTAGCCAACCAGAGTGCGCCTGATACCCCTTGTTGCGAAACGCAGCGGGTTTTCAGCGACTCATTAACGACAACGGCGTCGTGTACACAGGTCAGCAGCACCACCTGTTTGCACGGCGCTTTTTTATTTGCCAACGGATACCACCATGAGCAAGACAACTCCACCGACAGCCAATCCACTGGCTTGGGTCGCCGGTAGCGATGCACCGGAAAAGCCTCTGCTGAACATCGGTTACCTGCCCCTGACTGACTCTGCCTCGCTAATCGTGGCAGCCACCCAGGGCTTTGCCGAGCCCTACGGCCTTACCCTGACGTTGCAACGCCAGGCATCCTGGTCAGGATTACGTGACCGTTTGCTGAGCGGTGAACTGGATGCCGCCCAGGGTTTGTATGGGTTGATATACGGCATGCACCTGGGGATTGCTGGCCAGAGTACGCCAATGGCCGTACTCATGGGGCTGAACCAGAATGGTCAGAGCATCAATCTGTCGACACGGCTGCTTCAGGCTGGCGTCAACTCACCCGAGACGCTGTGCCAGCATGTGCGTCAGGGTGCGCGCCTGCGTCTGGCGCATACCTTTCCCACCGGCACCCATGCGATGTGGCTGTACTACTGGCTGGCGGCCTATGGACTGGATCCCATGCGGGATGTCGAGACGCTGGTAATCCCACCCTCACAGATGGCCGACCACCTGGCAGCGGGTCATATTGATGGCTTTTGCGCCGGCGAACCCTGGGGTGCCGATGTGGTAAAACGCGGACTCGGCTTCACATTGGCCAGCAGCCAGTCGATCTGGCCGGATCATCCGGAAAAGGTCCTGAGTTGCACCCGCGACTTTGTCGAGCGCTACCCCAACACCGCCCGCGCCTTGGTGATGGCGGTGTTGGATGCCAGTCGCTTCATTGATCAGAATGAAGCCAATCGTCGCAGTACCGCACAGCTGATCAGTAGCCCGGAGTATGTCAACGCCAGCCTGGCAACCCTGCAACCGCGGCTGCTGGGCGACTATGATGACGGCGCCGGGCAGAGCTGGCATGATCCGCACGCGCTGCGCTTTTTTGCTGAAGGCGCGGTCAACCCACCCTATTTATCGGACGGCATCTGGTTTATGACCCAGTTCCAGCGCTGGGGCCTGTTGCGACAGGAGCCGGACTACCATAAGGTCGCCTCGGAAGTGCAGCAATTGAGCCTCTACCGTGATGCCGCACAGGCGCTTGGCATTGCCCTGCCTGTTAGCGAACAGCGCAGCAGCACGCTGATTGATGGTCGTATCTGGGATGGCAGCGACCCACATGCCTATGCGCGCAGCTTCACTGTGCCGGCCCGGACAGGAGCCAACTGATGCGCATCCTGTTGATCAACGATACCGCCAGAAAAGTCGGCAACCTGCGCGACTCACTGATCGAGGCCGGATTTGAGGTGCTTGACGAGTCCGGTTTGTCCATCGACCTGCCGGCCCGGGTGCAGGCTTGTCAACCCGATGTGGTGCTGTTCGACAGCGATTCGCCCGGCCGCGATGTCATGGAACAGGTCTGCCTGGTCAGTCGCGACCAACCCAGACCCATTGTGCTCTTTACCGACGAACACGACCCCGAGGTCATGCGCCAGGCCATCCGCTCCGGCGTCAGCGCCTACATAGTCGAGGGTATTCAGAGCAAGCGCCTGAAAGCCATTCTGGATGTGGCCATGGCGCGTTTCGAGAGCGATCAGAAGCTGCGTGCAGAGCTGCATGAGCGGGAACAGCAGCTGTATGAACGCAAGCGCATCGAAAAGGCCAAGGGCCTGCTGATGAAGATGAAGGACTGCAGTGAGTCCGAGGCGCATACCCTGATGCGGCGCCAGGCCATGAGCCGGCAACAGAAAATCATTCAGGTCGCCGAACAGATTATCGCCATGCACGAGATGCTCAGCGAGTAACCCTTCCGCCCTCTGGCATGCTTCCTGCAAATTACTTGACTTGCAGCCAACGCCGGTTGCGCAACAGACAACGACGTCATCCCCACTCCCCGCGAATTGCGGGGGTGGGGGTGGCGTTTTTTTTTGCCGCAACGACGCCGGCAATGCCCCGAATCACACGCTGTAGCACATTTAAGGGACACGCAATGAACACAAGCTTCTGGAAAGCCGGTCACGCGCCAACACTCTTTGCCGCCTTTCTCTACTTTGATCTGAGCTTCATGGTCTGGTATCTGCTGGGCCCCCTTGCGGTGCAAATTGCCACCGATCTGGACCTGACTGCACAACAACGGGGCATGATGGTCGCCACACCCATTCTGGCGGGGGCGATATTGCGCTTGCTGCTGGGCTTTCTGGCTGACAGGTTGTCGCCCAAGACGGCCGGCATCATTGGCCAGGTGGTAGTGATCATTGCCCTGCTGGTGGCCTGGGTGCATGGCGTAACCAGTTATCAGCACGCGCTGCTGCTCGGCCTCGGGCTTGGCTTTGCTGGCGCCGCCTTTGCCGTTGCCCTGCCGCTCGCCTCACAGTGGTATCCAGCAGAGCATCAGGGCAAAGCCATGGGCATTGCCGGCGCGGGCAACTCCGGCACGGTATTCGCAGCCCTGTTTGCGCCGGGCCTGGCCTATCTGTTTGGCTGGCAGAGCGTATTTGGCCTGGCACTGATTCCCTTGGTAGCCACGCTGATCATTTTCATTTTGATTGCACGCAATGCACCCCAGCGGCCCAAGCCCAAATCAGCACGCGATTATCTACAGGCGCTGAATGATCGCGACAGCTGGTTGTTCATGTTTTTCTACAGTGTCACCTTTGGCGGTTTTGTCGGCCTGGCCAGCGCCCTGCCCGGCTACTTCAGCGACCAGTACGGACTGAACCCGGTCACGGCCGGTTACTACACCGCCGCCTGTGTGCTCGCAGGCAGTCTGATGCGCCCGCTCGGTGGTGCGCTGGCAGATCGCATCGGCGGCATTCGCTCACTGCTGTTCATGTACTCGATTGCCGCAGTCTGTATCGCGCTGGTCGGCTTCAACCTGTCCAGCTCAATTGCTGCACTGGCACTGTTCGTTACCGCTATGCTCGGGCTGGGTGCGGGTAACGGCGCGGTGTTCCAACTGGTTCCGCAGCGTTTCCACCGCGAGATTGGCGTCATGACCGGCCTGATCGGCATGGCCGGTGGTGTCGGCGGCTTTATTCTGGCCGCAGGCCTGGGCTCCATCAAACAGCACACCGGTGACTATCAACTGGGTCTCTGGCTGTTTGCCGCGTTGGGCCTGCTTGCATTGGTCGGCCTGTTCAGCGTCAAGCGTCGCTGGCGCACTACCTGGGGCTCATCGGCCATGACCTCGGCTCGAGTCTGACGATGGCTCTGCAACTGCATACCGACCAGGCCACCGCCGCAGGCCTGCGCAAGGATAACCAGGATGCCATTCGCGTGGTCACCCCGGCCCCGCGCCTGGCCGCCAGCAAAGGCCATCTGGTGGCGCTGGCTGACGGCGTCAGTCAATGCCGGGACGGTGGCCTGGCGGCTCGGGCAACACTGCAGGCACTGGCGCTGGACTACTACTCCACACCAGAAACCTGGTCTGTCACCCAGGGATTGGAACGCTTGTTGACCGCACATAACCGTTGGCTCCGTGCCAACGGTGGCGGGCAACCCCTGCTGACCACACTGAGCTGCATGGTGTTGCGCGGCTGCCGTTACACCATGGCGCATATCGGCGATTGCCGGGTTTACCTGTGGCGCGCCGGACGCCTGCAGAAAATCAGCAACGAGCATGTCTGGGAGCAACCCGGCATGCAGCATGTATTGAAGCGCGCCATGGGGCTGGATGAGCATCCGTTGATCGATTATGTCGAGGGCGATCTGCAGGTCGGTGATCGATTTCTTCTGCTCAGTGATGGCGTCTGGGCTCACCTCAGCGACGAGGCCATCAGCAGTCTGCTGGCGGCCCAGGGCAACAAGGTCGAAGGCCTTTGCCAGCAGATGATCGATCAGGCTCTGGGCAACGGCAGCCAGGATAACCTCAGCGCCTTGCTGCTGCATGTCGATGCGCTGCCGCAGGCCAGCCTTGAAGACAGCTTGCAACCCGCTGAGGAGCGTGCAGTTCCGCCACGTCTGAAGCCACAGCAACCCTTTGAGGGCTGGACGATTTGCCGTGAACTGGCTGAATCGCGGCAATCTCTGTTGTACCGGGTCAAGGACAGTCTGGGTCATCCCTGGTTGCTCAAAACCCTGCCGCCGTCCCGACAGCACGACCTGGCAGCCTGTCGGGAATTACTGCAGGAGGAATGGTTTCTGCGTCGAGTGGCCGGGCGCGGGATCCCGGAATTGCATCCCATGCCGGAGCGTCGTCACCATTACTACGTGATGCGTGAATACCCCGGCAAGAACCTGGCTCAACACAAGGGTGCGCATGGGCTCTGGAGTCTAGCCCAGTTCCAGCAGTTGGCGCCGCAGCTGTTGCGCGGGGTGGGCTGGCTGCACAGACGCAATCTGGTGCACCGCGACATCAAACCGGACAATCTGCATCTGGGTGACGACGGACAATTGCGTCTGCTGGATTTCGGACTGGCCTTCTGTCCGGGCCTGAGTACCTGGCATGCCGGCAGCCCGGTGGGCACGCCCAGCTACATTGCCCCGGAGATTTTTGCCGGCAGTGAGCCCAGCCCCGCACAGGATCTGTATGCCGCCGGTGTCAGCCTGTACTTTCTGCTCACCGGCCAATATCCCTACGGTGAAATCGAAGCCTTTCAGCGCCCACGCTTCAATCAAGCTGTACCGCCGAGCCGGTATCGCCCGGACTTGCCCGCCTGGCTGGATGACTGCCTGCTCAAGGCAGTGGCGATTGATCCGGCGCAGCGCTATGAAACGGCTGAGGAATGGCTACTGGCTCTGGATCAGGGCGACCGTTTGCCACCCGCCTGGCAACCGTTGATCGAGCGTGAGCCGTTATTGGTCTGGCGCAGCGTGGCGCTGATCGCCCTGGCGTTCAACCTGCTGTTTGTTGTGTTGCTGCTGCACTGACTGAACGGGCGCACCAACACGGCGCAAGATGCATCAAATAAGTGCAGAAAAAATAGTTAAATTAGACGCAAGTACCTGAATAACCGGGATTTGCAAGACTGGCACAATGCGTGCATTGGCTAGATCAAGATACTCAATTCAGCGTGGCTATCAACGGCGATAGCGCGCTTCCTGACTGAACAGGAACCGGACAAAGGCGTCCTACCGTGCGAACGGTGGGACGCCTTTTTTGTTTTCGCTCAAGCTTACGGAGCACAGCATGCAAAAGCTCAAACTGGTGATGGTCGGGAATGGCATGGCCGGGGTACGCACCCTGGAAGAACTGCTGAAACTGACACCTGACCTGTACGACATCACCGTGTTCGGTGCCGAACCGCATCCCAACTACAACCGTATCCTGTTGTCACCGGTTCTGGCTGGTGAGCAGACCTTTGACGAGATCATTCTGAATGATCTGAACTGGTACAAGGATAACGGTATCACCCTGCACACCGGCCGCAAGATCGTGAAAATAGATCGCAAGGCGCGCAAGGTGTTTGCCGATGACGGCACTGAGGCGGACTATGACCGCCTGCTGCTGGCCACCGGCTCAAATCCCTTCATTCTGCCGATTCCGGGCAACACCCTGGAGGGGGTAATCGGCTATCGCGATATCGCCGATACCGAAACCATGATGGAAACCGCCAAGACCCACAAGCATGCAGTGGTCATCGGTGGCGGCCTGCTGGGACTGGAAGCGGCCAACGGCCTGAAGCTGCGCGGCATGGATGTGACCGTGGTACATATTGGCGAATGGCTGCTGGAACGTCAGCTCGACCGTACCGCCGGTGATCTGCTGCAGAAGTCTCTTGAAGAGCGCGGCCTGAAATTCCTGCTACCGCAATTTACCAGTGAACTGCTGGACAACGGTGATGGCCGGGTTTGCGGCGTCAAGTTCAAGGATGGCAGCGTGATCCCGGCAGACCTGGTGGTCATGGCCGCCGGTATCCGCCCCAACAGCGATCTGGCGGAAAGCGCCGGTCTGGCCTGCAATCGCGGCATTCTGGTCAGTGACACCCTGCAGACCTATGACCCGCGCGTCTATGCCATTGGCGAGTGTGCCAGCCACCGCGGCATCGCCTATGGCCTGGTAGCCCCCCTGTTTGAACAGGCCAAGGTTTGCGCCAATCACCTGGCGATGCTCGGTTACGGTCGCTATGAAGGCTCGGTCACCTCGACCAAACTCAAGGTCACCGGGATTGATCTGTTCTCCGCTGGCGAGTTCATGGGCGATGATGGCAGCGAACAGATCACCCTCTCCGACCCCATTGGCGGCGTCTACAAGAAACTGGTGATCAAGGACAACATTCTGGTTGGCGCCTGCCTGTACGGTGATACCGCCGATGGTGGCTGGTACTTCCGCATGGTCAAGGAGCGCGCCAACGTCAGCGAGATCCGCGACCACCTGATGTTCGGCGAAAACGCCATTGGCGACACTGGCCATCAAGGTCAGAGCAAAACCACCAACATGCCCGATGATATGGAGGTCTGCGGCTGCAATGGCGTGTGCAAGGGCACCATCGTCAAGGCCATTCAGGAACACGGGCTGTTCAGCGTCGACGACGTGAAGAAGCATACCAAGGCCGCCAGTTCCTGTGGCTCCTGTACCGGACTGGTCGAGCAGATCGTGATCAACACGGTCGGCGGTGCGGCAGACGTCAAGCCCAAGAGCGAAAAGGCCGTATGTGGTTGTACCGATCTCAATCACGGCCAGGTCCGCAAGGCCATCCGTGAGCATCATCTGATCAGTATTCCGCAAGCAATGCGCTTTATGGAATGGCGCACGCCCAACGGCTGCGCCACCTGCCGTCCAGCGCTGAACTACTACCTGATCTCGACCTGGCCGGGTGAAGCCAAGGATGATCCGCAGTCGCGCTTCATCAACGAGCGCGCCCATGCCAACATCCAGAAGGATGGAACCTACTCGGTCATTCCGCGCATGTGGGGCGGCATCACCAATGCCGCCGAGCTGCGCCGTATTGCCGATGTCGCGGATAAATACCAGGTGCCAATGGTCAAGGTCACCGGGGGTCAGCGCATCGACCTGCTGGGCATCAAGAAGGAAGATTTACCTGCTGTGTGGAAGGACCTGGACATGCCCTCAGGGCATGCCTATGGCAAGTCGATTCGTACCGTAAAAACCTGCGTTGGCAGCGAGTTCTGTCGCTTCGGCACTCAGAACTCGACGCAGATGGGTATCGATCTGGAGCATGCGTTGTTCAACATGTGGTCACCCCACAAGGTCAAGTTGGCCGTCTCTGGCTGCCCGCGCAACTGTGCGGAGTCAGGTATCAAGGATATCGGCATCATCGGCGTGGATTCCGGTTGGGAGCTGTATATCGGCGGTAACGGCGGCATCAAGACCGAGGCTGGGGAGTTCTTTGTCAAACTCAAGACGGCTGAGGAAGTCATGGAGTACAGCCTGGCCTTCCTGCAGCTCTACCGTGAGGAGGCTTTCTACCTTGAGCGCACTGTGCATTACATGCAGCGCGTGGGCATGGAGCATATCAAGAAGGGTGTATTGGAGGATGCCGAGCGGCGCAAGGCATTGCACGAGCGTCTGCTGTTCTCATTGTCCTTCGAGCAGGATCCGTGGAAGGAGCGCATCGAGAAGGAGGAACTGAAAAACGAGTTCCGCCGCATCGCAGTCAAACAACTTGAGGAGGTAGCCCCATGAGCTGGCTTGACGTGTGCGCACTGGAAGAGATTCCACAACTGGGATCGCGGGTCGTCAACGGTCCCAAGGGTGACATTGCGGTGTTTCGCACCAGCGATGACGATGTGTTTGCCGTCGATGACCGCTGCCCCCACAAGAATGGCCCGCTGTCCCAGGGCATTGTGTTCGGCAAGCACGTCACCTGCCCGCTGCACAGCTGGACCATCCAGTTGGAGAGCGGTGAGGCCGTAGCGCCGGATGTGGGTTGTACGCATCGGTATCCGACGCGGGTAGAGAATGGTCGGGTGCAGTTGGTGTTGGATAAGGTCAAGGAGTCGGCGTGAGGGTCGCACTGATTGATAACATCCGGTGTATGGATGCCCTTGCCGGCCGACCGGTATGGACACGCTACGAGCACGTCCCTGTGAGCTCGACGATGCCCGCCCGACCGCCAAGGATGGCGGAAGTGTCGAAAATGCAGGAGCAATTTCCGACCAGGCATCGACGGTCCATACCAGCCGGACGGCAAGGGCACCGTGATGTACCGTGCAATCAATCAGTGCTATTCCCTTGCAAGAAGCGTCTCACGCTTTTAGATCCAGCAGACTGCAAGCAGTTAGTAGGCGTAGCTGCATCCAACGTCTCAGAATTAGGTGCAAACAACGGATGATCAAAACAACAGCCTCTACCTGTTGCTATTGCGGCGTCGGCTGCGGCGTGTTGATCGAGCATGACGAGCAGCAGATCCTCGGCGTCAGCGGTGACCCCACCCATCCGGCCAACTTCGGGCGGCTGTGCAGCAAGGGTGCCACACTGCACCTGACTGGCGACCTGTCGGCCCGTGCGCTCTATCCCGAA
This sequence comes from Halopseudomonas sp. 4NH20-0008, assembly GCF_057548395.1. Taxonomy (NCBI): domain Bacteria; kingdom Pseudomonadati; phylum Pseudomonadota; class Gammaproteobacteria; order Pseudomonadales; family Pseudomonadaceae; genus Halopseudomonas; species Halopseudomonas sp. 4NH20-0008. The sequence goes on from NZ_BAAJMD010000008.1 coordinate 35,045, forward strand.
CTGCGGCTGGGCAAAGGTCTGGCCCGCAGCCGCACTGACTGGGACACCGCCATGGGCCATACGGCCCAGGTGTTTGGCCAGACCATCGCCGAACACGGCCCCGACAGCGTGGCTTTCTATATCTCCGGCCAGCTGTTGACCGAAGATTATTATGCCTTCAACAAACTGGCCCGGGCGCTGGTCGGCACCAACAATATCGACAGCAATTCGCGTCTGTGCATGTCCAGCGCCGTAGTCGGTTACAAGCGCAGTCTGGGCGCCGATTCGCCGCCCTGTTCCTACGTGGACATCGAGGAAAGCGACTGTGTGCTGATTGTCGGCAGCAATATGGCCTACGCCCACCCGGTGCTGTTCCGCCGCCTGGAACAAGCCAAGGCCGACAACCCGGACAAGCGCATTATCGTGGTTGATCCCAGACGGACCGATACCTGCGAGATTGCCGATCTGCACCTGGCCGTTCAGCCGGGTACCGATGTCGCCCTGTTCCACGGCATTCTGCATATCCTGATGTGGGAAGGCTGGATCGACCGTGCCTTTATCGATGCGCATACCCAGGGCTTTGATGAGCTCAAAACCCTGGTGCGCGATTACACCCCGGAAATGGTCGCCGGCATTTGTGGTATCCGTCAGGACGATCTGCAAAGCGTGGCGCGCATGATTGGTGCAGCGCCCTCCTTCCTGTCGCTGTGGTGCATGGGTCTGAATCAGTCCAGCGCCGGCAGCGCCAAGAACAGCGCGCTGATCAACCTGCATCTGGCCACCGGCCAGATCGGCAAGGTCGGTAGTGGTCCCTTCTCACTGACCGGCCAGCCGAATGCCATGGGCGGACGCGAGACCGGTAGCCTGTCCAATCTGCTGCCGGGTCACCGTGAGGCTGCCAGTGCCGAGCATCGGGATGAGGTCGCCGACTATTGGGGTGTAGATAGCCTGCCGAGCAACGTCGGGCTAAGCGCCGTCGAACTCTTTGAAGGCGTACGTCAGGGCAAGATCAAGGCACTGTGGATCGCCTGTACCAATCCGGCGCAATCCATGCCTGACCAGACCCTGGTGCATGAAGCGCTGGCCGCCTGCCCTTTCGTTGTCGTGCAGGAAGCCTTTGGCACCACCGAGACCTGCCAGTACGCCGACCTGCTGTTACCCGCTGCCAGCTGGGGTGAAAAGGCCGGCACCGTGACCAACTCCGAGCGCCGTATCAGCCGGGTACGCGCAGCCATTGCGCCACCCGGCGAAGCACGGCCGGACTGGGCGATCGTCTGTGACCTGGCTGCCCGTCTGGAAGCGCAACTGCGCCCGGGCCAGCGCCATCTGTTCGATTTTACCGAGCCCCAGGCGTTGTTTGACGAATACCGTGGTCTGACACGCGGACGTGATCTGGACTACAGCGGCCTGAGTTACGAGCTGATCGATGAACTAGGTCCACAGCAGTGGCCCTTCAGCGCTGATCACCTGCGCGGCACCAAGCGCCTGTATGGCGATGGTCAGTTTCCGACGGACAGCGGCCGGGCGCGTTTTGTTGCCGATGCCTATCTGGCACATAAGGAGCCGCGCGACGCCCGTTTTCCGTTGACCCTGAATACCGGTCGCCTGCGCGATCAATGGCATGGCATGAGCCGTACCGGCACGGCTGCGCAACTGTTCGGCCATGTCGAGCAGGCGCAGATCAGTCTGAACCCCGACGACCTGCGCAGCCGTCGGCTGGTCGATGGCCAACTGGTACAGGTCAAAAGCCGACGTGGCGAGCTGGTTCTGCCGGTTCTGGCAGATGAAAACATTCGCCCCGGCCAGGCTTACATTCCCATGCATTGGGGCAACCGCTTTCTCAAGGGATTGGGCGTCAACGTACTGACCCAGCCGCTGTTCGATCCGTTGTCCAAGCAACCTGAATTGAAACAGGCTGGCATCAATATCAAGCCTGCGATCTTTCCCTGGGAGCTGTTTGTGCTGGTCGAGGGTGAGGTGCAAGAGCGCTTCAGCGCCCTGCGTGCCCACTGCGATAGCCTGACCTTTGTCAGCTTCAGTCTGGCTGGCCGTGAGCGTCCTGCGGTACTGATACGTGCAGCGCACAAACATGCACCGGATGCGCCCTGGCTGGAGAAGCTGGATGCCCTGCTGAACCTGGATCAAGGTCCGGTATTGGTCTATGACGATCCACGCCGGGCGATTGGCAAGCGGGTCAAGATCGAGGACGGTCGCATCACTGCCATCCGCCTGAGCGGCGAAACCGCCGCGCGCGACTGGTTGCGTGGGGTATGGCAAAGCGGTGAGGCCGATGCCGAACTACGGCGCTGGTTCCTTGCCCCGCTGAGCACCCCACCGGGTGGTGCCGCCAGTTGCGTCGACCGCACCCTGTGCAACTGCATGAACGTCAGCCAGAGCCGTATTCAGGCGGGCATCGAGCGCGGCCTGGATCTGCAGGGATTGAAAAACGAACTGGGCTGCGGGACCGAATGCGGCTCCTGCGTGCCCGAGATCAAGGGGCTCATCGTCAGGCTGGCTTCGCCTGCCTGACTCAAGCTTCAAGCTTCAAGCTTCAAGCTTCAAGCTTCAAACAGATGATCGATAAATTGAGCCGGAAATGCAGCAAGATGACTATGAGGAAAGAGCCATGAACACCAGAGTTTGGCTGGTCGGGGCAGGCCCCGGCGACCCGGAACTGCTGACCCTGAAAGCAGTGCGCGTACTGGGGCAGGCCGATGTGGTGATGGTTGACGATCTGGTCAACCCGTTGATCCTCGAACACTGCCCGCAGGCGCAGATTGTGCGCGTGGGCAAACGTGGCGGATGTCGCTCGACGCCGCAGGATTTTATCAATCGGCTGATGCTGCGCTACGCCCGTCAGGGACGCAAACTGGTGCGTCTGAAAGGCGGCGACCCGTGCATATTCGGACGGGCCGGTGAAGAAGCGCAATGGCTGGCCGAACGCGGCATTGCGTCAGAGACGGTCAACGGCATTACCGCTGGACTGGCCGGTGCCACCCAGTGCGGCATTCCCCTGACACTGCGCGGCACCAGCCGCGGTGTGACCCTGGTCACCGCGCATACCCAGGATGACAGTGACCTGAACTGGCGCGGTCTGGCCATGGGCGGTACTACGTTAGTGGTGTATATGGGTGTGGCCCGTCTGCAGCAGATCCGTCAGGGCCTGCTCGACGGCGGCATGCCCGGCTCGACGCCGGTGGCCATGATCGAACGCGCCAGCCTGCCGGACCAACGCCAGCAGGTCTGTAGCCTTAGTCAGCTCTGCGAGGCTGCCGCCACTTTCCAGTTGCAGAGTCCAGCGGTACTGGTCATCGGCGATGTGGTCGCCGCCGCCGACCTGCTGCAGCACCCCGCCGAACTGGCCGCCCTAAGCAGCTGACAGCTGGGTGGGCCGCGTTCCATCTCGGCCAAAGGCGTTTACTACCAGCTCGCTGGTCGAGGTGGAACTCGACCAATCCCAGGACAAACACACCCATTCTGCGTCTCAGCCCCTGGGAGTGGCCGAGTTCCACCTCGGCCATAGACGTCTGCTGCCAACTCGCTGGTCGAGATGCAACTCGACCCTTCCCTGATGTCAGCCTTTGGGTTTCATCGCCTCGAGCATCGAGCCCATGGCCTGGTGAATGGCATTTACCGCCTTGAGCGGCCGGACCATGACCTTGAAGTCAATGATCTGCCCGGCGTCATTCCACTCGATCATGTCCACGCCGTTGACCTTGATCCCGTCAATCAGGGTCTCGAACTCCAGTACCGCATGCTTGCCCTGAATAACTTCACGCAGATAGCTGAAATGCCCCGGCGCGTTCAGCACCTGCATGGCGGCCATCAGATACAGACGAGTGATGTTCTTGCCCTGCTGCGGGGTGTGCACTACGGGGGAGTGGAACACCACGTCTTCCGCCAGCAAGGCATCCAGACCCTGCGCATCCTGATGCTTGACGATCTGGTGCCACTGTTCGATTACCTTGCTCATAGGACCTCCTTTACCGTGTTTCAAGCATTCTCGGCCGCAGGGTCCGGCATCTCAAGCCGCATAAGCGTCAGGAATAAGGATGCTATGACCTGACTTGCTCCCGGGAGAGGCCGAGTTCCATCTCAGCCCAAGGTGCTTTCTGCCAACTTGCTGGTCGAGGTGGAACTCGACCTGCCCAGGAGTTAGTCCTCGGCGTGTTGTTCGCGTTGCTGGTCGGCCCAGAGGCGAGCGTAGGCGCCACCTGCGGCAAGCAGTTCGGCGTGGCTGCCATGCTCCACCACGCGCCCCTGTTCCAGCACCAGGATGCGCTCCGCGTGCACTATAGTCGATAAGCGGTGTGCAATAGCCAGCGTGGTGCGCTTTTGTGCAATCAGATTCAGCGCGTCGAGGATCAAGCGTTCGGCGTGAGTGTCCAGTGATGAGGTGGCTTCATCCAGAATCAGAATCGGCGGGTTCTTCAACAGCACTCGAGCAATGGCGATACGTTGCTTCTCGCCACCCGATAACTTCAGGCCGCGCTCGCCGACCTGGGTTTTCAGCCCATCAGGCAGGCGCTTAACGAAGTCTTCCAGTTGCGCCATGCGCAGCGCCTGCCAAATCTCCTCCTCACTGGCTCCCGGTTTACCGTAGGCGATGTTGTAGCCAATGCTGTCGTTGAACAGCACGGTATCCTGAGGCACCACACCTATGGCCTGACGCAGGCTGTCCTGGGTGACACCACGGACATCCTGCCCGTCGATACGGATAGCCCCCGCGGACACGTCATAGAAGCGAAACAGCAAACGCGCCAGGGTCGATTTACCGGCACCGCTCGGGCCAACGATAGCCAGGGTATGCCCGGCTGGAATACTCAGACTGACACCTGCCAGAATCGGCCGTTCGGGGTCATAGGCATGCTCGACCCGATCAAACTCCACGGCCCCGCCGCGTATCTGCAGATCTTTCGCGTCGGGCGCATCCGCGACCTTGACCGGCGCTTCCAGCAGGCCGAACAGGCGCTCGATATTGGTCAGCGCCTCACGGATTTCACGGTAGATAAAACCGAGAAAGCCCAGGGGAATAAACAACTGGATCATATAGGCGTTAATCATGACCAGTTCACCCAGACTCATGTCACCGCTGGCAACCTGGCTGGCGGCCATGACCATCATCAGGGTGACCGAACCGGTGATGATCAGCGCCTGACCGGAGTTGAGCGCCGCCAGGGACAGGCGGTTCTTCATCCGCGCCGCTTCCCAGCCCTCAAGGTGCGCATCGTACTCCCGCGCCTCAAATCCCTCGTTGCCAAAGTACTTGACCGTCTCGTAGTTCAACAGGCTGTCTACCGCGCGGGTATTGGAACTGTTATCAAGCTTGTTGCTCTCACGCACAAAGCGGTTGCGCCACTCGGTACACCAGATCGAGAAGGCGCCGTAGAGGATCACCGAAGCCAGCACCGTCAGCGCATACATGGGGCTGAAGTTGGCCAGCAGAATGACCGCAATCAGGCCGATTTCCAACAGCGTGGGAATGATATTGAAGACCATGAAGCGCAGCAGAAAACTGATGCCACTGGTCCCACGCTCGATGTCACGGGCCAGACCACCGGTGCGCCGCGAGAGGTGAAAGCCCAGGTCCAGGCGGTGCAGATGCTCGAACACCCGCAGCGAGACCCGGCGCATGGCGCGCTCGGCCACGCGGGCAAATACGGCATCACGCAGCTCTGAAAAGAAAACCGAGGAAAAACGTAACAGACCGTAGGCCGCCAACAAAGCCACCGGTACCAACACCAGTGCATCGGTAACTGACTCGAAATGCTCGACAATCAGCTTCAGCGCCCAGGGCACCGCGACTCCGGCCAGCTTGGCTACCAGCAAAAAGCCCATGGCCAGGGCTACCCTGCCACGGAATTCGCTCAGATACGGCAACAGACTGGTAATGATGCGCCAGTTGACCGGTCCACCCTGGTATTGGCTGTCAGAATTGGGGCGCAATGGGGGTTCCTTCGAAATAGGGGCAAGCTGCAAGCTGCAAGCTGCAAGCTGCAAGCTGCAAGCTGCAAGCTGCAAGCTGCAAGCTGCAAGCAAGTGTGAGGGGTTACCTTTCGATATCAAGGCCCTTACCCGAAAACATCATGCTGATATTTTCGGGTTTACTTGTCGCTTGCCGCTTGTGGCCTGCAGCTGGCGGCCAATGGCAGCCTAATCTTCGTGCGGGATTGGGTCCGGATTGCGGTCCCAGCCAACCATCAGGATAGTCGCCAGCACGCCCAGAGCCAGACCGGTCCAGGGATCAAAGAACGCCAGACCAGCACCGATCAGCAGTACCGTGCCACGCGACGTGTTATTGCGTGGAATCGCCATGGCTACATAGGCGCAGGCAAAGGCTGTCAGCATCAAGGTCAAGGCCAGCGCCACGTTAAGCAATGGCTGCAGGCCGGTCAGCAAGGGCTTGATAAAGAACAGCAGTGGGATACCCATCAGGTAGTAGGAGATCAAGCCACTGTGCAGACTGTTCATGGCCTCTTTGCCCTGGGTCCAGCGCTGCACGATGATCACCTGCACACCGGTCCACATGGCGCCCTGCGTAGGGAAGAAAGGCGCAAACAAACCCAGCAGGCCGTTACGGATGCCGACCGACAGGTGCGTACGGGTGGGGTTGATATCGATATGCTCGTCATTGCGCTTGCTCAGACCGTCACGCAGCACTTCGTTGCCAGTCACAATATCGCCAAACAGGATCACATAGGTAATGATCGCCAGTGGAATAGCCTGCACGAACATGTCGATGCTCGGCCAGCCAATGGCGAAGGGCGACATTTTGGCAAAAGCATCGCCTACCGGCGGTATCAGGATGCCCCACTGAAGGTCATATTTGATCTCGCCAACCAACGGCCCAACCACAGCTGCAATGAAGAAACCCGGCAACAGTCCCAGGGCTGCAATTAGCGCTATCGGACGGTATTTTTCCTTGAGTTTCTGCAGCGGCAAGGAAAAGGAGAAAATAAGACACAAACCGCAGGCCAGCATGATGCTGATCGGCTGAGCTTCCAGAATCGATGGGCCATTGCCATCACCGACAAATATCCTGTAAACGGCTGCTATTGCAGCGCCGAGGATAATACCGGCCTTGAGCGTATCGGGTAGCCAGATCACAAATTTTTTGCCAAGCCCGGTGACCCCGAGCACCACCAGAAGCACAGCAAAGTTTAATGAGAGTGCCGTCATGACCTGGAATCGGCTGGTCGGATCGTCATAGCCGGTCAATACAAAGGTCAGTACCAGAGGCAATGCCGGGGTGATCCAGCCTGGCGCATAGGGCTCGCCAAAAAAGATCAGCGCGGCTCCGATGAGCAGTGAATGGATCATGGATACCGCAATGGCTTCTTCAAAGGTCAGCCCGAAGGCGCCAGTCATGATAGGAACCAGCGCCAAGCCCGTCGCAGCAGCTACAAAGAAGCCCTGCAATGCCTCCTGCCAGTAAAACCTGGTGTGGTAGAAGGGTAAGCGGAAGGTAAACGGCCCCCAGCGCCAACCGGGCAATTCGGGTTTTGACATGACAGACTCCCTGGGTTTTTAGATTTGTTTTTGTTGTTCGCAGCCAAGCTGCGAATGATGTAAGGCATTATGCAGAGCCGCAGATAAATGTATATCTGCATCACGCTGGTGAATGCTCTGTCAGGAAACACCCTCCTCCTGCTCCAGTCTCAGCTTGGTCGCTCCCGGCGACGCCGTCTTTCTGGCCATCAGACTGTAGAGCACGGGTATGACAAAGAGCGTCAGCAGCATCGACACCGTTACCCCTGACATGACCACAATGCCGATTACCGAACGCGTCTCGGCGCCAGGCCCAAAGGCCATGACCAACGGAATGGCGCCGGCCACCGTGGTGACACCGGTCATCAGGATCGGCCGCAGGCGCAGTGTGCTGGCTTCCAGCAATGCTTCGTCAAAATCCTTGCCGGCATCACGCAGCTGGTTGGCAAATTCGACGATCAAAATACCGTTCTTGGCTGCCAGGCCAATCAGCATCACCAGGCCAATCTGGCTATACAGATTCAGGCTGTTTCCGGTCAGCCATAACCCCAGCAGCGCCCCGCCAATAGCCATGGGTACGCCGAGCATGATCACCAGGGGGTGAACAAAACTCTCGAACTGGGCAGCCAGCACCAGGAACACCACCACCAGTCCCAGCACGAAGACAAACAGCAGCGAGCCACCCGCCTTGCGCAGATCCAGCGACTCACCCTTGTAATCAATCACCAGGGTATCCGGCAGGCTGTCGCGGGCCAGTTGCTCGACATGGTCGAGCGCCGTACCCAGAGCGACACCATCAGCCAGGGAGGCATCAATGGTGATGGCGCGGTTACGGTTATAGCGGTTCAGCGTGGTTGAACCGGCGTACTCCTCAAGGGTGACCAGATTGGATAACGGGATCAGTTGCTCGGTCGTTGATGAACGCACATAGATATTCTCCATCGCACCGGCATAGCGCTGGGCATCGCGTTCACCCTCGAGTATCACGTCGTATTCTTCGCCTTGATCGATATAGGTGGTCACACGGCGCGAGCCAAACATGGTTTCCAGCGTACGACCAATGGTACTGATGCTCACGCCCAGGTCAGCGGCGCTGTCATAGTCGATACGCACCTCCAGCTGGGGCTGGGTTTCCTTGTAGTCGGAGTCGATATTGGTCAGGCCGGGATTATCCTGGTTGATTTCTTCCAACAGGATATCGCGCCACTCTGCCAGCTCCTCATAACTGCCTGCGCCGCCTATGACCAGTCTGAAAGGTTGTTGCTGCCCCCCGGCAAAGCCCTGACGCATGACAGGAAAAGCACGCACGCCGGGCAGATCAGCCAGGCGTTGCTGAATATCAGCCATGATTTCCCAACCGGAGCGGCGCTGCCCCCAGTCCTCGAGAACCACCACAGCGATACCGGTGTTGAAGGTAGTGACGGCACCGAAAGCACGCGGTGCACGAATCAGCAAGCGGCTTACCTCGCCCGCCTCGACCAGATCCATCAAGCGCGTCTCGATCTCGGTCATGTACTGACTCATGTACTCGTAGGTAGCACCCTCGGGGCCGTTAACGATGACAAAGAGTGAGCCACGATCCTCACGGGGCGTGTATTCACTGGGCAAACTGTTGAACAGCCAGCCGGTCCCGGCAAAGAGTACGACAAACACCAGCACGGCCAGCCAGCGAAAACGCAGCACCACACTGAGTATGCGCGCATAGCCCTGCCTTGCAGCGCGCAGAGAACGTTCAACCCAACGGCTCAGCCAATTATCGTCATGGGCCTTGAGCACCTTGGATGCGAGCATGGCCGACAGTGTCAGGGCAACAAAACTGGAAAAGGCTACGGCCGCCGCCATGGTCAGGGCGAACTCGGAAAACAGCCGACCGACATCCCCTTGCAAGAAGGCAATGGGCACAAAGACGGCGACCAGCACAAGCGTGGTTGAAATCACCGCAAAAGCGACCTGCCGGGTACCATGAAAAGCCGCCACCAGGGGTGTTTCACCCTCTTCGTCGATACGCCGGCGAATGTTCTCCAGCACGATAATGCCGTCATCCACGACCAGACCAATAGCCAGCACCAACGCCAGCAGGGTCAACATGTTCACGGTAAAACCAAACAATAGCAGGCCGATAAAGGTCGCGGTCATGGAGACGGGCAAGGTAACAGCAGGAATCAGAATGGCCCGCGGACTGCCGAGAAAAATGAAGATGGAAATCACCACCAGAACCAGGGCAACGACCAGGGTACTGTAGACCTCTTTCACGGCCCCTTCGATAAACACCGAACTGTCAAAGCTGGGCAGTATCTGCATACCCTCCGGCAGGGTCGGATTCAGCTCGTCAACCAGCTGCCTGGCGGCGCGCGACACATCCAGGGTATTGGCGGTGGACTGGCGTTCTAGTCCAATGCCGACCATCGGTTGACCGTTGCCACGGAACAGGTTGCGTTCTTCCTCGGTACCCCGCTCTACCCGAGCCACCTGACCCAGGCGCACCAGATCATTATTCTCCCCGCGGGACACCACCAGACGGGCAAACTCCTCCGCCTCACTGAAACTGCGTGCCACCCGCACGGTAAAGAGTCGATTGAATGATTCAATATTACCAGCTGGCAGCTCGACGTTTTCGGCACGCAAGGCCGACTCGATATCCGCTACAGTCAGATTGCGTGCTGCCAGCGCCTCGCGGTCCAGCCAGACGCGCATGGCATATCGCTGCGCGCCACCGACGCGGACCTGGCCCACCCCTTCCAGGGTAGAGAAACGATCAACCAGATAACGCTCAGCATAATCGGTCAGCTCTGGCAGGGTCAGCCTATCGCTGGCCAGGTTCCACCAGATGATCACCTCCTGGTTGGCATCCAGCTTGCGTACCTGCGGTGGGTCTGCTTCATCCGGCAGACTGCGCAGTACACCCGCAACCCGGTCACGAATATCGTTGGCCGCTTCATTCACATCCTTGTTGATGGCAAATCGCAGGGTGATGATCGAACGGCTGTCTTCACTGCGCGAGTCGATAAACTCGATACCTTCGACACCGGAGATACGCTCTTCAATGACCTGGGTAATCTGCGAGTCAATCACACTGGCGGCAGCACCAATGTAGGTGGTGTCGATGGTGACCACCGGCGGGTCGATATCCGGGTATTCGCGCAGCGGCAACATGGAAAAGGCCACCAGACCAAAGATCACCAGCAGCAGGGCCAGGACCGTAGCAAAGACCGGACGAACTATGGCCGTATCGGAAAGAATCATGACCGGCTCCTAGTTGACATTTGCAGCATCGGATAATGCTCCGGCTACAGACTCACCAGCCTTGATTTCAGCCCTGATACCTATCGGCTGCCCCGGCCGCAACCGAAAGGCCCCATGGGTGATAACGCGCTCACCCAATGTCAGACCGGTCAGCACTTCCACCTCACCGGGAAAGCGCCTGCCGAGTGTGATCTCACGACGCTCTGCCTTGAAGCCGTCCCCCTCCGCCACCGCCAGCATGACAAACTGCTGTCGCCCGACCGGTAACAAGGCCTCCTCGGGAATGACCAGCGCATCACGGGGTGCACTGGCAATGCGTACCGACATCAACATACCTGGCCGCAGCAGCCCATCAGGGTTGGGAATCAGTGCTCTGACCCGAACGGAACGGGTTACTGCATCCACTTCGTTGTCAATGCCGCTTATCTCTCCGGTAAACGTCTGGCCAACAAAGGCTCGACTGGTCGCTGTCACCCGCTGCCCAACCGCAACCCTGGCCATGCGGGTTTCCGGCACGCTGAAATCGAGCTTCATGACGCTGTCATCGTGCAAGGTGGCCACAGGCGTGCCAGGCGTCAGCAAGGTACCCACACTGACCTGACGCAAGCCCACCACGCTGTCAAAGGGCGCGCGGATCAGACGATCTGCCAGACGCGCTTCAACCGCATTAAGCCTGGCGCGAGCAAGATTGGCTTCTCGCCTGCGGTTATCCAATTCCTGATCCGATAGAAAGCGGCTCTCGACCAATTGCCGAGCACGTTGCAGCTGCCGTTCAGCGTCGGCCAGAGCCACCCGTGCCTCATCCAATTGGGCAACCTGTTCGCGGTTGGTCAACTCGACAAGCACATCGCCAGCCTTGAGTCGCTGGCCGTCATTGAAATGAATGCGGGAGATGGTTTCCGTCAAATTGGCCGTTACTACCGCCGTTTCGTTGGCCATCAAGGTGCCCAGCGCTTCCAGTTCACTGGCTATCACGCGCTGTTCAACCTGAGCCACGATCACATTCAGTGGTGCCTGCTGGGCATGCACGGGGATAGCCGGCAAAACGGCAAATAAACATAGGCCGAACAAACGCCGGAAACGGGCAAGATCAGACATGACAACATCCTGTAGGAGGATTACGGCGACCGCAGTTGTCACCGGAAAAGAAACAGGCACAATAATGCCGCCGCCGCGTCAGTTTGCCTACCGGATTATCCTACAGAATGTGACGGGGCTTTGCGGACGGAGGACTGCCGCCCGCAAAGTATCAGCTCTAATCCCCCTGACTCTCGTTAATAAAGTCGCGCATGGCTCTGAAAGCCCGCGCTGCGACCACGGGATGGTACTCGGCTTGTCCGGGCATGGCCGCTGTGGGATCCGTGAAGGAGTGCACGGCACCACCGTAGCTGACCAGTTGCCAGTCGACACCGGCATTGCGCATTTCACTCTCGAAGGCCTGAACCTGCTCCGGCGGTACATAGGGGTCATCGGCACCATGCAGCACCAGTACCGGGGTGCGAATGCCCTTGGCATCCTCCGCATCGGGGGTATCGAGGTTGCCGTGGAAGGACACCACACCGGCAATCTCGGTACCGGAGCGGGCCAGTTCCAGCACCGTGCCACCACCAAAGCAGAAGCCAATGGCACTCATCCTGCTGCTATCCAGGGCAACCTCTTCCTGCGCCTTGAACACATCCAAGGCGGCATTGACCCGCGTGCGCATCAGAGCGCGGTCGGAGCGCACCAGCGTCGCGGCCTGCCCGGCCTCGTTAGCATTCTGCGGGCGGATAGTTCTGCCGTACATATCGGCCACAAAAACCACATAATCCGAACCGCTCACCTGCTGAGCCTTTTTCGCAGCGTTCTCGGTCACACCCATCCAGTTCGGCACCATGAGAATACCCGGACGCGGCTCAGTTACCGCGTTGTCGTATACCAGCATGCCCTCGTAGGCCTCACCATCAATGTCATAGGCGACCGGTTTGATCACCATTTCTGCCTGTGTCATACCCGCTGCTCCCATCATCATCAGGCCTGCTAACATGCGTTTCATCGAATCACTCCCATTGCGAACTGTGTCAGATCCACCAGCTTAGTCGCAAACTCTTCAGCCTGATTCATTCATTCATATCTTGTTTAACATCATCTCGCTATCTGCACACGATACTCCCTGATCAGAGGCGAGAGCAGGATGCTATGCAAGGGGCGCAGGTTGAAAATCCGCTCAAACAGAAGGCCCGTCTTGATACCCGCTACGGTAAGCAGTGCCTGCCGTCTGCTGAAAGGGACAGCGTTGGCCACGCGAAACAGGCTATTTTTTAATAGGGCCAAACCACTCTGGTCAGATTGGCGCCCTGCTCCCACTGCGGACTCATGCTGAGCTTGATAGTGCAGCCGGCTTTATCAACCCACTTGCTCATAAAAAAGCCCCCTGTCGCAGAACGAAGGGGGCTTGGTCTGACTGCGCGATCTTACTTGCTGAGTTCTACCAGCAAGGCATTCAGACGTCGTACATAGGCACCTGGATCCTGCAGGCTTTCACCCGCAGCCAGGGCAGCCTGATCGAACAGGATATGGGTCAGATCGCCAAAGCGGGCTTCATCCTGCTCGCCGTCGAGTTTTTCCAACAGCGGGTGGGCAGGATTGATCTCCATACTCGGCTTGCTCTCGGGCGCCTGCTGGCCGGTGGCCTCGAGGATCTTGCGCATTTGCAGCCCCATACCATCTTCATTGATCACCAGTACCGCCGGTGAATCGGTCAGGCGGTGCGAGACTTTGACTTCCTCGACCAGATCACCGAGCACATCCTTGATGCGCTTGAGCAGATCTTCCTTGGCTTTGGCTGCCTCTTCCTGGGCCTGCTTGTCTTCATCAGCTTCCAGGCTACCCAAATCCAGATCGCCACGGGCGATATCGACAAAGGTCTTGTCCTTGAACTCGCTCAAGTGACTCATCAGCCATTCATCAATACGATCAGTGAGCAGCAGGACTTCGATGCCCTTCTTGCGGAAAATTTCCAGGTGCGGGCTGTTCTTGACCTGGTTGTAACGCTCCCCGGTCAGGTAATAGATCTTGTCCTGACCTTCGATCATGCGCTCCAGATAGGCATCCAGACTGACTACTTCACTGTCGTCATTCTGCGCGGTCGAAGCAAAGCGCAGCAGGCCGGCAATTTTCTCGCGGTTGGCAAAGTCTTCAGCCGGGCCTTCCTTGATCACGCTGCCGAAGGCTTTCCAGAAGGTGGCATATTGCTCCGGCTCGTTCTTCGCCAGTTTTTCCAGCATGTCCAACACACGCTTACTCAGCGCCGACTTCATGCTGTCGATCGCCGGATCCTTCTGCAGTATCTCGCGCGAGACGTTCAGCGACAGGTCGTTGGAGTCCACCACACCCTTGATGAAGCGCAGATACAGCGGCAGAAACTGCTCGGCATCGTCCATGATGAACACGCGCTGGACATACAGCTTCAGACCACGCGGGGCCTCGCGTTGGTAGAGATCAAAGGGGGCGCGACCCGGCACATAGAGCAGACTGGTATATTCCAGCTTGCCTTCGACCTTGTTGTGGCTCCAGCTCAGCGGGTTGTCGAAGTCATGGGAAACATGCTTGTAGAACTCCTGATATTCCTCGTCCTTGACCTCGGTACGCGAACGGGTCCAGAGCGCGCTGGCGCGGTTGACGCTTTCCCACTCGAGTTCACTGGGCTTGTCCTTGTCGTCACCAAGGTGCTGTTTTGGCAGTTCAATCGGCAGGGAAATATGGTCGGAGTACTTCTTGACGATATTGCGCAACCGCCAGCCGTCGGCAAACTCACTTTCAGCGCTCTTGAGATGCATGACAATGCGGGTACCGCGCTCGGCCTTGTCGATGGTCTCGATGCTGAATTCACCCTCACCGGCTGACTCCCAGCGCACACCCTGTTCTGCCTTGAGGCCGGCACGGCGGGTAAAGACTTCCACCTTGTCGGCAACGATAAAGGCACTGTAGAAACCAACGCCAAACTGACCGATCAGGCTGGCATCCTTCTTCTGGTCTCCGGTCAATTGCTGCATGAACGAGGCTGTGCCGGACTTGGCGATGGTACCGAGGTTCTCGATCACCTCATCACGCGACATGCCGATACCGTTATCTTCGATGGTCAGGGTTTTCGCCTGTTCATCGGCACTGATGCGAATACGCAGGTTGGGCTGACCTTCCAGCAGTTCTGGCTTGGCAATAGCTTCAAAACGCAGTTTGTCCGAGGCGTCGGAGGCGTTGGAAATCAGTTCGCGAAGAAAGATTTCCTTGTTCGAATACATCGAATGGATCATCAGGTGCAGCAGTTGCTTCACCTCGGTTTGAAACCCAAGCGTTTCCTTTTTGGCTTCCACGGTCATCGTCGGTTGTCTCCCTCAGTTTCTTTTAAATGCACACCAGCGGTGCTGTGGCGATGTGCAGTTAATGGGGCCGACCGATGTTATTTCAAGGGGACGATGGATTACCGATAGAGCATTTCAAGGTCGCGGATATCCAGTGGATGGAAATGGAAGTCCACCTGATTAGGACCACGCGGTTGCGCCAGAACGATACGCTGATCATCGGTTACGGCTTTCAGGCGCCCTTCATACTCGCGACCCGTCCAGGTAGTCAGCCGAATGGTTTCGCCAATAAAAGGTGCCGGCTCATCGATCAGGCCCAGTATGCTGACTTCACGCCAGACCGGTTCGCGCTCTGCCGGAGTTGGCTCAACATCGGCCACAACGGGGGCGTCCGGCGGAGTCAGTTCGCGGGTTGTCTGCAGTTGCTCGATCCAGTCGGGCTTGCTGCGCATGCTCAGCTCACCTGACAACAAGGTGCCATGAGTAGGTGGCAAGTGCAGATGAATGCGAACCCGCACCGTGTTGTCAGGCTGTGGCAGGAAAGCCAGACTCAAGGTGTAGTCCTCACCGACCCGACGCAAGCCTGGCGCCTGCAACGCACCGGTATACCATTGCAGCACCAGCTCAGGCCAAGGACCATCATCTCCCGGTAACCGCTCAATGGCCAGTGACTCCAATAATTCGGGGGTATCTGCAAAGCTGATGCTGAGCGAGCGGCGAACACGGTTTACATCACCCTCCTCAAACAGCAAGTCGGTACCGCGCCAGAACACCCGATTAGGTGCAAAGCGCTGCCCCATCAATACCCCCTCTAGCTCAACAGGTACTGACTGAGGCACTGACCAAGCACCGGATTTGAGCGCATAAAAACGCTCTGGCTGCTCCAACGCCAGAAGGACGGTACCGGTAATCAAGCTTGCCAGCCCAAGCAGCAAAACCAGCCGCGGCAAAACGCCATATCCCCGATGGCGCATAAACAGCGTCAGCAATGGCAGAAAGACCGCCAGCAACACGCGTCCCACGGGCAGCGCCCGGGAGCTAATGGCTAGCCAGAGCCAGCCAACAAGAATCAGCAGCAATCCACTGACAATCAACAAGGCATCCATGTCGGCTTGATACTCCCGGCCGGTTTAGCAGGTTGGAACGACGTCAATCGAGTTTGAAGTGCGCCCGTGCAGTGGCAATGGGTTCGTTGGATCGCGTTTGCCAGGCGGTTATCGCCACATTACCCACTCGCCGGCCCTGACGCCAGACCTGACATGTAGCGTAGGTGTCACGAAACAATCCAGCACGCAAATAATCAATTGAAAAATCGATGATTTTGGGGAAGTTAGGGCTATTCATGAAAATCATCAGGTGCAGCATGGCTGCCTGCTCCATGAAGCCTGCAATCACGCCGCCATGAATGGCGGGTAACACCGGATTGCCAATATTGTCCTTGGCTATCGGCAATTGAAAAACCACCTCTTCGCCCAGCCGATTGACCTGCATGCCAATCATACTGGCATAGGGAATGACGCCGATCAGACCAGCGTAGTCGCCCGATTCGTGGGATTCACGGATCAGTTCTTCAATACGTTGTGCGTCCAGACTCATGCCTTGTCCCCATCAATGGTTCGGGCCAATTGACCACTGGCAGTCGGTTTACCCATACGCATGAAGGTACCCACAACATGGGCTATGGGTTCATCGCGGTTGTCCTGAAAGGCAATACCACGGGTAAAGATCACCGTCTGGGTCACCCGATAGCACTCGGCAAAACCGTAAATCGTCTTGCCCGGTTTGGCCGGATGCATGTAATCAATACGCAAATCCAGGGTCGGACAGATCTCGAACTCGGGCAGATAGCAAACAGTGGAAATACCACAACAGGTATCCATCAACGTGGTAATGGCGCCACCGTGTACGACGCCAGTAACCGGATTGCCGATAATCCCCGGGCTATAGGGCAGCTTCAACAACAAGCCTCCCTCGTCGGCCCGCTCGACGCTCATACCCAATGTTTGGCAGTGGCGCAAAACTGACAGAAAGCTACGTGCACGCTCTTCAATATTGCTCATGAATAGTCCCGAAAACCTGCAGATCGCAGCTAGAAAGCGGCATTTTAAACAGAACTATGCGTCAACTCCACATTTCGTCTATGCTGGGCCGGTGTCGGTGGCGATATTGAACTTTATTGCGAACCACTGGACAAAGAAGGGTATTCATCAACAAGGAGAATCAGATGAAAAAGCTTTGCGCAACTGCAGTACTGATGGCCAGCTTGGGTCTGCTGGGTGCCTGTCAACAAGAACCCGAAGACAAGATGGAGTCAGCCGCAGAATCCATGTCAGACGCCATGGAAAGCATGAACGATGCCGCTGAAAGCACCGCTGATGCCGTAGAACAGAAAGCCGATGAAGTTATGAATAACGAACCGACTACCGGTGAGCGCATCGAAGAAGGTCTCGAAAACGCCGGTGAAAGCATGGGCGATGCCTATGACGCCAGTGCTGACTACGTCAAAGACAAGGCTGAAGACGTTCAGGAAGCCGCTAGCGATGCTGGCGACGCGATTGAAGAATCGTTGAACGAATAAAGCCCTGGGAGCCCGCTATAAGCGGGCTCCCTTCTTTCCCTCGGCTTTAAACCAATACCGGCGATAACAACAACCCCAGGCTGCAAATAAACCCCACGCCCCACACCAGACTCCGCAACAAATGCCAGTTCAACAGATAGAACAGACTGTATAACACCCTGGATACAACAAAGAGCCCTGCCATCAGGTTAATCGCACCGCCCGAACTCCCGGTTACCTGCGCGACCAATACACCCGCTGCAAACAACGGAAATGCCTCGAACATGTTCGCATGGGCAGCCATCGCGCGTGCACCCCAGCCTTTCAACGCCAACTGCTGCAAGCGAGGATAGCGATTGTCATAGCCGGCTTTGCTGCTGCGTGCCATAGCAATGGCAACGGGAACCTTGGTCAACACCAGCAGCAGCGCCGCAACAAACAAACACCAGAGTGGAAAGCTCATTCAGATTTCTCCTGAGCCGCTGACTCGGTAATAGCCGTAGGACTGAACATCATGGCCTGCAACACATCGGAGTGGAATTCGCGGCGATAGAGTACGGCCACCACACCGGCAGTCGTCGCCATGAACAACAACGGGTTGATAAACCAGGTCAGGGCCGCCAGAGCAAAATAATAAGCCCGCAATCCCAGGTTGAACTCATTTCCGGCCATCGACAAGACCGTCGCGGCCCTGACGGCATAGGCCTTGCGCTCGGCCTCGGACACAGTCTTTTCCCCCAGTAACGGCGCGGAGCCGAGTAATACAGAGGCAAAATTGTACTGGCGCATGCCCCAGGAAAAAGTGAAGAAGGCATAAACAAAGATACCCAGCATCACCAACAGCTTGAGCTCGGACATCTGTCGGCTGACATTGGCGACAAAGGGCAACTCCTGAAGCAGGCTTTGGGCACGATCAGTGGCACCCATGACCGCCAGCAGACCGGCAAGAATCAGCAAGGTACTGGAAGCGAAAAAAGCTGTATTGCGCTCCAGGTTGCCAATCACACTGGCATCGGCAATGCGCTGCTCGCGCATCAATAAGCGGCTCATCCAGTCCTGCCGATAAAGATGTAGAACACTGGCCAGACAGGCTGTATCCCGACCCTTGTGGCGTGCATAGTAGGTGTAACCAACCCAGCTAAAGACAAACCAGCAGAAAGCCAGAAGGTTGAGCCAGGTAGAACCGGCATCAGGTAGTACAAAAGTCGAGGGCATTCATCATCCTTACTGAGCGACCAGATACAGATACAACAGGCATGTGACTTGAATCAGCAAAGCATCACCCGCCTCTCCTACGCCAGTATAGCTACAGAAGACCAACTGTTGCTGCCCGGACAGCGCATACCGACAATAAAAAACCCCGCCGAGGCGGGGTTTCATGACAGCCAGGCTAGACAATTACTTCTTCATTGCCCAACCAGTCAGTTCGGCCAGAGCAGTACCGATATCCGCCAGCGAACGAACGGTCTTCACACCGGCGTCTTCCAGCGCAGCAAACTTCTCGTCTGCCGTGCCCTTGCCACCGGAGATGATCGCACCGGCATGGCCCATGCGCTTGCCCGCAGGTGCAGTCACACCGGCGATGTAGGACACGACCGGTTTGGTCACGTTGGCCTTGATGAAGGCCGCTGCTTCTTCTTCGGCGCTACCGCCGATTTCACCGATCATGACGATGGCTTCAGTCTTCGGATCGTCCTGGAACATCTGCAGGATATCGATGAAGTTGGAGCCCGGGATCGGGTCACCGCCGATGCCGACACAGGTAGACTGGCCAAAACCGGCATCTGTGGTTTGCTTAACGGCTTCATAGGTCAGAGTACCGGAGCGCGAAACGATACCGACTTTACCTGGCAGGTGAATGTGACCGGGCATGATGCCGATCTTGCACTCGCCGGGGGTGATCACACCTGGGCAGTTAGGCCCGATCAGACGTACGCCCAACTGGTCACAAACGACTTTGCAGTCGAGCATGTCCAAAGTAGGGATACCTTCGGTGATGCACACGATCAGCTTGATGCCACCGTTGGCTGCTTCCAGAATCGAGTCCTTGCAGAAAGGAGCCGGAACGTAGATCACACTGGCTTCTGCGCCAGTCTGCTCAACTGCTTCACGTACGGTATTGAATACCGGCAGGCCGAGGTGAGTAGTACCACCCTTGCCCGGCGTTACGCCACCGACCATCTTGGTGCCATACTCGATCGCCTGTTCAGAGTGGAAAGTACCCTGTGCGCCGGTAAAGCCCTGGCAGATAACTTTGGTGTCTTTGTTGATCAGGATGCTCATTATTTACCCTCCGCGGCCTTGACGACTTGCTGGGCAGCGTCGGTCAGACTGGTTGCTGCGATGATGTTCAGACCACTTTCCTTCAGTACCTTGGCACCCAGGTCAGCATTGTTGCCTTCCAGACGCACAACCACCGGTACTTTCACGCCCACTTCCTTCACTGCACCAATGATGCCTTCAGCAATCATGTCGCAACGAACGATACCGCCGAAGATGTTGACCAGTACGGCCTTAACATTGCTGTCGGAGAGGATAATCTTGAAGGCTTCGGTAACGCGCTCTTTGGTCGCGCCGCCGCCCACATCCAGGAAGTTGGCAGGCTTGCCGCCGTGGTGGTTGACGATATCCATGGTGCCCATGGCCAGACCGGCACCATTGACCATGCAACCGATGTTGCCGTCCAGCGCAACGTAGTTGAGCTCGAACTTGGCCGCATGGGCTTCACGCGGATCATCCTGCGACGGATCATGCATGCCACGCAGCTTGGGTTGACGGTACATGGCGTTGCCATCGATGCCCAGCTTGGCATCCAGGCAGTGCAGGTTACCGTCTTCCTTGATAACCAGCGGGTTGATTTCCAGCAGGGCCAGATCGTAGTCGGCGAACAGCTTGCCCAGACCGACGAAGATGTTGGTGAACTGCTTGATCTGGTCGCCCTTCAGGCCCAGTTGGAAGGCCAGGTCACGACCCTGATAGGGCTGGGGACCGACCAGCGGATCAACAATAGCCTTGATGATCTTCTCGGGGGTTTCTTCAGCAACCTTCTCGATTTCAACACCACCTTCGGTGGAGGCCATGAACACGATGCGGCGGGTAGACCGGTCTACCACGGCACCCAGGTACAGTTCCTGAGCGATATCGGTACAGGCTTCAACCAAAATCTTGCTGACCGGCTGACCGTTGGCATCTGTCTGGTACGTCACCAGACGCTGGCCCAGCCATTTTTCGGCAAAGGCCTTGGCCTCGTCCTTGCTCTTGATCAGCTTGACGCCGCCAGCCTTGCCGCGACCACCAGCGTGGACCTGGGCCTTGACTACCCACATGTCGCCGCCAATCTTGTCGCAGGCGGCTGCCGCGTCTTCTGGAGTGTCTACAGCAAAGCCTTTCGAGACAGGAAGGCCGTACTCAGCGAACAGCTGCTTCCCCTGATATTCGTGAAGATTCATGCGTATCTACCGTTTTGATCGTGTAGGAATTACGTTTTATAACCGCGCTGTTGTCCTTGGTCGGCAACCGCGCTGTTACCCTTTCACCGCTGGGAAGGTCTGAGACAGATGTCCGCTCAGCGCTCTAACGTCCGTGCTGACGGCTGGCGGCCTGTTCAGACCTTCCCCGGTGACCCGGCCAGTTGTTCGGTCGGGCGTATCATGGCGTCTTGTTGACACCTGGAACCCATGGGTAAAAATCTCGACCCATGGGTCACGGGGGTCATAGTCTAACGCTTCTTGCGATTTGCTACATGTATTGCGTGACCATTAACCGCAAGTGCCGCTTCATGCAGCGCTTCGGAAACAGTTGGGTGCGAAAAAACCATCATGCCGAGATCTTCGGCACTGGTACCAAACTCCATGCCAATGGCACCCTGCTGAACCAGCTCGGCGGCAGCCGGACCGATCACATGGACGCCCAGAACACGGTCGCTTTTCGCGTCGGCAATTACCTTGACGAAACCACCGGCATCGTTGCCGGCCACCGCACGACCATTCGCGGCAAAGGGGAAGACGCCGACGTTGACGTCAATCCCTTCAGCTTTCAGCTGCTGTTCATTTTTGCCAACCCAGGCAATTTCCGGGTGGGTATAGATAACTGACGGTACCAGATCATAATTCATTGCCGCCTTGTGACCGGCAATGCGCTCGGCAACCATCACGCCTTCTTCCGACGCCTTGTGCGCCAGCATGGCACCGCGCACCAGGTCACCCACGGCGTAGACGCCAGGCACGCTGGTAGCACAATAATCATCGACATAAACCACACCACGGTCATCCATTTCGATGCCCGCATCAGTGGCCAGCAAGTTCTCCGTATAGGGACGACGACCCACGGCGACGATCAGCTTGTCGAAGGTCAACTGCTGTTCGCCTTCGGCATCGGTAAAGGACACCACAACCTGCTTGCGCTTGATCTCGGTACCGGTTACCCGGGCACCCAGACGAATCTGCAGACCTTGCTTGGTAAAGGTTTTCAGCGCCTCTTTGGCAACAGCTTCATCGGCCAGTGACAGGAAAGTGTCCAGCGCTTCGAATACCACCACTTCAGCGCCCAGGCGACGCCATACTGAACCCAGTTCCAGACCAATCACGCCAGCACCGATAACGCCCAGCTTCTTTGGAACGCTCTGAAATTCCAGCGCACCGGTGGAGTCAACAATGACGTCGTCCGTCAGGGGTGCAGGTGGAATTTCAATCGGCCGCGAACCAGAAGCCAGAATCACGTTCTCGGCTTCATAAACGGTGGTTTTGCCTTCGGAATCGGTCACTTCGACCTTCTTGCCAGCCAGCAGCTTGCCATGACCTTCAATACTGGTTACGCCGTTGGCCTTGAACAGAGCGGATACACCGCCAGTGAACTGCTTGACGATCTTGTCCTTGCGATCCAGCATGGCAGCCACATCCAGACTGACGCCCTTGACGTCGATACCGTGGATCTTCAGGCCATCCTGGGCTTCATGAAACTTCCAGGAACTGTCCAGCAAGGCCTTGGATGGAATACAGCCTACATTCAGACAGGTACCGCCCAAAGCCTGCTTGCCGTCCTTGCCGACGTACTTTTCGATACAGGCTGTCTTCAGACCCAGCTGCGCGGCGCGAATGGCAGCGACATAGCCGCCAGGACCGGCACCGATAACAATAACATCGTATTTCTGACTCATAACCCAAATCCTCTGTTTGCAGCTGTATGGCTTGAGCTGCCCGACTCAGGTCAGGCAGCTTGCC
This sequence comes from Halopseudomonas sp. 4NH20-0008, assembly GCF_057548395.1. NCBI lineage: Bacteria > Pseudomonadati > Pseudomonadota > Gammaproteobacteria > Pseudomonadales > Pseudomonadaceae > Halopseudomonas > Halopseudomonas sp. 4NH20-0008. Next base: position 57,871 of record NZ_BAAJMD010000008.1, read on the forward strand.
GCGTTTAGCATGCAGCTGTTAATCAGACGTCCAGCAGCAGACGCGCCGGGTCTTCCAGCAGTTCCTTGATGGCAACCAGGAAGCTCACCGCTTCCTTGCCGTCGATCAAACGGTGGTCATAGGACAGGGCGAGATACATCATCGGCAGGATCACCACCTGACCGTTGACTGCCATCGGGCGCTCCTGAATCTTGTGCATGCCGAGAATGGCCGCCTGCGGCGGGTTGACGATAGGCGAGGACAGCAGAGAACCGAACACACCGCCATTGGAGATGGTGAAGGTCCCGCCGGTCATGTCTTCCATCGACAGCTTGCCTTCCTTCGCCTTGCGGCCGAAATCAGCAATAGTGCCTTCGATCTGGGCCAGGCCCATGAATTCGGTGTTGCGCAGAATCGGCACAACCAGACCGCGGTCGCTGGAAACAGCAACGCCGATATCCTGATAACCGTGATAGACAATGTCGCTGCCATCAATCGAGGCGTTAACCGCCGGATAGCGCTTGAGCGCTTCGGTAGCCGCCTTGACGAAGAAGGACATGAAGCCCAGACGCACGCCGTTATGTTTCTTCTCGAACAGGTCCTTGTACTTGCTGCGCAGGTCCATGACCGGCTTCATGTTCACTTCATTGAAGGTCGTGAGCATCGCCATGGTTGCCTGGGCATCAACCAGACGCTCGGCAACGCGGGCACGCAGACGAGTCATGGGGACGCGCTTCTCGATGCGGTCGCCCTCGCCCAATGCAACGCTGGATTCAGCCGCAGCAGGCTTGGCAGCCGGTGCAGCAGCCGGCTTGGCCGGCGCATTCTTCTTAGCCTCTATGGCGCTGACGACGTCTTCCTTGGTAATCCGGCCACCCTTGCCGGTGCCGCTGATGTCAGAAGCAGCCAGACCGTTTTCCTCAGCCAGTTTGCGCGCAGCGGGAGACAACAGCGCATCCTCATCACTGCTGGCGGCCGAACTGGCAGCCGCTTTCTCTTCTTTCTTGTCATCGACCTTCTTGTCGTCAGCCTTGGCAGGCGCCTTGGACTCGGCCTTGGGCGCAGCACTGGCGCCATCCTTAAGGGTACCCAGCAGTTCGCCACTGAGCACCGTCTCGCCCTCACCCTTGACGATATCACCCAGCACACCGTCGGCTTCCGCCAGTACTTCCAGAACAACCTTGTCAGTTTCGATATCGACGATCAGATCGTCGCGCTTGACCGCATCACCCGGTTGTTTGTGCCAGGTTGCCACGGTGCCATCAGCTACCGATTCCGGGAATGTTGGGGCTTTTATTTCAATAGCCATTGTCGATCCTTAAATAATGTCGTGTTGTCTGCCAGAAGCTCAAACGGTGAATGCGTCTTGCAAAAGTTTGTCCTGCTGTTCTGCATGCAAGGATGGATAGCCGCAGGCAGGTGATGCCGACGCCTCTCGTCCAGCGTAGTCCAGATACAAATTCTTTACCTTGTGCTGGGCAATTACCCGGCGCATGTGGTGCTGGCTGCAATACCAGGCACCCTGGTTCATTGGCTCTTCCTGGCACCAGACCACCTTCTTGAGGTGCTTGTAGGGCGCCAGTGCCTCGGCCAGATCTTCCTCCGGGAAGGGATAGAGCTGTTCTATGCGCACAATGGCAGCGTCCTCGATACCATCGTTGCGGCGCTTCTCCAGCAGATCGTAATAGACCTTGCCGCTACACATGATGACCCGCTCGACCTTCTTCGGATCCAGGCTGTCGATCTCACCAATCACAGTCTGGAATGACCCTTCGGCCAGCTCTTCGATAGAGGATATGGCCAATTTGTGACGCAGCAGTGACTTGGGTGTCAGGGCTATCAGTGGCTTGCGCAGCGGGCGAATCACCTGACGGCGCAGCATGTGGTAGACCTGCGCCGGGGTGGACGGTACACAAACCTGGATATTGTGTTCAGCAGACAGCTGCAGGAAGCGCTCCAGACGCGCCGAGGAATGCTCCGGACCCTGCCCTTCATACCCGTGCGGCAACAGCATGGTCAAACCGCAGAGTCGACCCCACTTGTGCTCACCGCTGCTGATGAACTGGTCAACAACAACCTGCGCGCCGTTGAAGAAATCACCGAACTGGGCTTCCCAGACGACCAGTGCATTCGGCGTGGTCGTGGCGTAGCCGTATTCGAAGGCCAGCACGGCTTCTTCGGACAATAACGAGTCGTAGATATCAAAGCGCGGCTGGTTTTCAGACAAGCTGGCCAGAGGAATATGGGTGCTGCCATCCTTCTGATTGTGAAGAACGGCGTGGCGATGCGAAAAGGTGCCACGACCAACATCCTGACCCGTGATACGTATCGGATGACCTTCGTGCAGCAAGGTTGCATAGGCCATGGTTTCGGCAAACCCCCAATTCAGGGCCAATGCGCCGGCAGCCATCTTGCGACGATCTTCGATAATTTTGCCGACCTGACGCTGGATCACCAGACCATCAGGCATATCGCACAGCTTGGTAGCCAGTTCCTGCAGGGTTTTCAGATCGAAACGGGTATCGTGGCGCGCTGTCCACTTGTGCCCCAGATAGGGCGCCCAATCGACGAAGGAGCCGGTATCCGGTTCCTTGACCAGGCTTTTTACCACGTGGTCACCGTTATCCAGGGCGGTACGGTATTCCTCAACCATGCCCTGCACGGCGTCCTGATCCAGGATGGTCTCAGCAACCAGACGCTCGGCATAAATTTCGCGGGTGGTCGAATGTTTGCCGATCTTGTCATACATCAGCGGCTGGGTGCCGGACGGCTCGTCTGCCTCGTTATGGCCACGGCGACGGTAGCAGACCAAATCGATCACCACATCGCGCTTGTACTGCATGCGGTAATCTACAGCCAGCTGAGTAACAAACAACACCGCCTCAGGGTCATCACCGTTGACGTGGAAGATCGGCGCCTGAATCATCTTGGCGACGTCGGTGCAGTATTCGGTAGAGCGGGCGTCATCCTGTCGGCTGGTGGTAAAACCGACCTGGTTGTTGACGATGATATGAATGGTCCCACCGGTCTTGTAGGCCCGGGTCTGGGACATCTGGAACGTCTCCATGACCACACCCTGTCCGGCAAAGGCGGCGTCACCATGAATATTGATCGGCAAAACGCGATCACCCGAGTAATCCTTGCGGCGATCCTGGCGAGCACGTACCGAACCTTCGACCACCGGAGACACGATCTCCAGATGCGAGGGGTTGAAGGCCAGCGCCAGGTGCATCTCGCCACCCGAGGTCATGACGTTGGACGAGAAGCCCTGGTGGTACTTGACGTCACCGGAGCTCAGGTCGTTCTTCTTCTTCCCTTCAAACTCATCAAACAGCTCGCGCGGGTTCTTGCCGAGGATGTTCACCAATACGTTGAGACGGCCGCGGTGAGCCATACCCATGACCATTTCCTGGGTGCCATAGGAACCGGCGCGCTGAATGATTTCATCCAGCATCGGGATCAGGCTTTCACCACCCTCGACGCCAAAACGCTTGGTGCCGGGAAACTTGGTACCCAGGTATTTTTCCAGACCCTCTGCCGCAGTCAAACGCTCGAGCAGATGGCGCTTGGTCGCAACGGAATGCTGAGGCTTGCCACGCACGCTTTCCAGACGCTGCTGAAACCAGCGGCGCTGTGCAGAATCGACAATGTGCATGTATTCAACGCCGAAGGTCGAACAGTAGGTCGAATTCAGCGTTTCAAGGATTTCACGGAGGGGGGCTTCTTCCTTACCAATCTGCAATTCGCCGGTACGGAATGAGGTGTCCAGATCAGCATCGGTCAGACCATAGTCTGCCAGGGTCAAATCAGCAATTTCTTCGCGTTTCCACAGACCCAGGGGATCAAGGTTGGAGCTCTGATGCCCGCGCATGCGGAAGGCCTGAATCAGTCGCAGGACATCGACCTGTTTCTTCTCGTGATCACTGCTGACGACGCTACCCTTGCTGGTCGCCATGGGGCGGCGCTGGTGCTTGCCAAGTTGCAGGAAGTGTTCACGGATAGTGGAGTGGGAAACGTCTGATCCGGCGTGGCCCTTGGTTTGTGGCAGCTTCTGGAAATAGCTGCGCCATTCGTCGGTTACGCTGTTGGGATCGTGCAGATAGAGCTCGTATAGCTCTTCAACATAGGAGGCATTCCCACCGTCAAGATGAGATGTGCTCCACAGCTGCTGCATTTCGCTGTCTGGCATGCTTGGTCACCCTCTATAAGGGGACACCACCTGGCGCAAAGACCATTAATTGGCAAAAACACTGCCATCCGTGCAAAACAGGCTGGCCCTGGTCGACATTGTCTCTGTCACCTGCCCCTGCTGCCCTGTTCTGCGAAACCGGAATATTGCCGGCCCCGACAGATAGTTCGGGTGTTACCCGATTGCCCCTGTTGGTTTAGGTACACAAACCGCTACTTTGTGAGCTACGGTTCGATTAAAAAACTGACCGGCTCCCTGTAGCAGGAGCCGGCACAGATCAACCTGATGCAGACTGACCGATCAGGTTCCGCTCTGCAGCAGCATGTTGCGGATGTGACCAATAGCGCGGGTCGGATTCAGACCCTTGGGGCACACATTCACGCAGTTCATGATGCCGCGGCAACGGAATACGCTGAACGGATCATCCAGTGAAGCCAGACGTTCTTCGGTCTTGGTGTCGCGGCTATCCGCCAAAAAGCGGTAGGCCTGCAACAAACCAGCGGGGCCGATGAACTTGTCCGGGTTCCACCAGAATGAAGGGCAGGAAGTGGAGCAGCAAGCACAAAGAATACATTCGTACAGGCCATCCAGCTTCTCACGCTCTTCAGGCGACTGCAGGCGCTCGATAGCCGGCGCCGGCGTGTCGTTCTGCAAATACGGCTGAACCTTTTCGTATTGCTTGTAGAAGATGCTCATATCCACAACCAAGTCACGGATTACCGGCAAACCCGGTAGCGGACGCAGCACCAGCTTGTTGTTCTTGACCACATCAGACAGCGGTGTGATGCAAGCCAGACCGTTCTTGCCGTTGATGTTCATGCCATCGGAGCCACACACACCTTCACGGCAGGAGCGGCGGTAGGACATGCCTACATCCTGCTCCTTGACCAGGGCCAGTACGTCAAGAACCATGATGTCCTTGCCGCCTGTATCAACCTGGAAGTCCTGCATATAGGGAGCGTTGTCGCTCTCCGGGTTATAGCGGTAAACACTTACGTTCAACATAGCGGTCACCCTTAGTAAGTACGGATCTTGGGTTCAAATACTGGAACGGTTTTCGGCGCGAAGTTGACAGCCCGTTTCTTGAGCTCTTTGCTCTCGGGCATGAACAGGCTATGGCACAACCAGTTGACGTCATCCCGGTCTTCGAAGTCTTCACGCGCATGGGCGCCGCGACTTTCAGTACGCAGGTTGGCGGCAATGGCGGTGGCCTCAGCCACTTCCAGCAGATTTTGCAGTTCCAGTGCTTCGATACGCGCAGTGTTGAACGCCTGGCTCTTGTCGTCGATCTTGACCTTGGCGATACGCTCGCGCAGGTCGGCCAGTTGTTTGATGCCCTTCTCCATGTATTCGCCAGTGCGGAATACACCGAAGTAGTTTTGCATGCAGGTTTGCAGCTCTTTACGCAGCGGCGCTACCTGCTCGCCCTCGGAACGGGCATTCAGGTTGGCGAGGCGAGCCAGCGACGCATCAATGTCCGATTCGGACGCAATGCGATGCTCGATACCATCCTTCAGCGCGGTTTCCAGGTGCAGACCTGCAGCACGACCAAAGACCACCAGATCCAGCAACGAGTTACCGCCCAGGCGGTTGGCGCCATGAACCGATACGCAAGCTACTTCACCCACGGCAAACAGACCGTCGACAATCTTGTCATTGCCGTTGGCATCCTGGGTAATCGCCTGACCGTGGATGTTGGTCGGAATACCGCCCATCATGTAGTGACAGGTCGGAACCACAGGAATCGGTGCGGTTACCGGGTCAACGTGGGCAAAGGTCTTGGACAGTTCACAGATACCCGGCAGGCGGCTGTGCAGCACTTCCTCACCGAGGTGATCAAGCTTCAACATGACATGGTCGCCATCCGGACCACAGCCGTTACCGGCGATGATTTCCTTGACCATGGAACGGGCTACCACGTCACGACCAGCAAGGTCCTTGGCGTTGGGCGCATAACGCTCCATGAAACGCTCGCCATGCTTGTTGATCAGGTATCCACCTTCACCACGGCAACCTTCGGTTACCAGGGTGCCGGCACCGGCAATACCGGTCGGGTGGAACTGCCACATCTCCATGTCCTGGGCCGGGATACCGGCACGCAGCGCCATACCCATACCGTCACCGGTGTTGATCAGGGCATTGGTTGTAGAGGCGTAAATACGACCGGCACCACCCGTGGCCAGCACAGTGGCCTTAGAGCGGATATACACGGTTTCGCCGGTTTCGATACAGATGGCAATAACACCGACCACGGCACCGTCCTGGTTCTTCACCAGATCGACCGCGTACCACTCATTAAGGAAGGTGGTGTCGTGCTTGACGTTGTTCTGATAGAGAGTGTGCAGCAGGGCGTGACCGGTACGGTCAGCCGCAGCGCAAGTACGTGCAGCCTGTGTCGGGTCATCGGGGCCCTTGGACTGACCACCGAACGGACGCTGATAGATGCGGCCCTGCTCGGTACGGGAGAACGGCAGGCCCATGTGCTCAAGTTCGAAGATCGCTTCCGGACCGACTGAACACATGTATTCGATTGCGTCCTGGTCACCGATATAGTCGGAGCCCTTGACCGTGTCATACATGTGCCAGCGCCAATCATCATTCGGATCAGCAGAGGCAATCGCACAGGTAATGCCACCCTGGGCAGACACCGTGTGCGAACGGGTCGGGAACACCTTGGTAACCACGGCAGTCTTGTGACCACCCTGGGCCAGTTGCAGCGCCGCGCGCATGCCGGCACCACCGCCACCAACGATGATGGCGTCAAAACTCAGTGTACGAATGTTAGCCATTTAGATACCCCAAAGAATCTGTACGCCCCAGACAAACAAGACAAACATCAGCAGACCGCAAGCCGCCTGAAACAGGAAGCGAACGACAGTGGCTGATTTGCCCAGCGCCATGGGAGTAAGGTAGTCAGTAGAAATGGTCCACATTCCGACCCAAGCGTGTGCGCTGAGGGCCACCAGTGTGAGCAGGCTGAAAATACGCATCCAGTTCTGGCTGAAAAGCGCTTGCCAGTCACCGAAGGTCAGACCCGGGTTGAGAACCAGATAACCAAGCAGAAACAACACATAAGCGGCCAACAAGACAGCCGATACACGCTGTACCATCCAGTCATACAAGCCGCTACGCGACAGGTTGGTGACGTTGGTTACCATATCCAAACCCCCAGAAGAACAATCAGAATGACGGAGATCACAATCACGATCTGCGAGCCCAGCTTGCCGCTTTCCAGGCCTTCACCAATACCGGCGTCCATCACCAGATGGCGAACACCCGCAACCAGGTGATACAGCAGAGCGGAAAGAACGCCCCACAGGATCAGTTTGGCCAGCGGATTCTGCAGACAAGCCTGCACTTGCTCAAAACCGTCTTCGGAACTCAATGAGGTGTCCAGCATCCAAAGCAGACCAGCAATGGCGATGAACAGGATGATGCCCGAAATACGATGAGCAATTGACGTATAGGCTGTGACAGGAAGTTTGATTGTCCTGAGATCCAGGTTGACAGGTCGTTTGCTATTCACGGCTATATTCACACTCATGGCCCTTAAATGCAGGGCTGGATTATAGGAAGGTGCACTTTTGTGGGTACCCCAATGACTTGAATTGGCAACCCCTAGCGAGATTATCAAGTCACTTTGCCGGTGGTGGAGTATAGAGACTTGCCCCCCTTATTACAATGCACCTGATGCCCTGCAAGCCGTCTGCACAAGCCTTGCAACACACTGTCCGCAAGCTTGTCCAGCTCCATTCAAGTTGCCAATAAAAGCTTTTTATTTGGGTTATATCCATTCACTATCAGTACAATTGACAAACCGATTTATCACCTTATAGTGATGCGGGCCCTGCGTGGGGGGTCACTCTTTCGATTCAAGCAAACAGGAGGCCATCAATGGCTGACAAAAAGGCGCAGTTGATCATTGAGGGCAAGGCCCCCATTGAGCTGCCAATGTATTCTGGCACGCTCGGCCCGGATGTAGTCGATGTACGCGGTCTCACCGGCGAAGGCTTTTTCACCTTCGATCCCGGTTTCATGGCAACCTCATCCTGCGAATCCAAGATTACCTTTATTGATGGTGACAAGGGTGTTCTGTTGCATCGCGGTTACCCGATTGAGCAACTGGCAGAAAAAGCCGACTTTCTGGAAACCTGTTTTCTGCTGCTCAAGGGTGAACTCCCCACTGCCGAAGAAAAAGCCAAGTTTGACAGCACCATCAAGAATCACACCATGGTGCACGAACAACTGAAAACCTTCTTCAATGGTTTCCGTCGCGACGCTCACCCCATGGCCATCATGTGTGGCGTAGTGGGCGCCCTGTCTGCCTTCTACCACGACTCGCTGGACATCAACGATGCGCATCATCGCGAAATTTCAGCCATTCGCCTGATTGCCAAGATGCCGACCATTGCGGCCATGGTGTACAAGTATTCGCAAGGTCAGCCGCTGATGTACCCGCGTAATGACCTGTCGTACTCGGAAAACTTCCTGCACATGATGTTCAACACCCCCTGTGAAGAGAAGAAGATCAATCCGGTACTGGCCAAGGCCATGGATCGCATCTTTGTACTGCATGCCGACCACGAACAGAACGCCTCTACTTCGACAGTGCGTCTGGCTGGCTCTTCCGGCGCCAACCCCTTCGCCTGTATCGCCGCCGGTATCGCCGCCCTCTGGGGACCGGCGCACGGCGGTGCCAACGAAGCCGTATTGCGCATGCTGGACGAAATCGGTGATGTATCCAATATCGAGAAGTTCGTGGCCAAAGCCAAGGACAAGGACGACCCGTTCAAACTGATGGGCTTCGGTCACCGCGTCTACAAGAACTTCGACCCACGCGCCAAGGTCATGAAGCAGACCTGCGACGAAGTACTGGCCGAGTTGGGTATCAACGACCCGCAGTTGGAACTGGCCATGAAGCTGGAAGAGATCGCCCGTAACGATCCCTACTTCAAGGAACGCAACCTGTACCCGAACGTTGACTTCTACTCGGGCATCATCCTCAAGGCCATCGGCATCCCCACCGAGATGTTCACGGTGATCTTCGCCACTGGCCGAACTCCAGGCTGGATTGCCCACTGGAACGAAATGATCAGCGGCCCCTACAAGATTGGCCGCCCGCGCCAGCTGTATACCGGTTCGCCGATGCGCGACTACCCCGCCAAGTAAGACCCAAAGCCCCGCTAAAGCGGGGCTTTTTTTGTCTGCAATGCCAGTTTTTTTTGCCCCTTGCTGCGTAGCCAAGCCTGACCACCTGCACGTCACTTCTGATCAAAATCGTTGTCCGCAATGACCTCCCACCCTGCAAAGCGCAAAAGCCATTTTCATACCTTCATTTAACCATTAGATATTTTTGCGAGACTTCGAATCAATAGTTATTTTAGTATCGCAGACAAAGCATTTATAACTTATGATTTTATTGCGAGATCTAGTCTCGCTTCATACCCATGCGCTTTTTTACATCACAACAATAAAAGGGATAAACATGTCTCGATACTTCATACCCGGCAAATCCGCCCTGCTCGCTATCGCAGCAGCCATACTCAGCGGCTGCCTCTCGGGCGGCGGCGGTTCCAGCGACAACTCATCGACCGGGGTCTTTATCGACAGCCCCGTATCAGGCCTCGCCTATGCGACACCCAGCCGTTCTGGTCGCACAAATGCACGCGGAGCCTTCAGGTACCTACCCGGGGAAAGCGTCAGTTTTTCTGTGGCAGGAATAAACCTCGGCTCAGCAGAAGGGCAAGCAGTAATCACCCCACTATCGCTGGCCGAAAGTGAAGACAGCGCCGATCCCCTGGCACTCAATATTGCCCGCTTCCTGCAGGCGCTGGACACCGACGGCAATCTGAACAACGGCATCCGAATTTCTGCTGAAACGGTCGCCGCCATCGAAGAGCTGGAATCACTGAACCCAGGCTTCCATCTGGACTTTGCTGACGAAGCTGCGTTTGAAGCCAGCATGACCGCTGAAGACGGTCTGCTAACGCATCTGAATTCAGCAGAGGTCTTTGCCGAAAACAGCCAGGGCGGCTTGCGCTCGCTGCGAACCAAGGCCCAGGCCTGGCAGCATTTGCGTGACAACCAGGATGACAATGTCGACCTCAACAAACGCCCGGTGATTTTTGTCCATGGTGGTGCTGGCTCAGCCTCGCAGTTCGAATCACAGGCCCAGCGCTTCATCGCCAACGGCTATCCACGCAGCCATCTCGCCACCTATGAATACAACACCAATCCACCCAACTTTGCCCAGACGACGCTGCAACTCGAAGCCCTGATCGATCAGGTGTTACGCAACACCGGGGCGTCGCAGGTTGACCTGATGGGACACTCGATGGGCACCGAAGTCAGCCGACAGTTTCTGGCCGACCCCGCCAGGGCAGCCAAAGTCGCTCACTATGTGAATATCGACGGCCGCGACGGGCTTGAGCCATTTGGCGGAAAACCTACATTGGCATTGTGGGGGCAATATGTGACGCTTGAAATTGTTGGCGCCACCAACATCTATCCTGATCCGGAAGACCCGGTTGGCCATATTGAAGTAGCGACCTCTGCTGACTCCTTTGAACGCATCTTCCGCTTCCTCAATAACAATGCCGCCCCTGCCACTACACAGATTCCTGAAGCTGAGGGTGACTATGTATGGATTGCCGGCAGGGCCAATATTTTTCCGGCCAACGTCGGTGCCGCCGGTACGGTGCTGGAAATCAACGAGGTGGATCCAACCAATGGCCGCCGACTGTCCGGCCAACCAACCCATCGTCAGGCCATCGATACCAGCGGTCACTGGGGACCTTTTCGGGTTATCAAGGGCGCCAGTTATGAGTTCACCCTGTTGCGCGAAGGGGTGGCAAACGCCGACCATTACTTCTATCGCGAACCCTATCTGCAGGACAACGGCCAGATTCGCCTTAACACCTCGGCACCGGGTACCGGCGTGGGCGCACTCTTGAGTCGCAGCGGGAGTCATAGCAACCTGAGCATTAGCCGAGATATGGAGTTATGGGGTGATCAAGGCGAGAGAAATGACAGCCTGCTGGTCAACTCGACCGCTGTTGTCACCTCATTGACAGGTCCATTGCTGCAACGACTGAGCAATATTTTTCTGCATGACCGAAACTCGGACACAATCAGCAATCTTGGGTATGCCGACCCGGTGTTTCACGCCATTCCGTTCATGTCGGGGCTGGATCTCTATCTCCCTGCGACAGCAGAGCCAGATGGGATCATCCGAATCGAGCTAACCTCTCGCCGTGGCAGCGGCGAGCCCCAGGTCATTAATGTACCCAACTGGCCTTCCAGCCAGATCAGATCCATATCCGTGCATTTCCGCGACTATAACTGAGCCTGAAACGGTCGCCCGCCTGCGGGCGACCGTCAGTTGAACGGCTACAGGCAGCTCAGCCGGTTTGAACTTCCAGCCAGGAAAGAATCTGTAGTGCCTGCTCTGAGGTCTCGCCACAAAACGCCGGGTCGGCAGCAAAGGCGCCACAAACTGCGGGGCGTTCAGGGGAGTCAAAGATCAGACACTGATTCTCGTCACTCAACTGAATACAGCGCACCCCTGCTGGCTTGCCCTGCGGCATGCCGGGTATCGGGGTACTGATGGACGGGGCGATGCAGCAGGCGCCGCAACCCGCTCGACAACGCATGGACATGACAAAATACTCTTTGGAGAAACACATTCAAGCTCTCAGAACCGATGATTATCCAGCCCAGCGAGTGGCATGTCGATTCCTGCCTGGCGGGCTCCAGGTCAGCTTGCGCGCTTCAACCGGGAAATCAGACTCGAGGTATCCCAGCGCCCACCGCCCTTCGCCTGAACATCCGCATAAAACTGATCTACCAGGGCTGTTACCGGTAACTGGGCACCATTGCTGCGCGCCTCATCCAGCACTATGGCCAGATCCTTGCGCATCCAGTCGACGGCAAAACCAAAGTCAAACTCGCCAGCGAGCATGCTCTTGTGCCGATTGTCCAGTTGCCAGGACTGCGCCGCGCCCTTGCTGATCACCGCCATCGCCGCCTCACCATCCAGTCCCGCCTGTTCAGCAAAATGCAGGGCTTCGGACAGTCCCTGAAGCAGGCCGGCAATGCAGATCTGATTGACCATCTTGGTCAACTGCCCTGAACCGACCGGGCCCATCAACCTGACCATGCGCGCGTAACTCTTGAGTACCGGCCGGGCAATATCGAACACCGCCTCATCACCGCCCAGCATGATGGTCAACTGACCATTCTCAGCACCCGCCTGACCACCGGAAACCGGCGCGTCGAGAAAACCCACGCCCTGCTGGGCACAACGATCGGCCAGCTCACGCGCCACCTGCGCCGAGGCCGTTGTATGGTCGACAATGACAGCGCCCGAACGGATACCTGCGAGCACGCCTTGCTCGCCGCACAGCACCTCTCGCAAATCATCATCATTGCCCACGCAGAGCATGACCATGTCCTGGTTTTGCGCAGCCTCCGCTGGCGTCTCGCAGGCTTTACCGTTGAATTCGGCAACCCAACTTGCCGCTTTGGCTGAGGTGCGGTTATAGACTGTCAGGTCGTGCCCGGCACGCTGCAGATGACCGGCCATGGGATAACCCATGACGCCCAGACCGATGAAAGCGATGCTAGCCATACTTCTTCCTCACGCTTGTATCCTGCTGATTTGCCCGCTGACAACCTCAAAGGCGGCAACGGGGCCTGAAAAAACGCCATTTCTGACTACAGATGATAAGGGATGCCCGATAATGCCAGTGGTCAAGAAACATTGCGATGACTGGCCTTTAACGCTGACCTCCGGGTTTGAGAGCTTAGCCAGCTGCGCCTGATTTCGATTGCCGCGCTGCGGTAGGGCTAGGCATACTAGGCCGCTTTCAACAACGCTCTGAAGGAGCCCACCGATGTTCCAGGTCAACCAGTATTTTGATGGCAAGGTCGTTTCCATTGGCTTTCAGCAGCCGGAAGGCAGTGCCACAGTCGGCGTGATGGCGCCAGGCGAATATGAATTTGGCACCAGCCAGCTGGAAATCATGCATGTCATCAGCGGCCTGCTGACCGTCAAACTGCCGGGCAGCGACAGCTGGCAGGACTTTGCCAACGGCAGCCAGTTCACGGTACCTGCCAACAGCAAATTTCAACTCAAGGTAGGCCAGGACACCGCCTATCTGTGCGAATACCGCTGATTGTCTGATTGCAGGCGCGGCGCACGGCCGTGCCTGTGTTGTAGTTTGATCAGACAGCGGCGGCTTCCGGCTTTTCCGGGGTTATTCCGCGCGCATAGACCTCGATAAACTCGGCGGGCATGCGCTTGGGTTTGCCGGTCGAGACTTCAATGCAGACAAAGGTGGTGCGGGCCCGCAGCAGAGTCGCGCCATCCGACACCCGACACAGCTGAAAATGGCGGGTCATGCGCAGTTTCTTGTCCCAGCTGATGATCCAGGTCGCCATCACCAGCTCATCACCCTCATAGGCCGCACTGAGGTAATCAATCTCGTGACGAAACACCGCCATGGCACGGTCCAGCGTACGGTAGTCACTGACCCCCAGACCCAGACGTTGCGAATGCTCCCAGGCGCAGCGCTCCAACCAACCGACATACACAGTATTGTTGGCATGCCCCAGACCATCAATGTCCTCGGGTTGCACGGTGATGTTCAGAGTATGTGGGTTATCCAAATCCCATTTCACTGTCAGTAGCTCTCCATTCAAGCTGGCGTCAAGCTGCACAGCATACCATTGCCAACTGACTCTCAGGCGACAGCGCAGGCAAAAAGGCCACAGGCAGGAACGGCCGCACTGGTATAGGCTGAAGACAAAGCCGCCAGGAATAGGCCCTCATGTTCAAGCACCTGCACTTTCCCATCCTGATCATAAATCCGCATATCGGTCAGACCGATGTCGCCGGCAGTCAGCTCGGTGAGCTGTTCAAGGCCCTCAAACAGGAAGGCTTCGAGGTACTGGCGTCGGCGTCGCTGGAGGAAGGCCGACTGATAGCCGAAGCGCACCGGGGGCTGTCCTGCATTCTCTTTACCGCCGACCAGGGCGCCGACCTTCTGCAGGTAAGAGCCCTGTTTAAGGCCGCCCACTGCCGCTCCCCGGAACTACCGATCATGGCCCTGAGCACCCATCAGAATCTGGATAACGATACCCTCAGCGCGTTGCGCGATCTGCATCAGCTGCGCGGCATCATTTACCTGTTCGAGGACACCCTGCCCTTTATCGCCGGGCAGATCGCGCGCACCGCCCAGGCTTATCTGGGGCAGTTATTACCGCCTTTCTTCAAGGCCCTGCTCGACTACACCGGACGCGCCAGCTATTCCTGGCATTCGCCGGGTCACGGGGGCGGTGTTGCCTTCCGCAAGAGCCCGGTCGGACGCGCCTTCCATGACTTCTTTGGCGAGAACACCCTGCGCTCGGATCTATCGGTGTCGGTACCGGGTCTGGGCTCACTGCTTGACCACAATGGGCCGATCGCCGAGGCTGAAGCCAACACCGCGCGCACCTTCGGTGCTGATCACGGTTTCTATGTGGTCAACGGCACCTCCACCGCGAACAAGATCATCTGGCACGCCTTTGTCAGCCGCGACGATGTGGTACTGGTCGACCGCAACTGCCATAAATCGATTCTCCACGCGATCATCATGACCGGCGCCATTCCTGTCTATCTGAGCGGCTCGCGCAACGACTACGGCATTATCGGCCCCATCAACCTGGATGCCTTTGCCCCCGCCAACCTGCGCCAGCGTCTGGCAGAACATCCGCTGCTGCAGGGGCGCGAGGCCAAGATACGGCTGGCTGTGCTGACCAATTCCACCTATGACGGCCTGTGTTACAACGCGGAGTTGATCAAGGATGAACTCGAGGACGCGGTGGATATCCTGCATTTCGACGAAGCCTGGTACGGCTATGCGGCCTTCCACGAATTCTATGCCGGCCGCCATGGCATGGGCCGCAAGCGCGGCTTCGAGCGCGCCAGGCATCCGCTGGTGTTTGCCACCCAGTCACCCCACAAGGTGTTGGCCGCCCTGTCCCAGGCATCGATCATTCTGGCCGAGAACAGTATCGACCAGCGTCTGGACCTGCAGCGCTTCAATGAAGCCTTCATGATGCATACCTCGACCTCGCCGCATTACGGCATCATTGCCTCCATCGACGTGGCCACCGGCATGATGGCCGGGGAACCCGGCCGTTCTTTGGTGCAGGAAACCCTCGATGAAGCGCTGTCATTCCGTCGTGCCATGCAGCAAACCGCCGAGCGCCTGGATGAGGATCAATGGTGGTTTGACGTTTGGGAGCCGGAGGACGCGCTGCAAGCCGACGCATTGCAAGCCTGCGACTGGACCCTGGATGACCATCAGGACTGGCATGGTTTTGGTGCCATGGCGGATGATTACGCGCTCCTTGATCCGATCAAGGTAACCCTGCTGACACCGGGTGTGGAGCAGCAAGGTCGTCTGGCCAAAAGCGGCATTCCAGCCGCAGTGGTCACCCGCTTTCTGGCCGAGCGCGGCCTGGTGGTGGAAAAAACCGGCCTGTATTCCTTTCTGATCCTGTTTTCCCTTGGCATCACAAAGGGCAAATGGAGCACGCTGGTGTCCGAACTGCAGGAGTTCAAGCGCCTGTACGACGCTAACGCGCCACTCGAAGCGACCCTACCTGGCATAGCCGCCAGCGGACACTATCGCGGCCTTGGCCTGCGGGATATCTGCCAGCAACTGCATGGATTCTACAAGGAACAGCGCATGGTACGGATTCTGCGGCAAATCTATACCGAGCTGCCGGAGATCGTGGTACGCCCCGCCGATGCCTACCAGCAACTGGTACGCGGTGAGGTTGAAATGGTGCCAATCGAGCATCTGGCCGGACGTATCAGCGCAGTGATGCTGGTGCCCTACCCGCCCGGTATCCCGTTGATCATGCCCGGCGAACGTTTTCCCACGGACTGCAGTGCCATAACCGACTTCCTGCGGGTCGCCCAGCAACTGGACCAAGGCTTCCCCGGTTTTGAAAGCGATATCCATGGACTGCGCCCGCTGTTGACCGATGACGGCAGCCTGTTGTTTTGTGTGGATTGTCTGGTCTAGCCATCTGCCGCGCTTGAGCACTTGTTCCTGCGCTTGCTTGGGAGCGGCAGGCGGCTAGATAAAACCAATTCCCAACTCAAACAACCGCTCCACCTGCCTGACCGCGGCTTTGTCTGCGACAAACAGAATGACGTGATCATCAGCTTGGATCACGCTGTCATCATGGGCAATCAGGACCTTGTCCTGACGGATCAAGGCGCCTATCACAGTACCTGCAGGCAAGGGCAACTGATCCAGTCTTCGCCCGACAACCTTAGAGCTGCTGGCATCACCATGGGCAACGGCTTCCAGCGCCTCGGCAGCGCCTCGGCGCAAGGAATGCACAGCAACGACATCACCACGGCGGACATGGCTGAGCAAGGCACTGATGGTCGATTGCTGCGGCGACAGGGCAATGTCGATCAGGCCACCCTGAACCAGATCAACATAGGCCGGGTTGTTGATCAGTGTGATCACCGTACGCGCACCCAATTTCTTGGCCAGCATAGAGGCCATGATATTGGCCTCATCGTCATTGGTCAGCGACAGAAAGACATCAACCGAGGCGATATTCTCTTCGACCAACAGATCCCGATTGGACGCGCTACCATGCAAAATGGTGCTGTGTTTCAACTGCTGGGAAAGCACGCTGCAACGGTCACGGTCCAACTCAATGACCTTGAGCCGATAACGCGATTCAATGCTGGCTGCCAGCCGCGCGCCGATATTCCCGCCGCCTGCGATCATGACCCGCTTATACGGTGGATCCTGCCTCCGCAGCTCACCCATGACCTGGCGAATATCATCACGCGCGGCAATGAAAAACACCTCGTCTTCAGCCTCGATTACCGTATCACCCTGGGGAAAAAGTGGACGTTCGCGCCGGAAAATGGCCGCTACACGCATGTCGACATCAGGCAGGTGTTGCCGCAACGAGGCGATTTGCTGTCCGACCAACGCCCCACCGTAACGAGCCTTGACCGCCACCAACTGGGCCTTACCCTCAGCAAAATCCAGAACCTGCAAGGCACCGGGATATTGCAGCAGACGCTTCAAGCTGCGCGTTACCAGTGCCTCAGGGCTGATCAGCACATCCACCGGGATGGCATCACGATTGAATAACGCCTCGCTGCGCGTCAAATAATCATGTTCCCGCACCCTGGCAATCTTGCGCGGCACATTGAACAGACTCTGGGCTACCTGACAGGCGATCATGTTGATCTCATCGCTGCTGGTAACCGCCACCAGCATATCCGCATCTTCAGCACCGGCCTGAGCCAATAGCTGCGGGTGCGAGGCGGAGCCGGACAGGGTACGCAGGTCAAGACGATCCTGTAACGCACGCAAACGCTGGCTATCCCGGTCAACCACGGTAATGTCGTTGGCCTCACCTGACAGGTGCTCGGCCAAGGTGCCGCCTACCTGACCCGCTCCCAGAATAATGATTCGCATGCTCGACTCCTGCTGATGTGCATGCGTTCATTGTTGGTGAGGGAAGCGTAAACAAGCGATACCAAGCTGGGCCCAAGCCCGTAAAAAAGACGTATACGTTCAGTCCTGCTGACCGAGAAAACGGTAGCCAACGCCCGCCTCGGTTTCGATATAGCGCGGTGCCGTTGGATCGTCGCCCAACTTATTGCGCAAACGGCCAATGAAAATACGCAGATAGTGCGTGTCATGGGTATGGTGGGGGCCCCAGATATCCTTGAGCAATTGTTGCTGGGTGATGATCCTGCCGGGGTGCGCTATCAGACAACGCAACAGTTCAAACTCCTTTTTCGACAGGTGCACATCCTGGTCGGCAACACTGACCCGATGATCAAGCAGATCAATGCGGAGATAGCCATCGTCATACCCTGTCGGCGGTACCGACACGCCGCCAAAGGTGCGCAAGACCGCACGGATTCGCGCTAACAGTTCATTGGCACCGAAGGGTTTTTCCACATAGTCATTCGCGCCGTTATCCAGCGCCATGACCTTGTCACGCTCACCATTGCGAACCGACAGCACAATGACCGGTCCCTGATAGAACTCTCGCAGCCGCTGAAGCAACTGCTGACCATCCATATCCGGCAAACCGAGATCCATGATAACCAGGTCAGGCTGATGCAACGCGACCTGCTGCAGGCCACGCCGTGCGTCCTCCGCTTCCAGTAACTGATAACCTTGCGACCCGAGACAAATGGTCAGGAAGCGTCGAATCTGCGGTTCATCATCGATGATCAGAACTGATGTCATACGGCTTCATCCAGACCGCCAATCCTGGCTGGAACAGGCAGACTCAAACGCAATGTTGCGCCCTTGCCTTCAGCGCTTTCAAGCACAACCACCTGACCACCGTGGGCTGCCAGAATACCCCGACAGATGGCCAGCCCCAGACCCGTTCCGGCGGCGTACTGATCACCATGACTGAAGGTGTGAAACATATCAAAAACCTGCTCGCGCTTGTCCGCAGCGATACCCGGTCCGCTGTCGCGCACATCCACATGCAACCAGTGCTCTTCTTCCTCAGCGCTCAGCCAGATTCTGCCACCGGCGGGAGAAAAGCGCATGGCGTTTTCAAGTACATTGAACAGAGCCTGCTCGATCAAGGCCGGATGCACGTGCAACAAAGGCAAGTCCTGCGGAATATCCAGCTTCAGGTCGAGATCACCGAGCAAGGGCTTGCAACGTCGCAGCACCACGCTGACGATGTCATCCAATCCGATCCAGTCACGGTCAAGCGTCAGCTCACCGTGACCCAGACGTGTCATGTCGAGCAATTTCTGTATATACCGATCAAGCCGTCGTGCTTCAGTCAGCGTATTGTCCAACAGCTCGGCACGTTCAGACGCTTCTAGCGAATCACTCAGATCAATCAGACTGCTGACCGAGCCAATCATGGTCGCCAGTGGCGTGCGCAAATCATGTGAAACCGACGATAGCAGTGCCGAACGTAGTTGCTCCCGCTCCTTGCCCAGGGTTTCATCACGCAATGACTCGGCCAATTGCACCCGCCCCCAGGCAAGACGGGCCAGACTCACAAGCACCTCAAGTCGCTGACGGTGGCGCGTGGTCAGCGGCTCTGTTGCAGACAGGCGAATACAACCCACGGCAGCCGATTTACCATCGCTGAACAGGAGTGTCACGCCCGCATTGTCTTCGTGCCAACTGACGTCGCGTGGCAACGCCTGCTTGGCGTCATGCACCAGGCCTGTATCAGCGGTTCGCGCATACCAACCAAGGGCATCCTGCAGTTGGCTGGAAAAGATCTTTATCACGTCCTGAGCGCTGACACAGACGGCCAAAGCCCGAGCACAGGCCATCTGTTGAGCATTCCATTTTTCGCTCTCACGCAACGCCGACACTTGCTCACTCAGGCGCGCAGCCATATGCCCTGTTACCACAGCCACCAGAACCAGCAACAGGCCAGTCAAAATGTCCTCGTGATGCAGCATGCGCAACGAGTAATAGGGTTCGGTCAGAAAGAAGTTGTAAGCAAGGAAGCTGATACCAGCCGCAACCAGTGCCGATGTGACACCGGTACTGACCGCTGTCAGTAACACCGCCGCCAGATACAGCAGCGCCAGACTGGCTACGGACAACCAGGGCAACAACATGACCGCAGCAACAGTTGCCAGGCCGGGTAAAGCCAACGGCAAAAGAAATGACTTGAGGCAGGCCCTGCTCAAAAAGAGAATTTTCATCAGCTGCGCCAGAACATCGGAGTGAACAGGACCATCATGGTAAGTAACTCAAGGCGGCCCAACAGCATGGCGAAGGATAACAGCCATTTGGCCGCATCCGGTAATGTCGCAAAATTGCCTGCAGGACCGACAATATCGCCCAGACCCGGTCCAACGTTGGTCAGCGCTGTAGCGGATGCCGTCAAACTGGTCATCAGATCGAGCCCCATCAACGCCAGCAGCAGGGTAAAACCGGCCAGGCACAGGAAAAACAGAAATGAAAAGGCAATGGCCGAGAGAATGATGTCATCACTGACCGGCTTGCCATTGTATTGCGTCACAAACACCCCACTGGGATGCACCAGTTTACGGACCTGACTGCGCAGGAACAGATAACTCAACTGGAAACGAAACACCTTCATACCGCCACTGGTCGAGCCGGAGCAGCCACCAATAAACATCACAACAAAAAACAGCGCCACACTGAAGGCACCCCATTGAGTGTAATCAGCCGATGCATAGCCTGTGGTGCTAATCACCGATACCAGGTTAAAGGTAGACTGCGTCAGGGCCTCCAGCGGCGCATGGACATCCTGCCCCACCAGATAGGCAGCCAAGGCCAGCGATACCACAGTCACAATCGAGAATAGTCCAATAACCTGTTGATTATTAAGCGATCCAAGACGCGGCCGACGAACAAAGCCAATCAATAGGGTGAAGGGCACGGCACCCAGCAACATAAAGATTATCGATACCCAGAGCACTGCACTGCCAAAGCGCCCCATCGACCGGTCATCCGTGGCATAGCCCCCGGTGGATACCGTGGTCATGGCGTGGTTAATGGCATCGAACACCGACATACCGGCCAACCAGTAACACAGCATGCATAGCAGGCTCAAGGTCAGGTAAATGCCCAGCAGCATCTGCGCCAGGGTCTGGATGCGGGGCATGGATTTATCTGACCAGTCAGAGGATTCAGTGTGAAACAGACGCATGCCGCCGACACGCAAAAACGGCAGAATCGATACCGCCATGCCGACCACACCGAGGCCTCCCAGCCACTGCAACAGGGAGCGCCAGAGCAACAGACTCGGCGGCAGGCTTTCAATCCCGGAGAGAATGGTCGAACCCGTGGTCGTGATGCCCGATACCGCCTCGAACACAGCATCGACAAAGCTAAGCTCAAAATGACTGAAAAACAGTGGCAAAGCCCCCGCAGTGGACATCATCAACCAGCTGGCACTAGTGAGTAGGTAAAGCTGTCTTGCCACCAGATGGAACTCAACCGTCCGCCCGGTCAACACCATCACCACCCCCAGGCAGGTTACCAGTCCAGCACTGATCAGAAACACGGACATTTCCGGATCCTGGCGAACCCAGGCAAAGAGCGCGACCGATAACATCAAGCCGGCCATGATCAACATCAGAATGCCGCAAACATAAACTATGGGGCGGAGAAATTTGAACATCGACTGACTCCCGTTGGACCCTGTCAGACTAGGCGCCTGGGGCATAAACAAACGAGAGACAAATTCGAATTCTGGCGTAAACATCGCGTAAATAACGCCTCGCCAGTAAAAAAAGCATAAAAAAAGGGCCGACATTACATGTCGGCCCTTGGTAATGGTGGAGCTAAGCGGGATCGAACCGCTGACCTCCTGCATGCCATGCAGGCGCTCTCCCAGCTGAGCTATAGCCCCTTGGTCTTGCGACCCCGATCCACACTGTGAATCGGTCAAACAATGGCGTCCCCTAGGGGACTCGAACCCCTGTTACCGCCGTGAAAGGGCGGTGTCCTAGGCCACTAGACGAAGGGGACGCAAACCCTTCTGATAACGGTTGCTGGTGCCGTTATCTTACCTGCAAACCTTAGCAGGCCAGTGTAAAACGGCCAGCACTTTCGCACTGACCAAAAAATGGTGGAGCTAAGCGGGATCGAACCGCTGACCTCCTGCATGCCATGCAGGCGCTCTCCCAGCTGAGCTATAGCCCCGTCTCTAGGACGGGGCGCATATTATGATTCGCGCCCCGGACTGTCAACAGAATTTTATCTAGAACAGACACTTAAGCGGCTGCGCCGCTTAAGTGCAGCTACAAGCTACAAGCTACAAGACAATCGAGCCGACTGCAGCCCAGGATTTCAAACTCTCCACCTATACCGAATACTGCTAGGACAGCTTGCCGCTTGAAACTTGGGGCTTGCAGCTGCTGTTGGTCGCGCTAACGCGCGCCCAACAGTTTATCCCACTCCTTCACCTCTTTCTTCGAGGCGCCCCCCAGCAACTCCAGCGCCTGACGCAAGCGAAAACGGGTCAGGTCCGGGCCAAGGTGAGCCATGGCGTCGAGGACCGAGACCGAGCTGGCCTGGCCGGTAATGGCAGCGAACAACAGCGGCATCAGATCACGCAGTTTCAGCTCCAGCAGTTCGGCAATCTGCTGAATGCCGACGGTAATGCTGTCCTTGTCCCACTGGCGCGTGGCTTCCAGCTTCCACAGCAGCAGTTGCAAGGCCTGGCGTACCTGATCGGCATTGAGCTTCTTGTGTTCGAACAGGCTGGCCTGCGGATTGACCTTGCCGGTCAGGAAAAAGCCGGCCAACGGCACCAGCTCACTGAAGGTTTCCACCCGGCTTTGGACCAGCGGGATCATCGGCTTGAGGTAGGCCGGATTCAGCGCCCAGCGCTGAACAGCCTGAGCAAAATCGTCAACCGACAGATCGCGGATCCACATACCGTTCAGCCAGGCCAGTTTCTCCACATCAAAGATCGGCCCACCCAGCGACACGCGCTGGATATCAAACTCCTTGATCATGTCTGCCAGGGTGAACTGCTCGCGCTCATCCGGCATCGACCAACCCATGCGCCCCAGATAGTTCAACATGGCCTGCGGCAGGTAACCCATGCGCTGATAAAAGGTAATACTGGTAGGGTTCTTGCGCTTGGACAGCTTGCTCTTGTCCGGGTTGCGCAGCAGCGGCATATGACACAGCTGCGGCATATCCCAGCCAAAGTAGTTGTAGAGCAACATGTGCTTGGGTGCGGAGTTGATCCACTCCTCGCCACGCAGCACGTGGGTAATCTGCATCAGATGATCGTCGACCACGTTGGCCAGATGATAAGTCGGCAGGCCATCGGCTTTCATCAACACCTGCATGTCGATCTGTTCCCAGGGAATCTCGATTTCGCCACGCAGCATGTCGTTGACCACACAGATACCCTCGGAGGGTACTTTCATACGCACCACATGCGGCTCACCCGCCGCCACACGCTGCGCCACCTCCGCCTCGGACAGATGCAGGCAATGCCCGTCATAACCCGGCGTCTGCTTGTTGGCCATCTGCTCAGCTCGCAGCGCGTCCAAACGCTCACTGCTGCAAAAACAGCGGAAGGCATGCCCCTTGTTGATCAGTGCTTCGCTGTGCTGCTGATAAATTGCACTGCGCTCGCTCTGGCGGTAGGGCCCGTGCGGCCCACCGACATCCGGACCTTCATCCCAATCCAGCCCCAGCCAGCGCAAGGAATCGAGGATCTGTTGCTCGGACTCGGCGCTGGAGCGCACCTGATCAGTGTCTTCGATGCGCAGAATAAACTGGCCACCATGTTGGCGAGCAAAACACAGATTGAACAGTGCAACGTAGGCGGTGCCGACGTGGGGGTCACCCGTTGGCGACGGGGCAATTCGAGTACGGACGGTCATGATATCTCTCGTGCTAGGAATCGGGTCCAGGCCGGCAATCGGCTCATTGGTCGGAGGCTGAGCCCCGCATGGCCGGGGATAATATCAGCGGTTCGCGCTCGGTCTCCACCTCAACTTTCAGGCGGCTTTCAAGACATTCAATCATGAAGTCGATAAAGGCCTTGACCTTCATGGCCTGGAAACGCCTGGACGGGTATAGCGCATAGAGCTCGCTAGACGGCAGCATGACCTGCTCAAGCACACGTACCAACTGCCCCTGCTGTACATAGGGTTCAGCAATAAAGGCCGGCACATTAATGATGCCAGCACCGGCGATCGCTGCCTCGCGGGCAAAAGTAATGTTATTGACGGTCATGACCGGATTGATCTGCACACTGACGTTCGGATCAAGAAAATGCCATTTGCGCCCGCCATCCATCAGCGTATGAATACACCGATGTGACGATAGCTGTTCCGGAATGACCGGCATGCCGTACTGGGCAATGTAGGCCGGGCTGGCGAACAGCTGACGTGGGCTGCTCATCATCGGTCGAGCCACCAGACTGGAATCCTGGGGACGGCCGCGATGTATGACGATATCTACGCCCTCCTCGACCGGATCAATAGTCCGGGTTGTCAGTTCCACCTCGACCTGAATGGCTGGATAGCGGCCCATGAACTCGCCGATCACACCACCGAGAAAGAGCTGGCCAAACTCAATGGGCGAACTGACGCGCAACAGGCCGGTGGGCTCACGCTGCAGTTGCATGATCGCCTGCTCGGCCTCGGCAAACTCCTGCATGATCTGCCGGCAACGCTCATAGTAGGCCTGACCGACTTCAGTCAGTCGCAGCTTGCGAGTAGTGCGATTGAGCAGTCGTACACCGAGACGCTCTTCAAGTTGGGCAATGCGCCGGCTGACGGTGGACTTCTGCATATTCAGTGTCAGGGCCGCACTGGTAAAACTGTGGCACTCAACTACCCGGGTGAAGATCAGCGCGTCATCCAATCCCATTTCTACTGTTCCTGTAGCGCAACAAAGTGTCCAGATTCTAACCCCTCTTTACCTGAGCGGAACAGTGCTAGAGTGCTCTAAGACAACAAAAAACAGGTATCAGCATGTCAGCCCGGGTACGCAATCGTTTGATGATCTTCTTCCTGCTTGCGGCTCTGGCTGCCGCAGGCTTCGTTGCCCATTGGTGGCTGATCGGACGCCATTACCAACGCACTGATAATGCCTATGTACATGCTGAAATTGCCCGCATCAGCAGCCAACTGTCGGCTCAGGTAGTCGAGGTACTGGTTGACGATAATCAGTGGGTGACGGTGGGTACGCCGCTGATCAGGCTTGATCCGCGGGACTTCGACATCGCCCTCGACCAGGCGCGCGCCAACCTGGCTACCCGAGAAGCCGAATTACTGCGTGCGCAATCACAACTGAATCAGCAGGACAGCCTGATCGAAGCGGCTGATGCTCAGATAGAGGCGCGCGCTGCTGAGCAACGGCGGATCGAACTGGACATCCAGCGCCTGACGCCATTGCGCCAATCCGGTTATGCATCGGAAGAACAGCTGAGCAATTTTCGTGCGCAACTGGATGTTGCCCGCGCTCAGGTTCGCCAGGCGCGTGCCGATGCGCAGACAGCCCGCCTCAACAAGAACAGCCTGAACGCTGATCTGCAGCGCTTGCAGGCGCAAGTACTCTCAGCCGAGGCAGAGATACGTGCTGCACATCTCGCTCTACAGCGCACCGAAATTCTGGCACCCATCGAGGGCCGTGTCGGCCAGCGCAGCGTCCGGCTGGGTCAGAACGTTCAGCCCGGCGCACACCTGCTGGCCATCGTGCCGCAACAACGCATTTGGGTGCAGGCCAATTTCAAGGAGACCCAGATCCAGGGTATTCATGAAGGTCAGCAGGCCAGCCTGATTTTTGATGCCTTCCCCGATGACCCGGTGCCTGCCGTGATCGACAGCCTGTTTCCTGCCTCAGGCGCTCAGTTCAGTCTGCTGCCACCGGACAATGCCACCGGCAACTTCACCAAGGTAGTGCAGCGTATTCCAGTCAAGCTGTTGATTGACCAACGTCATCCGCGCTTCGTTGACTTGCGCCCGGGCATGTCGGTTTCCGTCAAGGTCGATCTGCGTGACTGAGCAGGTTGCCGAACAGGTCATTGGCAAGCCCACGCGTCGAGACTGGATTGCCATTCTCAGCGCCATCCTGGGCGCCTTTATGGCGATTCTGGATATCCAGATCATCAATGCCTCCCTCAAGGACATTCAGGGTGCTCTGTCAGCCACCATTGAGGAAGGCTCATGGATCTCCACCTCCTATCTGGTTGCCGAGATCATCATCATTCCGCTGGCCGCCTGGCTGACCATGGTCATGTCACCCAGGCGTTTTGCCGTGGTGATTTCCAGCCTGTTCGTGACTGCCTCGCTGCTTTGCTCCATCGCCTGGAGCCTGGAAAGCATGATCATCTTTCGCGTGTTGCAGGGGTTGGCAGGCGGCGCCCTGATTCCCTTTGCCTTCATGCTGGTACTGACCAAGCTGCCACTGTCCGATCGCCCCAAGGGCATGGCGCTGTTTGCCATTACCGCGACCTTTGCCCCCTCGATCGGCCCCACCATTGGCGGCTGGCTGACCGAAAGCTTCGGCTGGGAATTCATCTTCTATATCAACATTCTGCCCGGCTTGTTGATGATCACCGGACTGCTCTATGGGCTGGACAAGAGCCCGCCACGCTGGGCCCTGTTGAAACAGGGTGACTATGCCGGGATTCTGACCATGGCGCTGGGACTGGGTTGTCTGCAGGTGTTCCTTGAAGAGGGTCACCGCAAGGACTGGCTGGAGTCGCAACTGATGGTTGCCCTGGCCGTCATCGCCTTTCTCAGTCTGGTGACCTTTGTCATTCTGCAACTGTCACGCGACAATCCCTTGGTCAATCTACGCCTGCTCAAGGAACGCAACTTTCTGTTTGGCAGCCTGGCCAATATCGGTCTGGGCGTGGGGCTGTATGGGACTGTTTTCGTGCTGCCGGTCTATCTGGCGCAAATACAGGATTACAACGCCCTGCAGATTGGCCAGGTATTCATGTGGCTGGGGCTGCCGCAGCTGCTGCTGATACCCCTGGTGCCCATTCTCATGCGTTACCTGGATGCGCGATTGATTTGCGCCACCGGCTTTCTGCTGTTTGCCTCGGCGAGCTTCTTCAGTGGCACCCTGAGTCTGGACTTTGCCGGCGAGCAATTTATTGGCATCCAGATTTTCCGCTCCCTTGGACAGCCGATGGTACTGGTGCCACTGTCCATTCTTGCCACAGCCATGATCCCGCCTTCACAGGCCGGGTCGGCGTCGAGCCTGTACAACATTCTGCGCAATCTCGGCGGCGCCATCGGCATTGCCGCGCTGGCTACCATGCTGGATAGCCGCGCCAAGTACTACTTTGATTTTTTGCGTGAATCCATTGTGCCCGGCAACCCGGCCGTTGAAGAGCGCCTGCAATTGCTGACAGCGCAGTTGGGCGACCCGCAAAGCGCGCTTATGGCTCTGAACCAGACAGTCCGTCAGCAGGCACAGATCATGGCCTTCAATGATGCTTTTCACCTGATCGGTCTGCTGCTGGCCTGCTCCATGTGCTTCATTCTGATGGTACGCCCTTACCCCAAGGGTACACCCTCGGCATAGCTGTCATTTTTTTTGAGCAAATACTGGAAAAAGCCCTTTCCAGTCGGTAGCATCGGCTTAACTTGTAAAAAATATTCAACATGACAGGTGTTTCATGGCCATCACATCGCATACCACGTCCTACTACGCCGCGTCAGCCAATCCGACACCGGAGCGCTCTCCTCTTCAGGGCCAGAATGAAACCGATGTCTGCGTGATTGGTGCCGGTTACACCGGCATCTCAACGGCATTGTTTCTGCTTGAGCAGGGCTTTCGGGTGACGGTACTGGAGGCGGTCAAGGTCGGCTTTGGTGCTTCGGGGCGCAATGGTGGCCAGATCGTCAACAGCTACAGTCGCGACATCGATGTGATCGAGCGCAATACTGGGGCCCAACAGGCCCGCCTGCTCGGCGAGATGGCCTTCGAAGGGGCGCGCATCATTCGCGAGCGCATTGCTACCTACAAGATCGACTGTGACTTGAAAGATGGCGGCGTGTTTGCCGCCGTCACGGCCAAGCAGATGAAACACCTGGAAGCGCAAAAGGCCCTATGGGAACGCTACGGTCACACGCAGTTGTCATTGATGGACAGCGCCGAGATCCGCAAGGTAGTTGATACTGATAGCTATGTCGGCGGCATGCTCGATATGAGTGGTGGACACATACACCCGCTCAACCTGGTCCTGGGGGAAGCGGCTGCGGTCGAATCACTGGGCGGCATCATCCATGAACAGTCACCGGTTCTGCGTGTCGAAAAGGGCGAGAATCCGGTTGTGCACACAGCCCAAGGCCAGGTCAAAGCCAAATTTGTTGTAGTCGCTGGCAATGCCTACCTCGGCGATCTGATACCGCAACTGGCCGCCAAATCCATGCCCTGCGGCACCCAGGTGATTACCACCGAGCCATTGGACCAGGACCTGGCTGACTCGCTTTTGCCGCAGGATTACTGCGTGGAGGACTGCAATTACCTGCTGGACTACTATCGACTGTCTGCAGACAAACGTCTGATTTTTGGTGGCGGCGTAGTCTACGGTGCGCGCGATCCGGCCAACGTTGAGGCCCTGGTCAAGCCCAACATGCTCAAGACCTTCCCGCAGCTGCAGGGGATAAAGATTGATTACGCCTGGACCGGCAACTTCCTGTTGACCCTGTCGCGCCTGCCCCAGGTTGGTCGCATTGATGGCAACATTTACTATTCCCAGGGCTGCAGCGGCCACGGTGTGACCTACACCCATCTGGCCGGCAAGATACTCGCCGAGGCCATACGCGGACAGGCTGAGCGCTTTGATGCCTTTGCCGGTTTGCCGCACTACCCCTTCCCCGGTGGACGCCTGCTGCGCGTTCCGTTCACGGCCATGGGCGCGCTCTATTATAACTTGCGCGACAAACTGGGCATTTAAATCAGTGACTTAGATCACATTTACGCGAGTAATCATGAACTCTTCAAGCATTCTCGAGTCAATGAGTTGCATGCAATGCCTTGATAGGGCGTATGCTGCTTTGCGGTGCTTAGGTTCCAGCATCAAATAGGCCAGAAGCCTGCTGAGCCATGTTGTCCAGTTGTGCCGAAGCCTCAAGATAACAAACAGGAGTTGTCCCTATGACGTTCATGAAATCGACCAAACGTTATCTCTCCATCATGCTGACCGCTTTGTTTATGTTGACCTCGGTCAGCAGCGTATACGCCCAGGGCTCGATGGTCGGTACCCACGAAGTCATTGCACAGGAACAGCTCAGCGTCGACCGTGATGCACTGATCTCAATGCTTGATGACCAGGCAGTACAGGACAAACTCGCTTCCATGGGTGTTTCTCCTGATCAGGTCGAGCAACGCATCAAAAGCCTGACTGCCGATGAGCTGGCGTACTTCAACGCGCAACTGGAAGAAGGCCCGGCCGGTGCCGGTGTTCTGGGTATCATCGTGCTGTTCCTGGTGATATTCATCATCACTGACATGCTCTGTGCCACCAATGTCTACAAGTTCGTCAACTGCATCAACCGCTAAGCGGCTGCTGTGTTGAGACTGCGATCCATCGCCCTGCTCTCGCTGATAGCCCTGCTATCAGCCTGTGCAGGGCGACCGCTGGTTCTGCCTACGCTCGAATCGCTGGCCAACCTGCCTGAGCAAGTCTATCTGGACGAAGTACCTTTCCACGCCCAGGACGAATTCCAGTGCGGTCCGGCATCCCTTGCCATGCTGCTCAATCAACGCGGCATTGCCGATCAGCCAGATGAATTGACTGAGCGCGTTTATATCCCCGAGCGCAATGGCACACTTCAAGTCGAACTGGTGTCCGCCGCGCGTGAGCGTGATCTACTGGTTTACCCACTGGACGGCAGACTGGAAAACCTGATGGCAGAAGTCGCTGCAGGTAACCCGGTACTGGTCATGCAGAACCTTGCGTTCAACTGGTTTCCGCAGTGGCACTATGCTGTGGTTGTCGGCTATGACCTTGTTACGCGCGAAATGATCCTGCACAGCGGCCTGAACAAAGCACAACGCGACCCTTTCCGGGTCTTTACCCGAACCTGGGACCGAGCTGATCGCTGGGCTATTATCCTGCTGCCACCCGGACAACTGCCTGCCCAACCGACGCCCTTGAGCTATCTGCGCGCAGCCAGTGATCTGGAGCAGACCGGTCGCCTTGAGAGTGCCAAACGCAGCTACAGCGCCGCCTTGCAGGCCTGGCCTGAGCAACCCAGCGCACGCCTGGGGCTTGGTAATCTGGCCTGGGCAGCAGGGCAACCGGAACAGGCTGGCGAGCACTTTCGTCAACTGGTCAGTGACTTCCCTGACTTCAAGGCAGGCTGGAACAACTTTTCAGTGGTTCTCAATGCTCTTGGCTGTGAACAGGCTGGCACCCTCGCCCGCCAATGCGCCGTCGGCCAGTCGGTAGATAACCAGCAACGCCTGAGCAACAACCGCAATCCCGACTGTGCAATTCCCCTGTGCTTGAGCAGCCCTGATCCCTGAGCCGGTTTTTTAACCAAGTCACAAGCTGCTACAATCTGCGCCTGCCGATTACACAGACCTGCTGCCATGACACCCACCAGCCCGATATTGCGACGTCCCGGCCCCTCCCGGCGCTTTTGCGTGGCACCGATGATGGATTGGACTGATCGTCACTACCGGTACTTTGCCCGACTGATCAGCCAGCATGCCCTGCTCTATACCGAGATGGTCACCACAGGCGCCGTGATCCATGGCGATCGCTCACGCTTTCTTGGCTACAATCCTGAGGAACAGCCCGTTGCGCTGCAATTGGGTGGCAGCAATCCGGCGGAACTGGCACAGTGCGCAGGGCTGGCCGAGCAGGCCGGATTTGCCGAGGTCAACCTGAATGTCGGTTGCCCCAGCGACCGGGTTCAGAACAACATGATTGGTGCCTGCCTGATGGGCCACCCCGGGCTGGTTGCCGAGGGTATCAAAGCGATGCTGGATAACTGCCGGATTCCGGTGACGGTCAAGCACCGTATCGGCATCAACGGCCGCGATAGCTATGCCGAACTGCATGACTTTGTCGCGCAGGTACACGAGGCCGGCTGCGATACCTTTATCGTGCATGCACGCATCGCCATTCTTGAGGGCCTCTCACCCAAGGAAAACCGGGATATTCCGCCCCTGCGCTATGAGGTAGTCCATCAGTTGAAACAGGACTTCCCGCAGCTTGAAATCATTATCAATGGTGGACTCACCGATCCGCAGCTGATGCTGGAGCACCTCCAGCACCTCGATGGTGTGATGGTGGGTCGTGAGGCGTATCACAACCCCTACCTGCTGGCCCAGGTTGACGAGCTGTTTTATCAGGCCCCAGGTCCTGTGCCCAGCCGCATCGAGGTACTGGCAGCCATGCGCCCCTATATCCTCGCGCACCTGCAATCCGGCGGCGCCATGAACCATGTTACCCGGCATATTCTTGGTCTTTTTCAGGGTTTGCCGGGCGCCAGGCATTTCCGTCGTCAGCTCAGCAGCGCCCTTCATCAGACCGATGATCCTATAGCCTTGTTCGATGAACTGCTGATCGATATGACGGCGCGTCAGACAGGTCGGGATTGCCCGCCCCAGCAGGCTTGAGTTAAGGTCAGTGCATACTTTCTCCACGGGCACTGCCAAACATGACCAACAAACTGGACAGCCTCAAGCAACACACCCTGATCGTCGCCGATACCGGTGATATTGAAGCCATCCGCCGGCTGCAGCCGATTGACGCCACGACCAACCCTTCATTGCTCCTCAAGGCTGCCCAGCAACCCGAATACAGCGAACTGCTGGATCAGGCCCTGAGCGCGTCCAAGGGCAGCTACGAGCTGATCGCCGATGCCTGTGATCACTTCGCTGTGGCCCTGGGTGGAGAAATCGTCAAACTGATCCCGGGGCGCATTTCAACCGAGGTGGATGCACGCCTGTCCTTTGATCGGCAGGCGACCCTGGACAAGGCACGCAGCCTGATCGAACGCTATGAAGTCTCAGGTGTGCCACGTGATCGAGTGCTGATCAAGATTGCCGCCAGCTGGGAAGGCATTCAGGCCGCTGCAGAACTGGAGCGCGAGGGCATTCAATGCAATCTGACCCTGCTGTTTTCCTTTGCCCAGGCCCAGGCTTGCGCTGACGCGGGTGTGTTTCTGATCTCACCCTTTGTCGGGCGCATCTACGATTGGCACAAAAACCGCGAAGGCCGTGATTTCAGCGGACAGGACGACCCAGGTGTGCAGTCGGTTGCGCGCATTTTCAGGTATTACAAGCAGCACCTGTATGCCACTGTGGTCATGGGCGCCAGTTTCCGCAATACCGGGCAAATTGAAGCCCTGACAGGCTGCGACCGACTGACCATCAGCCCGGCCTTGTTGCAGGAACTGGCTGCCGCGCCAGGGACCATGCAGCCCGCAAGCAGCCTGCTGGAAGCAACCCGGGATGCACGGGAAACACTCAGCGAAAGGCAATTCCGTTGGTCCCACAACGAGGACGCCATGGCCACTGAAAAACTGGCAGAAGGGATTCGGGCATTTGCTGCGGATCAATTGAAACTCGAACAGCTGCTGGCCAGTCGCGCCGCCTCAGCTATCTGATTCGAGGGCGCTGACCAGATCGCGAAAGGCTTCGCGGTTATGGTCATTGAGGTTCATCAGAATACGATGGGCCTCAAGCACCTTGTCCTTGACCAACTCCTCGGACAACAGTTGCCCGGGCAGATCTGCCAGATCGGCAATACTCGGCTCGACCTGACTGACGATATTGAACACCTGATCAAAGCCCATGCTTTGCAGCAAGCGATTCATATCATCCTTGTTTGATACCAGAGTGGGCAGAAAACCGACCTTGTCGCGGGACAGGATCGACAACTTTGCCAACAACCCCAGGGAGGTACTGTCGATGCAGTCAGTCTCGGTCAAATCTATAATGATGGCGTTGAAATTCAACACACTGAAAATCTTTTCGATATAGGCGTCCAGGGCAGCGCAGAGCGTCAGGCGCACGTCGCCGACAAACTTCAGTATGAAGGTTCCCTCAGACTCGGCGAACTGGATCTTTCCCGTCGTCATCATCCCGGCTGCCTGCTTAAGACCATGAGTGAAATATCGTCCGGCATTACTTTGCCGGGCTGAAGGTTCAGTTTAGCCAAAAGACCGCGCATGCTGCCTTCAACCACTTCGACCAACCTTGGCAAGCGGGCCTCTTTCTCCCTGAGCGAAGTACCCTCCAGACAATCCAGCACACCATCCGAGCATAACGTCAGGGAAAATCGCTCGGGCAGGCTGATCTGGTGGTCTTCATAACGTGCATCAGCAAACAAACCCACGGGCCTGCCCTTGCCCTGCAGGTAATCAGCCTTACCCTCCGAATACAATACTGGCAGCGGTAGGTGGCCGCCAATACTGTAAGTAAGCGTACTGGTCGACTCGTCAATTACCCCGCCCAGCATGGTCACGTGCTTGCCGAGCTTGCAACTGATCAGACTGCGATTGATGTGCCCCAGAACGTCCGAGGGCTTGAAATCGATATGCCCCTGATCACCGAGCTTGCGCTGTTCATAAAGAAGTCGGGTGGTCATGAATTTCAGCAGGACTGTCGCGAAGGCCGAGGAAGCACCGTGTCCAGACACATCCGCCAGATAAAAGGCCAGTTGCGTATCAGACACTCGGAAGTAATCGACAAAATCGCCCGACAGGTAGAGCGAGGGAATAATGCGATGTTCAAAGGTATATTCGCCGCATTTCCATGGTGTGGTCGGCAGCATGTTGAGCTGCACCTGGTGACCGGCAGCCTGATCATCACGCAACTCCTGCAAATGGTTCTGCAGCTCGCGGTTAGTGGTCTCCAACCGCTCATGGGTTCGCTGATTGTCCAACTGCAGTCGGACCTGGCTCATTGCCCGTTGCAAAACATGCTGCAGCAGACGCGGATCGTTAAGGGGTTTAATCAGATAGTCTACGGCGCCAATCTGCAATGCATCGGCAATCAAGGCAGTACTATCGGAATCCGCCAGCACAATGATCGGCATATCTGGAAAAAGGGATAAGAGCTGATGCACCAGTCCGAGCCCATCACCCTTGGTCAACTGCAGATCACACAGCACCAGACCAGGGTGTTGACTGCGGCAAAGCTCAAGCGCATCGAAGGTACAACCGGCCTGAATCAGTTCAAGGCCAGATCCTTCCAGATAGTGCGCAAGATTCTGGCGCACAACGTCGCTTGCGTCGGTAACCAGTAAATAAGTGCCAGAAAGCTGCATAGTGCCCCTACGTCATTGCCATGCAGCAAGGCTGGCTGCAGGCCACAGGGTGTACGTGACTGGATCAGAATGACCTGACCTTTCAAGGGGCAAACAGTACTCCCATCCGTTGCGGCAGGCAACCATCATGCTACACACAGATGGGCGCTTGTGCCGCAGCTCGCCGCGTTTTAAAGTGGAGTGGCTCAAGTGTCTGTCTCCATCCAGCCATGGTGGGAAAAAACATGTCGTTTCATGATCAGAATTACAACGAAAAACGTGACTTTATCCGTATGCGGGTAGAAACTTCTGCGCTTCTGACCCTCCCGGATCAGGCCGACAGCATCCAGATTCTTTGTCAGGATCTGTCCAGTCAAGGTGTTCAGCTGGTTCTGAAACAGCCACTGGCCGAAGGCACCCCGATTGAGCTGCTGATTCCATCACCGACCCCAGGGCTCGATGGTCTTAGGGCCACGGGCGAGGTCATGCGCTGTGTTGCCGCGGATGAAGGCGGCTTTGCTGTTGGTATCCAGTTCAAACAGGTTGAATAGGCTATTCGATAGAAAAAAAGCGCCCATCGGCGCTTTTTTTCTATCGGTCGGGACTCAAAAGGTATCTTCGACTTCGCCGTCTTTGACCTTGTATTCGCGGTTTTGCAAGAAAGCATTACGCACAAAGTTATAACGATCGCCCCGAATCAGTCGTTCCTGGGAAAGCAGCCCAGCGCGAATATCAATCAGATCGACCCCCAGCGCGGTGTTACGCGTGGGTACGTGATCAATCTGCTGGCTGTAATTAATCAGGGCCACGCCGTCTACCACTCGACCGCCGGTATCCCTGACCGTACTCGGACCCAGTAAAGGCAGCACTACATACGGACCACTTTCCATACCCCAGGCACCCAGGGTTTGTCCAAAGTCTTCGTCATTACGCTGCAGGCCCATGCGCGTGGCCACATCAAAGATCCCGACCACACCGAGGGTCGAGTTCAGCAGAAAACGTGCGACATCCACACCGGCATCGTGGAATTTGCCTTGCAGGGTGTTATTGACCAGGTTTTTTGGCTCACCCAAGTTCTTGAAAACATTTGTGATGCCGTCGTTCAGCGGCTCAGGCATAACCCAGTTGTAACCCTGGGCAATCGGCTTGAGCGAATAGGTATCCACCGTGTCATTGAAACTGAACACCGCACGGTTAACTGGCTCCCATGGGTCAGTACTGGCATATTCATCGACATAATCATCATAGTCTTCCGAGGCCATAGCCGGTGTATTACACAGACCGGTTAATGCACAGAAAAGCAGGGTCCGTATCGATAAGCTACTAGGGTTCATCCAGAACATCTCCTATTAAAATCGGTGCGACGGCCCCAAGGCTAGCATTCGCAGACCCTGTGATTGTAATGCAATATTCCTCTATCACCAGTGATTTCTGACCATGACTAAAATTGAAAAAGAACCACTTTATGTTGCTGCCATCCCCGTTCGCTGGGGAGACATGGATACCAACCAGCATGTGAACAACACCCGTTACTATCAATACCTCGAGGAAGCACGCATCGCTTGGCTCGACGGACTGGGGGCTCCGCGACGTCAGATTGGTCAAGGCCTGGTACTGTTATCCTGCACTCATCACTTCCGCAAGCCCGTCGATCATCCAGCAACCGTGTTGGTAGAGCTGTATGCCGGCACGGTTGGCCGAACCAGCCTGAGCCTGGAACACCGTATGTTTGTCGAGGGCAGCAGCGAGCTGGTTGGCTATGGCGAGGTTAAGCTGGTGTGGATTGAAACGGCCACGCAAAGACCTGTCCCCGTGCCCGACAAAGTCAGAATTGCCATGGGTCAGGAACCCTTGTGATAAATCTGAGGCATCAACGCAGACGGATACCCCTACGCTGGGTATAGTAAAGACAGCGCTGACAATAAATGGAGCGAACCATGCCCGCACGTCGTTTGAAAACCCAGCTTGAAAGCTTGCATAACGCACTGAAGCAAACCGAAGGCCCTCTGTCTGAAGAAGAACGGGAAGCACTGCAGCAATTGGCCAACGATATCGAAGCCAAATTGGAAGCACTTGAGAAGAATGCCGATGCCGAGGCTGATCCGACCCTGGTGGATGGTGTGAATTTGATGGTCGAACAGTTTTCTGCGCGACATCCCACCGTCGCAGCCACCTTGCGCAGTGTGGTTCAGACGCTGTCAGACATGGGCATCTGACGCTACTGCCTGGCCACCCTGAGGTTTTCCGGAAACTGCGCCGTGGTCGAGCGAAAAGGGTTGATATCCAATCCGCCGCGACGCACATAACGGGCGTATACGGTCAGCTCGGCACCCTGACCCAGTACAGCCAGCAAATCGGTAAAGATGCGCTCGACACACTGTTCATGAAAATCGGAATGCTGACGAAACGATACCAGATAGCGCAACAGACTGGGATGATCGAGACGATGGCCGCTATAGATGATCTGTACGCTAGCCCAGTCAGGCTGACCGGTTACCGGGCAATTTGACTTGAGCAGGTGACTGAAAAGGCTTTCCCGTGCCAGCCCTCCCGCCTCGGCCAGTTGCAACAGGCTGGCGTCGTAATCATAGCGATTGATGTCTATCTGCTGATCATCCAGACACACGCCGGGTAGCTGCGCCATGCCCTGAGCATGCAGTTGCGCCATGGTAAACAACCTGACCATCACGGGTCCCTGCGCCGCCACGCTCAAGTCCGATTCGAGCGTATGCAGTACATCCGCACGGTCACGGAATACTGTCTGATTAAAGGAATTGAGATACAGCTTGAAGGATTTGGACTCGACAATCCGCCGCGCCTTGATCGGGAACACAAACTCCGCTGCAGCCATCTCTGGCTTGCCCGAGGGACTGAGCCAGGAGAGCTCATAACAGTTCCAGATATCTGCCCCATGAAAGGGGAGACTTTCTGCTTGCAAGCCCAGTTCCTGCCATTTCAGCTCCCGAGCGATAGGGAACAACAACGACGGCGTATACAGGCTGACATAGGCACTGCTTTTGCCCAGCGGCGATTGGTCGGCGGGGTGCTGAGACATGCTCATTCTCCAAGCTTCAGGTGCTGAAGCATACCCTCAGCAGGCTTTACAGACTAGCCCTTGCCCCCCGCACTATTGACGCATCCCGGTTCCGCGCACCAGCAAGCGATAACTGATGGCATACAGCAGCACAACAAAGGTCATCATCATGACCAGCGCGACCCCGATCGGGATATCAGACACGCCCAGAATACCAAAGCGAAAAGCGTTGACCATGTGCAGTATGGGATTGATCAATGAAACCGATTGCCAAAATTCCGGCAGCATATTGATCGAGTAGAACACCCCGCCCAGATAGGTCAGAGGTGTGAGCACAAAGGTCGGAATGATTGAAATATCATCAAAGGTCTTGGCAAACACCGCATTGATGAAGCCACCCAGGGCAAACACCAGTGAGGTAAAAAACACCACCACTATAGTCAGCCCCAGATGCTGTACTTCCAAGCGAGTAAAAAACAACGACATCAGCGTGACAATCAGGCCCACGGCCAAACCGCGCGCAACGCCACCAAAGGTATAGCCCAGCAAGATCACATGCGGTGAAACTGGCGCCACCATCAACTCTTCGATGGAGCGCTGGAACTTGGTACTGAAAAAGCTCGACACCACATTGGAGTAGCTGTTGGTAATCACCGCCATCATGATCAGACCAGGCACGATGTAATCAATGTAGGGGTAACCATCCATATCGCCTATACGACTGCCGATCAAGTTGCCGAAGATGACAAAATACAGCGCCATGGTGATACCCGGCGGCAACAGCGTTTGTGCCCAGATGCGGGTGAAGCGTCGTATCTCCTTACTCACTATGGTCAGAAATGCAATCCAGCTAGCATGCCAATGCGACATATCAGGCAGCCCCTTTTTCGGCGTTTTCATCAACCAGCATGAGGAACAGTTCCTCCAGACGGTTACTCTTGTTGCGCATGCTCAATACCTCAATATGCTGAGCTGACAAAGCCACGAACAGATTGTTCAGACCCTGCTGCTTGTCGACCTGAACCTGCAAGGTATGCTCATCTATCCGGCTACAGCTGTAGCCTTCAAGCTCCGGCACCTGCGCCAGTGATTGCTTGCAATCGAGCAGGAATGTTTCGGTATGCAGCTCCTTTAGCAGGTGTTTCATGCTGGTGTTATGAATGATTCGACCCTGATCAATGATCGCGATATTGCGGCACAGCTGCTCAGCTTCTTCCAGATAGTGCGTGGTCAGAATAATGGTTATGCCCTGTGCATTGATCTCCTCCAGAAACTGCCACATGGAGCGACGGATTTCGATATCAACCCCGGCCGTGGGCTCGTCAAGAATCAACAAGCGCGGCTCATGGATCAGCGCGCGGGCAATCATCAAACGGCGTTTCATGCCTCCAGAAAGCATCCGCGACGCTTCATTGCGCTTGTCCCACAAGCCCAGCCGCCGCAGATAAATCTCGGCCCGCTCACGAGCCTGCTTCAACGGAATACCGTAATAGCCAGCCTGATTGACCAGGATATCCATAACCTTTTCGAACTGGCTGAAATTGAACTCCTGCGGCACAACACCAATACAGCGTTTGGCGGCCAACAGGTCATGGTCAATATCATGGCCAAAGACACTGACCTGCCCCGAGGTTTTGTTAACCAGCGAGGACAGAATGCCTATGGTGGTGGATTTCCCCGCTCCGTTGGGACCGAGCAAGGCAAAGAAATCGCCCTGCTTGACCTCCAGATTGACGCCCTTCAACGCAGTAAAACCGTTGCCATACGTCTTTTTTAAATCGTGGATGCTGATAGCTGCTGTCATTAGCGCCTTCCGGCCAGGATGGGAGGGTTAAGGATATGGGGGTGGACTGTATGAAAAACAAGACCCAGGGACAACAGCGGCAACCCTTTTGGCTGCCCTGCCGGCTTGAGAATGGCTGATATCAATG
The DNA here is from genome assembly GCF_057548395.1 of Halopseudomonas sp. 4NH20-0008. Classification (NCBI taxonomy): domain Bacteria; kingdom Pseudomonadati; phylum Pseudomonadota; class Gammaproteobacteria; order Pseudomonadales; family Pseudomonadaceae; genus Halopseudomonas; species Halopseudomonas sp. 4NH20-0008. The sequence continues at coordinate 96,773 of NZ_BAAJMD010000008.1, forward strand.
CCTTTATGAACGTCACTGTACGCAGTCAGCTCGCCGACCTCGGCTACGGCAACGCAGTCGTTACGAACGGAGGTTCAGAGACTGCCATCAAAGCGTCCCAGCCTTGCATCCCGAAAAAACAGGCTGCTTATCGGCAAACCATCCTGTTACATCCCACGGTTACTATCGCAGGCCCAAGGGTCTATGCTGTGAACTGGATTCTTGGAAGAAGGAACGCTCTATGATCACCCTGCTCTGGCTTCTTGGCCTGATTCTGGGCATCGCCGTACTGGCCTATATCCGTAGCGGCCTCGCCAACGGCAGCATTGCAGTCGCCGCTTACCTTCTGGTCTTGACCCTGTTTGGACCTGCACCCTGGCCTGTTGATTTACTGCTCTGGGCACTGTTTATTGGCATTGCATTGCCCCTGAATCTGCCTGACTGGCGTCGAAAGAGCATAAGCACGCCACTGTTCCATTGGTTCAAGAAAGTCCTGCCACCCATATCCGATACAGAACAAGAGGCGCTGGACGCCGGAACGGTATGGTGGGATGGCGACCTGTTCAGTGGCCGTCCGGACTGGAACAAGCTGCATGCCTTTCCCAAACCGACTTTAAACGAAGAAGAGAAAGCCTTCCTCGATGGCCCGGTGGAGACCCTGTGCCAGATGACAGATGAATGGCAAGTCACTACCGAACTGCAGGATTTAACCCCTGAGTGCTGGTCCTTTATTCGCGACAACGGTTTTTTTGGTCTGATTATTCCCAAGGAGTATGGCGGCAAGGGCTTTTCGGCCTACGCCCACTCGCAGATTGCCATGAAGCTGGCCAGTCGCAGCGGCGACCTCGGCTCCACCGTGATGGTACCGAACTCCCTGGGGCCGGCCGAATTGCTCATGCATTACGGCACCGATGAGCAAAAAAACCATTACCTGCCACGGCTGGCCGCCGGAACCGATATTCCCTGTTTTGCCCTGACCTCGCCAGAGGCCGGTTCAGACGCAGGCGCCATGCCAGACAAAGGCGTTGTTTGTAAGGGCGAATGGCAAGGTCAACAGGTGATCGGCCTGAAAGTGACCTGGGAAAAACGCTATATCACCCTTGGCCCGGTGGCCACACTGCTCGGCCTGGCATTCAAGGTTTACGACCCGGAGCATTTGCTTGGCGAACAGGAAGAACGCGGCATTACCCTCGCGCTGATTCCCACTGAGACACCCGGTGTCGAGATTGGTCGCCGGCATTTCCCGTTGAACGCGGCCTTCATGAACGGCCCGAACGCCGGCAAGGATGTGTTCATCCCCATGGACTATTTGATTGGCGGCCAGGACATGATCGGCAAGGGCTGGGTCATGTTGATGAACTGCCTGTCCGTTGGCCGTTCCATATCACTACCAGCCGGCAGTACCGGTGCAGCGAAAATGGCCAGCATGACCACCGGCGCCTATGCTCGCATCCGTCGTCAGTTCAACCTGCCCATTGGTGAGTTCGAAGGCATTCAGGAAGCATTGGCACGCATTGGCGGCAATACCTATGTGATGAATGCCGCACGCAGCATGACCGCTGGCGCCGTGGACCTTGGCGAGAAGCCCTCAGTGCTTTCGGCGGTGGTCAAATACCACCTGACTGAACGCATGCGAAAATGCATCAACGACGCCATGGATGTGCACGGCGGAAAAGGCATTTGCATGGGCCCGAAGAACTACCTGGGCCGCGGCTATCAATCGATCCCCATCTCCATCACCGTTGAAGGCGCCAATATCCTGACCCGCACTATGATGATCTTTGGTCAGGGCGCAATCCGCTGCCACCCTTTCGTACTGCGGGAAATGCAAGCAACCCAGGAAGCAGATGAGCACACAGCCATCACGCGCTTCGATGAACTGTTATTTGAGCATGTCGGTTTTGCCCTCGGCAATGCAGCAGGCAGTCTGTTGCTGGGACTCACCGCAGGCCGCGTGGTGAAAACCCCCGGCACTAATGAAACGCGACGTTATTATCAGCAAATGAGTCGACTCGCAGCCTGCTTCGCGACCCTGACGGATGTCACCATGCTGATGCTCGGCGGTGAGCTCAAACGCCGTGAGAGACTGTCGGCAAGACTCGGCGACATTCTCAGCAACCTCTATCTGGCTAGCGCCACACTCAAGCACTTTGAAGACCAGGGGCACCCGGACGAGGATCTACCCTTCGTGGCCTGGGGCGTTGAGACGCTGTTGGCTGAAACCGAGCAAGCCATTCATGAGATTCTGCTGAACTTCCCGGATCAACGTCTGGCACCGCTACTTCGTGTGCTGATGTTTCCCCTGGGGCGCAGACTCAAGCCGCCGCATGATGCTACCGGTGCTGAAGTCGCACGCCGTCTGATGACACCCGGAGCGGCACGTGACCGACTGCTCGACGGCTGCTATCGCAGCAACGACGCCGATGATGTGACCGGCCTGCTGAACAGCGCGCTGGAGAAAGTCATCATAGCCGAGCCGCTCGAGCTGCGTCTGAGCAAAGCCCAGCACACCGGCGAACTCGAGCATGACAGCGACGCCGATATGCTCGAGGTAGCGGCCGAGCTGGGTGTAATCAGTCCGGACGAGGCCAAGCAGGTACGTGCTGCGCGCGAAGCCAGGGCCAAGGTCATAGCGGTTGACGACTTTGCCCCTGCCGACATGAAACCCGCACCGCGCAAGACGCGCAAGACCAAAGCCTGAAGGTCAGTGCCGGGGGTACAAAACCCCCGGCACTTTGCTAGACTCCCGCGCATCGTCTCAGGAGCCCGCCATGAATATCACCCTGCCCTACCATGTTTACCATATTGCCCTGCTGAAGAGCCTGTATGACACCCTGCGCGCCCAGTCCATGCTGATGGAGCAGGTACCGGAAGAAAGCAACCTGCTGTTCCTTGAACGCTTCGAAGAAATGATCAATCAGCTCGAGGCTGGCGAACAGGATGCTCTGTTCAGCGGTCAGGAAATTCTCTGCCAGATTATCAGCCGCTACCCGCAGATAGCCCACCTGATCCCGCGTGACCTGCTCTGGTATTTTGGTGGTGATTGCCTGCACTTCATGCCCGACGATGAAATTGCCCAGTATCAGCTGATTGACGAACACCGCGCCGCGGCCGAAGAGCGCGGCGAAGTATTTAACTGGGAGCAGGCGAGACAGTTGATTCAAAGTAACTAAGAGATACCTTGGAGCTGGAAGCTGGAAGCTGGAAGCTGGAAGCTGGAAGCTGGAAGCTGGAAGCTGGAAGCTGGAAGCTGGAAGCATCGAGTCTGCGGATATTGCAGGCCCTGTCAACATACTGAATCCACATGCCATAGCGCTGGGCGAGCAATGCACGACCTTGCGCTAGGACGCTTTCACGGCGGAACAGTCACCCCTACTGGCCAGACAGGCGCATCGGTGCAATGTGAACGAGCTTCAGGTGGGAGTGGCGGCCTCGCCGCGATGCCCTTAGCTAAATCTCAAAACCAGCCTTATTTCAGGCACAAAAAAACCGCCAGCAAGCGGTTTCTTTGTTACATATGGAGCGGGAAACGAGACTCGAACTCGCGACCCCGACCTTGGCAAGGTCGTGCTCTACCAACTGAGCTATTCCCGCAAATCTGACGCCGAAGTGGCGTCCCCTAGGGGACTCGAACCCCTGTTACCGCCGTGAAAGGGCGGTGTCCTAGGCCACTAGACGAAGGGGACACAGTTCCGGACTTCACAGTGCCAAGCTTATCAGCGCTGGCGTCTTGCTGCAGCCAACTTTCGTTGTTTGCTGCAAGTGGCGCGCATTTTATGCAGGGCCTCAACCAGCGTCAAGCCCTAAGTCGGTCTTTTTTCAGGTTATTCGACTTAAGGTCACGCTTTAGGCTAAAGCCTTGTTCAATCGCCAAAGTAATATCATAAGGCCATTTACACTCAAGCCTTTCTTAAGAAGAGACTTTGTGGCATAACGTTTCAAACAAGCTCAACAAAAAAGAGAGATAGAGCGTGTCACCTTTATTAATTGGCGCTTTGGTTGGCGGCGGTGTACTTCTCCTTCTGAGCATCGGCTTTATCAGCCATGCCATGGAGCGTGCGCGCATTGAACGGGCAAGACTCAGTGCCGAGCTGATTGCCCGCGTCAACATCTGTTCCGGCATCGCCAGCCAGCTTCCCGGTCAGTTCATGAGTCCTGACCTGAAGAAACTCTTGTTGCACATTGAGATCTTTCTGCTTGAAAAACTCCTGCGACTTGACCGCAAGCATGTCCGCGCCCAGGACATGCTTGACAGTGCAGAGCGACAGTTGCGCGCACCTGATGCGCAAATTGCCAACCCTGTGGTGAAAATCGACAGCCAGATGCGTGCCAAGGAGGTCAAGGAGCAGCTGGAAAACCTCAATAACCTTCTGCAGCAAGCCCACCGTGATGGTCTGCTGGACAAGGCCGGCCTGATGGAGTGGTCCAGCCAGATCAGTCAGCACCTGATCACCACCGCCATACAAATGTTTCAGGTCATGGCCGAAGAAGGCATGCGTCAGGGTAAACCGCGGGTAGCCAAATTGCAGTACGAGCGGGCGATCAGCTACCTGAACAGCTTGCAGAATCCAGCCTATGCGTCCCACATCGAGCGCTTCAGGCAACTGCTGCAAATGGCCACTGATACCATCGTGCAGGCGGAACAGGCTGCCACAGCACAGTCCAGCGAGCTCAGTGCCGGTCTGCAGGAGCTTGAGCAGACCGACGAATCCTGGAAGAAGAAATCAGTCTACGACGACTGAGCAAACTGGCTGTCCCAACACCCGCCATGGACCTGATATGCCCCTTACCCTGTATGGCGCGATTCTGTCGCCCTTTGTTCGCAAGATTCGTGTGCAACTGGCTGAGCAGGACATAGCCCATGAGCACGTCGCGATAGGCCCGTTTCAGCAGCCTGACTGGTTCTACCAGATCAGCCCACTGGGACGCATACCTGCCATCCAGGATGGTGAGTTGAAACTGGCTGACTCGGCAGTGATCGCTCAGTATCTGCAAGACAGATACGCCGGCCCATCCCTCTATGGTGAGACGGCCGAGGAGGCTGCGCAGGTGCGCTGGCTGGAAAAATACGCCGATTATGAACTGGCACCCCATGCTACCTTCAGCGTTTACAGCGAACGCTTTCTGCACCCATTGATCGGCAAGCAAACCGATGAAGACAGAGTAGCCAAGGCTCTGCAAGAGACTATTCCACCGCTGCTTGATTACCTCGAACAACAACTCGACAACAAGCCCTTTCTGGTCGGCAAGCAGTTCAGCCTGGCTGATATTGCCGTTTGCTGCCAATTGATCAATATGGCCCATGTGGGCGAACTGATTGACGACAGCCGCTGGCCAGGGCTGGCCTCGCTGCTCAGCCGGGTGACTGCTCGCAGCAGCTTCAGCAGCTTGCTGCCAGCCGAGCACCAGCTGATCGCCAAGCTCACCAACCGCGGTTAGTCACACCCCGAACCGGTCGCCTCTGCCAACAACTGCCGTCCAACCCAGGAACGGGCAAACTGATAGGCACAGCGACCATTGCGGTTACCCCTGCCAGTTGCCCAGCGCAGAGCCTCCTGCTGCAGAGGATCAGACCAGTTCCAGCTCAAACCGAACTCGGTAGCCAATTGCCCCAGCCAGTGCCTGACCACCTCCAGGTACTGATCCTGGGAAAAGGGATAAAAAGACACCCAAAGCCCAAAACGGTCTGACAGCGCCACCTTTTCTTCAATGGCCTCACCTGGATGCAACTCACCATCGACCATGCTTGCTGCCAGATTGTCGCTACGCTGTTCCGGCAACAGATGCCGACGGTTCGAGGTGGCATATAACAGCAGGTTCGGCGGCGCAGATTCCACTGTGCCATCCAGTACCGTCTTCAGCGCCTTGTAGCCAATGTCGTCGGCCTCAAAGGCCAGGTCATCGCAGAACAATATGAAGCGCCAGGGCAGATCACGTATCTGCGCTACCAGCGCGGGCAAGTGCAGCAGGTCAGCCTTGTCCATCTCAATCAAACGCAAGCCTTGATCGGCGTAGGCGGCCAGCAAGGCGCGTATCAGCGACGATTTTCCGGTTCCGCGCGCACCCCACAGCAGGGCATTGTTGGCTGGCAAACCACGAACAAACTGTGCCGTATTGGCCTGCAGCAGGGTCTTTTGCCGAGCCACGCCGAGCAAGTCATCCAGTTGATTATCCAGTCGCACATTCAGTACCCGTAGCCAGCCACCCTCACCGGCAGGCATCCAGCGTGCAGCCAACACGCTGGACCAGTCAGGCGCAGATACGGCATCAGCATCTCCCTGTTCCAACCTGTCGAGCGCCGCAACGACCCGCTGCATGAATTGCTGTGCAGTGATTTCTGACATAGAGTCCTCCCTTGAAGATTGCAGAAGAATGCCACGCGCACGCCCTTCTCACCAGACAGAGTTGGGCTATGCTCAGGGACAGACCATTGCCGCAGGACGTGCATGAACATTCGTTTCACTGATCGCCTATCGTTCAAACAGACCCGGCTCGGGGTGCTGGCGGCCTTTATTCTGGGCACCTTGCTCGGTTTGCTGCAGGTAACTGTTGACTACCGGTCGGAAAACGCCGCGATAGACAATGAAGTGCAGGCGCAGATCAACGTCAGCCTGGGACCAGCCTCACGTATCGCCTACAACATTGATGCCGAACTGGCACTGGAACTGGTCAACGGTCTGCTCAACTCACCACCCGTGGTACGTGCCGAAATCATCGACAGCAACGCCATTGCCCTCGCCAGCGTCAGCCGCCCCATGGCCAGCAGCCCGTATCGCGCCGTCAGTGACGCCCTGTTTGACCGGCGCCGCACCTACTCCCAGGCCCTCTACGTCCATCACGCCCCTGAGGAGCTGCTAGGTCACCTGGTCATTGAAGTCGATACCTTCCATCAGGGTGCCAACTTCCTGCGCCGCGCCGGCCTGACCATGCTCTCCGGCTTTGTCCTCAGTCTGGTGCTATCCCTGGTACTTATGGTGCTGTTCTACGGCATGCTGACCAAGCCCTTGGTACGCCTGATTGATGATCTGCTGAACATGAACACCGGCAGCAGTGACAGGAGTCGGCTGCCCTGCCCTGACCACCATGAACGCGACGAAATTGGCGCCCTGGTGGAAGTGATCAACCGCCAATTGCAAAGTATCGACGTCACCATGCGTCAGAAGCTGCGGGCCGAAGAGCGCCTGAGACAGTATCTGGAAGAGCTGGAAATCATTGTCGAAGCACGCACCACCGAACTACAGGAAACCAACGCCCAGTTACGCCGCTCGAATCAGGATCTGGAAACTTCGCGCGAGGAGGCCCTCGGCATGGCCAGAGCGCGCTCCGCCTTTCTGGCCAGCATGAGCCATGAAATCCGCACACCGATCAACGGCCTGCTCGGGATGATCGGACTGACGCTGGATAGCCCTCTGAACAGCGAGCAACATCAACAGCTGACCATTGCCTATGATTCCGGCAAGGTGCTGGTCGAACTGCTTAATGACATCCTTGATCTATCCAAGTTTGAAGCAGGCAAATTGCAACTGGAGCACATTCCCTTTGATCTCGGCAGTTTGCTTGAGGATACCGCCAGCCTGCTGTCTCAGAATGCCGGCAAACAGGATGTTGAGCTGACCTGCCGCATCGACCCACTGTTGCCCGGCCTGCTGTTGGGTGACCCCACACGCATTCGGCAAATCGTCAGTAACCTGCTATCCAATGCCCTTAAATTCACCGAGCAAGGCACAGTGGCACTCCAGGTCGACATTCAGCCGACTGCAGGACTCGGCAAACAGGTTTGCATCAGTGTCACCGATACCGGCATTGGCATTGCCGAGGAGTCACTTGAGAGTATTTTCTCGCCCTTTACCCAGGCAGACGCCCAGATTTCCCGCCGCTTTGGCGGTACCGGGCTGGGCCTGGCCCTGTGTAAAAGCCTGACTGATGCCATGCAGGGCCAACTGGCCGTCAGCTCAACCCCAGGCAAAGGCAGCACCTTCAGCGTCACACTGCCGATCAACATCTACCAGCAGGCACCTACAGTTGAGCCGCCGCCGCTGTGTCGTGTACTTATCTGGAATCGCCAGGGCTCGAGGCAGGGTCATATTCTTCACGAGATGCTAAGGCACTGGAAAGTACCGAGTCAGCTGCTCGAGTATGCCGAGAATCACCTGCCCGAGCTGCCTGACAAGCAAAGCGACCTATGGCTTTTGGACTCGACAACCTTGGCCAGCCGTATCAGCCAGTTGCATCGGGAGACACCTCGCTTGTTGGTCTGCCCCTATTCGCAACTGCTTGACCAGGGCGAGGCACATGACTTTGGCATTCGTCGACAAGTCGCTAGTCCACCCGCACGAGCCAGGCTGTCCAAAGCCATGCATGACTGCCTCCAGGAGGCCGGTGGTGAGCCGGAACGGCCCAACGCCAGCCCCGAACCAACTGGCCAGCGGATACTACTGGTAGAGGACAACAGCGTGAACCAAATGGTCGCCAAGGGCATGCTAAGCCGGCTGGGCTATGAGGTAGACATCGCCGAGCAGGGCGAAGTCGCGCTGACACGGCTCGAGGAGGAGGAGTACGACCTGGTGCTAATGGACTGCAATATGCCGGTATTGGATGGATACGAAACCACCCGACGCATGCGCGCCGACCCGCGCTGGCAACAGATCCCGGTTATCGCGCTTACCGCCAACGCGCTGCAGGAGGACCGGCAGCGCTGCGAACAGGCGGGCATGAACGACTATCTGGCCAAACCCTTCAAGCGTGAGGATCTGCAGGTACTGCTGGAGAAATGGTTGAAACGCACGTCCTGACAGCCCTGCTCAGCCCAACAACGCCTCGATATCAGCGGTCAGATCAGCTGGCGACGTGGACGGCGCGTAGCGCTTGACCACCCGGCCCTGGCCATCGATCAGGAACTTGGTAAAGTTCCACTTGATACCCTTGCTACCCAAGAGACCCGGCGCTTCGGCCTTGAGTCTGACAAACAACGGGTGCGCCTCGGCACCATTGACATCGACCTTGCTGAACAAGGGAAAACTGACGCCGTAATTGATTTCGCAGAAGCTGGCAATGTCATCGGCATCACCAGGCTCCTGAGCGCCAAACTGGTTGCAGGGAAAACCCGCCACGCGCAGGCCCTTGTCGGCATAGCGTTGCGACAACAGTTCAAGCCCTTTGTACTGCGGGGTAAAACCACACTTGCTGGCCGTATTAACCACCAGATAAGCCTTACCGCCCAGATCACCCAAACTGCTATCACGGCCATCCAGGGTGGTACAGGGGATACTCAGAATTGACTCGCTCATGCTGCTTCTCCAAAAAAGATGGGCTAATCCGGGCGTCAGCGGGGCTGCAGACGCAGGCAGACGGAATTGATGCAATAGCGCAGCCCGGTGGGCGGCGGCCCATCGGGAAAGACATGTCCCAGATGCGCATCACAGACCGCACAGAGTACTTCAGTTCGATGCATGCCATGACTGAAATCCTCGGCCGTGGCCACCACCTCCTGATTGATCGGCGCGTAATAGCTGGGCCAGCCGCAGCCGGCATCGAACTGTGTATCGGTATCGAACAAAGGCGTGTCACAACATACACAGTGATAGCGCCCAGGTTGAGTATTGGTGTAATACTCACCAGTGAACGGCCGTTCGGTGCCTTTCAAACGACAGACCTGAAATTGCGCGTCATCCAGTTGGTCGCGCCAAGCGTCTTCTGACTTGATCACTTTCTTCATGTTTTGCTCCAGCGTAGCGTCATACAGACTTTCCCAGTCGGGCTTTCAGGACGTATGATGCGTGTTTTAACCCTATTCGCACAGCCCGGGATCGCACCATGCAGGTTAGCAAGTCGAACAAATTGGCCAATGTCTGTTATGACATCCGCGGACCTGTTCTGCGCCATGCCAAACGCCTCGAAGAAGAAGGCCACCGTATTCTCAAACTGAATATCGGCAATCCTGCCCCTTTTGGCTTTGAGGCGCCCGAAGAAATTCTTCAGGATGTGATGCTGAATTTGTCCACTGCCCAGGGTTACAGTGATTCCAAAGGGTTATTTTCTGCCCGCAAGGCGGTCATGCACTATACCCAGACCAAGGGTATACCCAATGTCAGCATAGAAGACATCTATCTTGGTAACGGTGTTTCCGAGTTGATCGTGATGTCCATGCAGGGCCTGCTGAACAATGGCGACGAAGTACTTATCCCGGCACCAGACTATCCGCTCTGGACCGCCGCCGTGAGCCTGTCCGGCGGCAAGCCGGTGCACTATCTGTGTGACGAGCAGGCCGACTGGTATCCGGACATTGACGATATCCGCAGCAAGATCACCCCGAACACCCGGGCCATGGTGGTGATCAATCCGAACAACCCGACCGGCGCGGTCTACTCGCGTGACATGCTGGAACAACTGGCGCAGATCGCCCGTGAGCATAATCTGATCCTGTTTGCCGACGAGATCTACGACAAGATTCTATATGACGGCGTAGAGCACGAATCACTCGCCGCGATCGCACCCGACGTGCTGTGCCTGACCTTCAATGGCCTGTCCAAATCCTATCGGGTTGCTGGCTTCCGTTCCGGCTGGATGATCATCAGCGGGCCCAAGCAGCGCGCGCAAAGTTATATCGAAGGCATCGACATCCTTGCGTCCATGCGCCTGTGCGCCAACGTACCCGCCCAGCATGCAATCCAGACCGCGCTGGGTGGCTATCAGAGCATCAATGATCTGATTCTGCCGGGTGGCCGCCTGCTGGAACAGCGCGACACCGCCTGGGAGCTGCTGAATGAAATCCCCGGCGTCAGTTGCACCAAGCCCAAGGGCGCGCTCTATCTGTTCCCGAAACTGGATCCGAAGATGTACCCGATCCACAACGACGAGAAGATGGTGCTCGACCTGCTGTTGCAGGAAAAGATTCTTGTGGTACAGGGTACGGCCTTCAACTGGCCCTGGCCGGATCACTTCCGCATCGTCTCGCTGCCGCGCAAGGATGATCTGGAAATGGCCATTGGCCGGATTGCCAACTTCCTCAAGACTTACCGTCAGTAATAACGGGGCCAGGACAGCGCATGGCGGATCTGCACATTGACGACTTCTATCAGGATGTCTCCGGCATCCTGTTGGGGTTGTACAACAGCTTTCCGCGTCCCACCACGCTGTTTGTCAGCGACCTGATAGGTGAGCACGAACCAGACGCCTTTGGTGTTCCCGTCCCCCGTCACCAGGCCTGCTTCAGTGCCATGCTCTGGCTCGCTGATGAGGGTTTTCTGCGATACAGCGACGTCATACGCCAGGAAGCCATAGACCAGTGTTGTCTCACTGAGCGCGCGTTCGTGCTACTCTCCACACCAGTTAGCGAATGGCAGGATGATCAGCTACCGGCGAGCATTGCCCGTCAGCGAGCCACCCTCGCCCAGCAACTGCGCAACGCCCGCGCCAGCGAATCCTCAAGCCAATTGGCTGCGGTGGTGCAGCGCTGCTTCAGCCCGCGTCAATAGGCACTCAAAACACACGATTTGAAATAGACTGGCAATTGAAAAGCCGGTGAAATCACCCAATATAAGCTCACGACGGTGCAGGTTTATTGATTGTGGGAAGACAGTCATTTATCTGCTTTAAACTTCTCTGGAGTGCTTCACACCATGATGCGCATTGTTTTGTTTTTGGCGACCAACCTGGCCGTGGTATTGATCGCCAGTCTGACGCTGAACCTCTTGGGCCTGGGCCGCATTCATGACGGTCAGGGTGGAATGAATTTGCAGGCGCTGCTGGTCTTTTGCGCGATCATCGGCTTCGCCGGTGCATTCATTTCCCTGTTGATGTCCAAATGGATGGCCAAACGCAGTACCGGTGCAAGGGTGATTGAAACACCCGCCAACCGTCAGGAGCAATGGTTGGTTGATACCGTCGCACAGTTGGCGCGACAGGCCAATATCGGTATGCCTGAAGTGGCCATCTTCCCATCGCGGGCGGCTAACGCCTTTGCCACCGGCTGGAACAAGAATGCCTCCCTGGTAGCCGTATCCGATGGCATGCTGCAGCGCTTCAGCCCGAATGAAGTCAAGGCCGTGATGGCCCATGAGATTGGCCACGTTGCCAACGGCGACATGGTCACCCTGACCCTGATTCAGGGCGTAGTGAATACCTTCGTCATGTTCTTCGCCCGTATCATCGGCAACATTGTCGACAAGGTGGTGTTCAAGAATGACAGCGGTCGCCCGGGCTTTGGCTACATCATTGCAACCATCTTTGCCGAACTGATTCTGGGTATTCTCGCCAGCATTATCGTCATGTGGTTCTCGCGCCAGCGCGAGTACCGTGCCGACGCCGCCGGTGCGCAACTGGCCGGCAGCGGCAACATGATTGCAGCGCTCCAGCGCCTGCAGGCTGAACAGGGTATTCCCGTTGAAATGCCCAGCGAAATGACCGCTTTCGGCATCAACGGCGGCCTGAAAAACGGCCTGGCCGGCCTGCTGCTCAGTCACCCACCGCTGGATCAGCGGATTGAAGCCTTGCGGGCGGGGAATTTCCGGTAAAACCAGCGGCAAGCGGCAAGCCTTAAGTTGCAAGTAAAAACAAAGCAAAAGCCTGCAGAATTAAACACTCTGCAGGCTTTTTTGGTTTGGTTTGGTTTGGTTTGGTTGTAGCTTGTAGCTTGTAGCTTACGGCTTGTAGCTTGCAGCTTGCAGCTACCCGGCTACCCGGCTAGCTGGCCTGCCAGTTGGCCGGGTACAGCATCTCCTCCCTATAGCCGCTCAACACCCGCCGCAATCCGGTCAATTGCTGATCCAGTTCGCTGTCGCCGCTATCGAGCAGAAAAGGTCGGCCCGCCAAGGTTTTGAGCTTGGTCTTGGTTGCCACCACCAGGAGATTGTCGAGTCCCACGGCGCGCACTATGCGAGGGGAAATCTGTTGATTGCCACGTCCGAGAATATGACCCTGGGCGCCGATGGCAGTGACCAGAATGCGCCAATCGCCACCTTCACTGACCAACTGCGAGAGTTGCTGCTCGTTGACATCCACCGCCGTCAGGCGGCCGCCCTGCAGCACATCAACACCCAGCAGCGTGCCTTCCAGCCCCATGGCTTGCAACAGCCCCTGGGTGGTTGACCCGGGGCCCAGTATCCAGCTCACCTCCGGGTCCTCTGTCAACCAGGCGGTAATGTCATCCAGCACCAGACTTTCCTGCTCCAGACCGCCCTGTTTGACCTGCTGTACAAAGCGCCCCTCCTCCGGCACAGACAGCTCGCCATAGTGTTGAGTACGGACCTTGCCAGCGCGAAACGCTTGCTCATCAATATCCCGCACCTCGGCTTCACCACGCCGAACCAGATCGCCCTGTACCAACAGACTGACCAGCTCACCGGCAGCACGGGGGTTGACCGCGTAAACCCCGGAGTGGATTTTCACACCGGCAGGGACACCCAAAACCAGTTGACCGGCCCGCGCGCTGTTGCAGATATTGCGCGCAGTGCCATCACCACCGGCAAATAACAACAGATCGATACCCGCCTCCTGCAATTCAACAGCCAACCGCTCGGTGTCCAAGGCGTTGGTCTCAGCATGGCTCAAGTGACCTATCACCTGAAATTCAAAGCCCATCTCAGCCAGTAGATCCGCGCCCATGCAACCGGGCGCCGTGAGTATTTTCAGACGTTCACGCAACGGCAGCAGCACCTCAAGGGCCTGCCTGACCCGCCGCTGTGCCTGCGGTACCACTCCCATGGCCAGGGCCTGTGCGGCGACACCATCAGAGCCTTTGAGTGCGGCCTGGCCACCCAACCCGGCCAACGGATTGATCAGCAGGCCCAGCCTGAATTGCTGCAACATTGTTCATTAACCTCGGAAAAAGCTGTCATACAACGGTCATTTCAGTGCCATATCCTGCATTTATCCGGGGCAGCACAGCACCGGATCACGCAACCCGGATGCCCAAAATGGAGAACACCATGAGCGTACACACAGAGCAAAGGCTTGATAGCCAGGCTGGTATCGTGCTGCACCCCGCGCAACTGACTGGCGGCTGGTTGATCGATGAGCAAGGACGTGAAATCGCCATTACCGAACAAATGATTCAGGATGCCTGCGAAGCACTGGAACGCGGCAACCTCAATCTGCAACCGCTAAGCCGTCAGGCCTGCTGATCCAGTTCACAGCCAGCTGCACGTAATAGCCTCTGGGCCTCTTCAGTGAGGCCGGCAGTATTCACCCTGAGAGACTTCATTTCTCGCCGCAGGGGATAGTCACGACGCAGTTGATCAAAGCCACTACGCCGGTCAGCGGCGTCCAGACGACGCTGCAACATCTCCCGCAGCCGCGCATCGTCATCCCGGACATCGTATACCCAGCGCAGGGCGCGACTCAGCAACCAGTCAGGCTCGGTCGCGGGATCGAATGCCAGCCGGGTCAAACCCGCCGAGCTGGCCAAGTCCGACAATTGCAGTTCGGCCGGTCGTGCCAGGTGGGCACAGAGTGCCTGATAGATAAGCGCCGTTCCGCGCAATTTGCCATCCAGACTGTAACCGGCAATGTGCGGTGTGGCCAGTGCACAACGCGCCGCCAACCGCACATCAACATCCGGCTCATACTCCCAGACATCCAGTGCCACCTGCACATCAGGGCGGGCATTCAACACGTCGAGCAAGGCGGCATTATCAACCACAGGACCGCGACTACTGTTAATCAGCCAGGCGCCCTGCGACAGTCCCGTCAGGCGTTGGCGATCCAGCAGGTGGCGCGTTGCATGCGCACCACGATCCGACAGGGGCACATGACAACTGATCACATCGGCATGTTCAAGCAGGGTCTGTAAATCCACCAGCCCAGCTGTACCTTGTTCGGCACGCGGTGGATCACACAGCAGCGTCCGAACCCCCAGTGCATCCAAGGTATCGCTCAGCCTGCGGCCTACCTCACCGACCCCAATGATACCGACTGTCCGCTCCCGCCAAGATTGACCTGTACGTTCAGACAGTGTCAGCAGGCAGCTAAGAACATACTCAACGACACCACGAGCATTGCAGCCCGGCGCACTGGCAACCGTCACACCGGCCGCGGTGAGGCCATTCATATCAAGGTGATCGGTACCAATGGTACAAGTACCAACAAAGCGCACCGGGGTACCCGACAGCATCTCGGCCGTTACCTTGGTCACCGAGCGAACCAGCAATACATCGGCGTTCACAAGGTCAGACGTTTTTATCCCCCTTCCAGGCAGACGTATGATCTGAGCGAACGAACCGAAAAACGCATCGAGTAATGGAATGTTTTCGTCAGCAACGATCTGCATGTATCAGCGCTCGTGGTTATCTTTATCCTTTGCTACGCCCTGATCAAAAACAGAACGCAACAGACTCAGAAAGGCATTCGGGCAGGTAAATGCCAAGGGCATGTTGCCCGCAATCCATCTTTGATCTTTTCTGCCAAGGCTCAATCAATAGATTCTGATCCCTTGGACTCGGCTGTCAGTTTGCTCGCGAGAAAGTATCCCACCCCGCTTGATTTGGCACGATAGAGCGCCTTGTCGGCAAGATGGAGCTGCTGCTCAGGTGCCAGCGTACTGGACGCACTGGCAACGGCAACGCCCAGGCTAACCCCAATGTTATAGGTATCACCTTCTATATCAATGGGCTGAACTATCGCGCTGACCACTTTATCTGCCATCCGCTCGACAGTTTCTTCAGAGGCACCCGGCAGCAGTACCACAAACTCATCACCACCCTGACGCGCAACCGTGTCCGTGCTGCGCAGCGAATTACGCAGGCGCTGGGCAATTTCCTTGAGAATCAGATCACCTGTGGCATGCCCGTGAGTATCGTTCAATGCCTTGAATTTGTTCAGATCAAGCATGAACACCGCGTAAGGCGTACCCGCGCGAATGCGTTCTGCTTCGGTGCGCTGCAGGGCGAGACTAAGCAACCTGCGATTTGCCAGCCCTGTCAGACTGTCCAAGTGGGCCATGCGATTGAGCGGGGCGATCATATTCCGGGTTACGAAGTACACTGCCAGCGCCGAAAGAATCAGGCCGAGAGCCAGCATGGCAAGTATCACCCGCTCCATTTTCTGGTAGGGCACAAGTGCACGCTCCAATGACAAGCCCAATACCATAAGCAATTCAATTTCACCGTTGGCATGCAATGGGATACTGCGCATTTGATAACGCTGCCCAGGCGCGTCCAACCGCCATTTACCTCGCTGGTGCTGCTCCAGGTTGGCAGTCACCTGCTCGACTACCGCACTGGGCAGGGTACTGGAACGCCCTTCCCACTGACCCTTTGCCGAGCGCACCAACAGACTGATATCCAAATCATTGAGCTGCCCCAGATCACGCAAGAAAGCCTCATCCAGGGCAAAACCGAGGACCAAGCGAGCGCTAAGATCAGGCGACATAATCGGTGTACTGATAAGTTGATAGACCTGCGTCGGATCGCCACCAAGAGCAACGATATGCGCTCCCAGACTGGCAGTTATCAGCACGTTAACGTCCACGTCCTCAGGGACAGCACCGCCCTTTGGCATGACCGCAGTGATCAGTTGGTGGTCAGGATCAGTGAGCATGACGAGCGATGCGTCCATGCGCTGCCCGTGATTCTCGAGCATGGAGCGAACCGTAGCCAGGTCACCGTTAGCCAGAGTCTGACGCAGACCAAAGTCTCGGGCGAGCACCTGAGAGGCTTGCTTTATCCGTTCATGGCGCAGGGTCAGCAAACGATCGATAACCTGAGCGCCGGTTTCCAGTTCGCCATCAAGCGTCGCAGTCGCAATCGTGCGATTTGACTGTAACACAACAAAATAGCCCCCGAGCTGGATGAACATCAGCAGCAGAATCAGGCAAACAATGATTCTCCACTCATAGGAGCGATAGTCCATTACATCTCCAGATCAGTAAAAAAGGGGCATATTCGACATTGCACTCATTCTAGACAGGTGTTGGATTCAGCGACAGCTAATATGCTGGCGCGTACTCAGGCCTGAGATAGATCGATGTCAAACTCTGCACGGCTTAGAGGCAAGCCCGGACGATAGGTATCGATCAGTACATCAATAAAGCGTCCTGGTCGCTCAGGCATCGCCTGGTCCAGATAGCTCAGCAGCTGCGTATGTACGCTGCGCTGAAAAGGCCCTGAATCGGTTGACTCACCGTTAAGGTTGTCCAGGCTTACACTGAAGGGATGTCTGGCAGCCGCACAGAATAGCCATTCCAATGCCTGGGGCTTGACTTCAACCCGCTCGAATTGGTGCTGTTGCTCGGCATTTCGCCCATCAGGCGCATACCAGTAACCAAAGTCCGGCAGCATCCGGCGCTGCTCACCAGCCACGCACCAATGCGCTATTTCATGCAAAGCACTACGAAAGTAGTCACGGGTAAAAATGATTCTGTGCTGTGCCGATGTGACGTCCGCAGGAAGATACTCAGGCTCGTCACCACCACCCACCAGAATAGTGTTGTAATCGCATGCGAAGCAGGTTTCAAACAGACGGATCAGGTCCTGACTTTGATGTTTCATGGATGGCTGGACAATATCGGGCAAGTTGTTAGGATGGGGCGCTTTTCACCCAGACTGATCCCCCTTATGAGCAGCCCAGAGTCCGGCACCTATCGACGCCGCAGTGTAACAGAATTACGTGCGCTGATCTGGCTAGCCCTGCCGATCATTGCCGCACAGATGGCGCATACCCTGCTCGGTTTTGTCGACGCTGCCATGGCCGGCCGGGTCAGCGCTGTAGACCTGGGCGCCGTGGCTCTGGGCAATGCCTTCTGGGTGCCGGCCTTCCTGTTTCTGACTGGCGTGCTGATGATCATCACCTCCAAGGTCGCCGCCAACAGCGGTACCGGCCGTGATCAGCAGAGCGGCTCACTGGTGCGCCAGGGCGCCTGGCTCGGTCTGTTTATCGGCTGCCTGTGCGCCGCCTTTCTGTTTTCCGTGGAACCCATACTGCACTGGATGGCCGTCGAGCCGCAGCTGATCCCGACCACGGTCGGCTACTTGCAGGCGGTTGCCCTGGGCTTTCCTGCGGTGGCGCTGTATCAGGCCTTGCGCGGCCTCAGCGATGGCCTGTCACAAACCAAACCGACCATGTTGATCGGCTTTCTCGGTCTGATCCTGAACGTGCCGGCCAACTATGTGCTGGTCTACGGCAAGCTCGGCTTTCCGGCCATGGGCGCCGTCGGTTGCGGTGTCGCGACCGCACTGGTCATGTGGTTCATGCTTGGTTGCATGCTGGTCTACCTCAGAGGGGCCAAGCGCTTCACTGTCACCGGCCTGTTTGAGCGTTTTGACTGGCCACGCTGGAGCGATCAGCGTCACCTGCTGGGACTGGGCCTGCCGATCGGCATCGCGCTGTTTGCCGAAACCAGCATGTTCTGCGTGATCGCCCTGCTGATTGGCGGTCTGGGCGCCGTGGTGGTGGCCAGCCACCAGGTGGCCCTGAACTTTTCCTCGCTGACCTTTATGGTGCCCTTCAGTCTCGGCCTGGCCATCACCGTGCGGGTAGGCCACAGCCTCGGCCTGAACGGCGCCCGTGCCGGACTGTTCGCTGCCAAGATGGGCATGGCCGTGGCGCTGGTCTTTGCCCTGCTGGCCGCCGCCCTGATGTGGGGGCTGGCCGACTGGATTCCCTATCTGTATACCGATGATCAGGCGATTATTCAGCTGGCGGCCCAGTTATTTGTCTATGCCGCCCTGTATCAGGTCTCGGACGCCATTCAGGTCGCCTGCGCCGGGGCGTTGCGCGGATATCAGGATACGCGCCTGCCCATGCTGCTGACCCTGGTAGCCTACTGGCTGATCGGCTTGCCCAGCGGCTATGTACTGGGCCTGACTGACCTGTTCGGGCCAGCCCAGGGGCCAGCCGGTTTCTGGCAGGGGCTGATCATCGGTCTGAGCGCGGCAGCGTTATTTCTATCCCTGCGCCTGGCCTGGGTCAGCAAACAGCGCCGCCGTCAGGAAAGTCTTCGCACTAGCGGACAACTCCGGTAACGCCCTGCCCCGGTCAGTTACCAGCGGCCATGCCATACTCTCGGCATTGCAGGGGAGATAGCGAATGAGGGCACGGCTTTTACTCTGCCTGTTGGCCTGGTTGCTGAGCGCCTGCGAGCGCACACCAGAAGCCAACCGGCAAATTGACAATTACCTTGAACGGGTTGGCCGTGTGCTGAACCACCCCGTTCAGTCCTTCGATGTCGAGCGTCTGAGTCAGTATCGCCTGCCAGAGCGACGCCTGCGCCTGCTTGAGATACCTGAGCAGCGTATTGGCCTGCTTGAACTCCTGGTCGAATCCAGGCGCTGTCAGACCCTGCAGCAACGGGTCAGCGAGCGAAACAGCAGCCTGGGCAAGGTCATGCCCTGGCAGCACCGACTGGCTTTTGACGGCGCCTTGATTCAGGCCATTGATGATTGTCTGAAGGTACTGGCCGAGGATGAGGACCGCGCACAGCTGCGCAGCGACCTGAGTGCGATTGCTGAAGAAAAGCGCGCCGCCTTGCCGGCCGTGTTCTGGAATGCGTTGAATGCCAGCCCTGAATTCGAGTATTACCTGCGTTTTGACGACCAGCCCCTGCCCCTGAGCCGACAGCCGCTGGAGGACCGAAATGCCCTCACTGCACTTCAGCAACTGATAGAGGTTGGCAATGGTCTGCCAGCACAGTTACCGCCAGATCGGGCATCACTCGAAGACTATTTCCAGGCCCTGCAACAAAGCCAGCGCAGCAGCCAACTGATCCACAGTCTCACGCGCCTGACCCACGCTTTGCAGCAAGCCGTGATCATGCTCGAGAGCCGTCAGGCGCAACAACTCTGCCCACTGGGTCAACCAACGGCGACATCACGCATTCTGCTGACTGTCTTTGCGACCTTTTACGCCGGCGACATTCAGCCGCAAATGGCTCAGGTACAACGCCTTGGCCAACCCTGGCATGCCACTCTGACTGCACTCGCCGACGTGCCCGGCATAACACCGGCCAATGCCGAGTACTTCAGTGAATTACTTGCGCTTTGGCAAACCTATCAGGACAGTGTGCAGCAACACAGTCTGGCCTGGCAGCAGGTCCTAGGCGCTTGTCAGATGCAGCCGGGGCAACCTGGCTGGCAGTCGCCGGGTAATCAGGACAGCAACTGAAGGAGGTCAGGTTTTCTTGCAGATCAGATAACGGTATTCACCGGCCTCTTCCGAGGCGCTGAGCAACTGATGACCGAGAAAGGTGCAGAAGCGTGGAATGTCCCGTTGAGTGGCAGGATCAGTCGCCAATACCTCAAGGTTCTCACCCACGGCCAGATCACGTACTGCGTTATGCAGTAACATCACAGGCTCAGGGCACATCAACCCGCGGGTATCCAGTTGCTTTGCTTGGCTGCTGTCAGACATGATCCACTCATTTGAAAAAAACCATAATCGGCAATAGCTTACCCCCTTGCCAGTGACGCTGGCAAAGCCGACACTAATAGGGAGGTGTCACAAAGACACCCACCATTATTCTTGTATTAAGGACTGCCCGATGATCAAAGTACTGATCGAACGCGTCATTGCCGAAGGTCTGGAACAACCCTACGAACAGGTCGCCCGCGAGGTGCTGCAACAAGCCATCCAATCACCCGGCTTTATTTCCGGTGAGTCGTTCCGGGATCTGGAGCGCCCCAACCACCGTGTGGTGGTGGTTACCTGGCAAAACCGCCATTCCTGGGAACGCTGGGAGAACTCCCAGGCGCGCATTGACAGCATCAGCGCGTTTGCTCCCATGCTGCAGGAA
This sequence comes from Halopseudomonas sp. 4NH20-0008, assembly GCF_057548395.1. Taxonomy (NCBI): domain Bacteria; kingdom Pseudomonadati; phylum Pseudomonadota; class Gammaproteobacteria; order Pseudomonadales; family Pseudomonadaceae; genus Halopseudomonas; species Halopseudomonas sp. 4NH20-0008. The sequence continues at coordinate 117,474 of NZ_BAAJMD010000008.1, forward strand.
GAAGAGCGGATTACCCTGCTCGAACCCCTCTAGTCACGCGTTGAGCGCTCATTGACCTTGTAACTGCCATCGTGCAAAACCCGCACATGGCAGGTTACTTCCTCACGGTCACTGTATAGCTGTTTGCAGGCGATGGTTGCCGTGATACCCGCCTCATCCAGAGCCTCCTGCACATGCTCCACGCACTGCAGCACCTCATAGTAGCGGCGCTTCATCGGCAGCTTGAAGTTGACTATGGCTTCACGACACCAGCCACGGCCCACCCAGCGCGCCAACAAGGCACTGGAGCGTGCCGGCTTGTCGACGATATCGCAGACCATCCAGTGCATCGAACGCGCGGGCTTGTAGACATAGCCGTCGGCCTGTACGTGCTCTACTTGCCCACTGTCCATGAGGCTTTGTGCCATCGGACCGTTGTCTACAGCCACCACTTTCATGTGCCTGTTGACCATTTGCCAGGTCCAGCCACCCGGGGCGGCGCCCAGATCCACAGCATGCATACCTGGCGCCAGGCGGCTGTCCCACTCATCACGCGGAATGAAATGATGCCAGGCCTCTTCCAGCTTCAGGGTTGAACGGCTGGGCGCATCACGCGGCACCTTGAGACGCGGAATCCCCATGGGCCAGGGCGCGGCGTTGTTGGCCCAGGACCAACCAACAAAGATCCGTTCGCCGCTCTCGAAGCACAAGTGCAGACGCGGTGCATCCGCCTTGCTCGGGCGCACGAAACGCGTTTTAAGCAGGGCCGATTCCAATGGTCGGCTGAGCTTCTTGGTCAGCGCCGCCATGGCCTTGCCGTCGTTGGTGTCGGCGGTTTCCAGCCAGAAACTGGAGGCAATCGGCCCCTTGGAGCAGGCGGTAATGATCGGCGATATGCGATCCTCGACCGGCACATCCAGCCAACTGCCCAAGGCCCACTGCCGCACAAAGATCAGCTGCTGGAAATCCAGCTTGCGCATCAATCGGGCTGCATCGCCCTCTTCCGGACAGACAAAGCGCACCAGTGCCGAACCCTCTCGGGTCACGGCATAGCCAGCGATGTCCTGCATGGCGGACAGTTCCTGCATCTCAGCAGCGGCCTCGCCCTCAAATCCGGGACGGCAGTGCAACAACAATTCCTGCATGGTCTGGCTCCAGCCTGATTTACCGGCCGCTACTCTACAGGCTGCGCCCTCGCGGTAGAAGCAGAATACGACGAGGTGACGCTTGTCTCACGGCGCAGCTGCCGTGTTGCCTGGACCATAGCTGTCAGTGCCGCACGGGTTTCCGGCCAGCCACGGGTCTTCAAGCCACAATCGGGATTGACCCACAGGCGCTCTGCGGGCACCACCCTGGCCGCCTTGCGCAGCAACCGCAGGATCTCCGCTACCTGCGGCACACGGGGTGAATGGATGTCATACACGCCCGGCCCAATGGCATTCGGGTAGGCGAACGTCGAGAACGCCTCAAGCAGCTCCATATCCGAGCGCGACGTCTCGATGGTGATCACATCGGCATCCATGGCGGCAATCGCATCCAGAATGTGATTGAACTCGCTGTAGCACATATGGGTATGAATCTGCGTGCTGTCCTGTACACCACTGGCGCTCAAACGAAAGGCACGCGCCGCCCAGTCCAGATACGCCGGTTGCGCGGCGGCGCGCAGCGGCAGACCTTCACGAAAAGCCGGCTCGTCAATCTGGATAATGCCAATACCGCCCGCCTCCAGGTCCACCACCTCGTCACGAATCGCCAGCGCCAGTTGCAACGCACTCAACTCACGGCTGATATCCTCGCGCGGAAAGGACCACATGAGCATGGTCACCGGCCCGGTCAGCATGCCCTTCATCGGCTTGCCGGTCAGACTCTGAGCATAGCGCGTCCAGTCCAGGGTCATCGGCTGTGGACGACTGATATCGCCAATAATGATCGGCGGTTTGACGCAGCGTGAGCCATAACTCTGCACCCAGCCATAACGGGAAAAGGCATAGCCTTTGAGTTGCTCACCAAAGTACTCGACCATGTCATTACGTTCGGCTTCACCATGCACCAGTACATCCAGACCCAAGGCTTCCTGCTCACGAACGACCAGTTCGATCTCCGCGTGCATGGCAGCCACATAGCAGGCCTCGTCAATCCGACCCTGCTTGAACGCCTGCCGGCTGGCACGAATCTCTGCAGTCTGCGGAAAGGAGCCAATGGTTGTCGTCGGCCAGGCCGGCAACCTGAGCTTCTGCTGCTGTAGCCACTCACGCTGTGGGTAGGCTGATTGGCGTTGGTAGTCGCCTGCTTGCACCGCCGCCAGGCGTCGGGCCACAGCCGGGTCATGGATGCGCGCCGACTCTCGACGTGCCTGCTGTAGCACATCAGAGGCGTCCAATGCTGCACGCACTGTCGGGCTCTCCGGTGCATTCAGCGCCTGGGCCAGAAGACTGACCTCGCCGACTTTCTGGGTGGCGAAGGCCAACCAACCCAGCAACTCCTCATCCAGTTGATCTTCACGCCGCAGATCGACCGGGCTGTGCAACAGCGAACAGCTGGGCGCGACCCAAAGCCGCTCAGCCCATCGCTCCTGGGCCTGTTGCAGCTGTGCCAGCGTCGCAGTCAAATCACAGCGCCAGATATTGCGGCCGTTCACCACGCCGAGCGACAACACTTTATAGCTTGGCAAGCGGTCGAGAATCAGCGGCAACTGCTCGGGCGCACGCACCAGGTCCACATGCAGGCCCTCCACCGGCAGCATGCAAGCCAGCCCGAGGTTATCTGCAAGACCGCCGAAATAGGTGGCCAGCAGCTTTTTCAGCGGCGCACGCTGCAGCACGTTGTAAGCACGCTCAAAGGCTGCCTTCCAGTCCGCTGGCAAATCCAACACCAACGCTGGCTCATCAATCTGTACCCACTGCACACCCTGCTCTGCCAACCGATTGAAGATCTGCACATAGACTGGCAGCAACTTGTCCAGCAACTCCAGTTTGTCAAAGGCCAAGCCCTTGACCTTGCCCAGCCACAAATAACTCAGCGGTCCCAATACCACCGGCTTGACCGCATGACCCAGCGCCTGCGCCTCGGCCACCTCCTCAAAGAGTTGTGTCCATTGCAGGCTGAAGGATTGATCCTGGCTGAACTCGGGGACCAGATAGTGATAGTTGCTATCAAACCACTTGGTCATCTCGCAGGCGAAGGTCTGCTTACCGCCTTGACTGACGCCGCGGGCCATATGGAATAGCGTATCCAGCGTTGGTGCCTGGTCCGTGGCAAAGCGGGGCGGCACGGCGCCGAGCATCAGGCTATGGGTCAGCACCTGGTCGTACCAGGCAAAATCGCCCACAGGTACCAGCTGCAGACCGGCATCGGCCTGCACTTGCCAGTGCTCTGCGCGGAGTTCTCTCCCGGTTTGTAACAATGCCTGCTGATCGACCTTGCCAGCCCAGAAGGCTTCCAGGGCCTTTTTCAATTCGCGGTCGCGACCGATGCGGGGGAATCCCAGCGAGTGTGCCAAAGCCATAACCTTCTCCAGAGTTGTTTTATCCTGGCGCTATGGTCGGCTCCAGCAAGAGCTGAATCAAACTCATCTTTTTAATGCTAAACTTCGATTTCATTCATGCTGTTGGAGTCCGCCATGCTCGAGCTACGCCACCTGCGCACCCTGGCCACCCTGCGCGAAGCGGAAAGTCTGGTCGAAGCGGCTGATCGATTGCATCTGACACAGTCGGCGCTATCCCATCAACTCAAGGATCTGGAAGAAAAGCTCGGCTTGCCGCTGTTCGTGCGCAAAAGCAAACCGGTACGCTTTACCAGTGCAGGACTACGGCTACTGCGCCTGGCCGACAGCCTGCTACCCCAGGTGCGTCAGGCCGAACGGGATCTGCAGCGCCTGTCAGGTGGCCAGGCCGGGCGCCTGCATATGGCGATTGAATGCCACAGCTGCTTCCAATGGCTGATGCCAACCATCGACCAGTTCCGTAACGCCTGGCCCGAGGTCGAAGTGGACTTTGCCTCTGGCTTCTTTTTTGCCCCGCTGCCAGCCCTGGCCCGTGGCGAACTCGACCTGGTGGTCACCTCCGATCCACAGGAAATCAACGGCATCAGCTATATACCGCTGTTTACCTATGAAGCCCTGTTGGCGATCAGTAACCAGCATCCGCTGGTCAACCGCAGCCATATTGAACCTGCCGATCTGGCAGAAGAAACCTTGATCAGCTACCCCGTGGACCGTGAGCGACTGGATATCTTCAAGCATTTTCTTGATCCCGCAGGCGTATCACCCGCCGCCGTGCGCAACGCCGAACTGACCGTCATGATGATGCAACTGGTCGCCTCTGGCCGCGGCGTCTGCTGCCTGCCCAACTGGGCCATGGCCGAGTATCTGCAACGCGGTTATGTCAGCGCAAGGCCGCTGGGGGCCGACGGCCTGTTCGGCACCCTGTATGCCGCAGTACGGGATGACATGCTGGAGATGTCCTACCTGCAGGATTTTCTGCTGACGGCCAAGGACACCTCTTTTGCCACCCTGTCCGGTGTCAGTGCGCGCTCGCCCGAGAAACCCTGATACGGACAGCCTTGGCGTATCAACAGGATCACCCAATCAGGCGAGATCATATTCACCTGCACAGGCATACATTCACCTGCGCGGGCACTGTAATCGGTTCAGCAGTCCAGTGTGTTCCGCATCCAAACAAGTACAACAATAAAACCTGAATAGGTGCTTTTAATGAACATGTCTGTATTCAAACTGACTGGTCTGGCCCTTGGACTGCTGCTGTCTGCCAATGCCCTGGCTTCCAACCCTACGCCCACGCCGACGCCTACCCCGAATCCAGGAACAGGAACGGCCTTTCCGTCCGTTTCAGATTTCGCGCGCTCAGGCTCCTTCTCCACAACCAGCGCTAACGAAGGCCCCAACTGCACCATTTTTCGACCCCGCACGCTGGGCGAATCAGGCCGCCGTCACCCAATCATTCTCTGGGGCAACGGTACCGGCAGCTCACCCAGTGGTTATAGCGGGTTGCTGACCCACTGGGCCAGCCATGGCTTTGTCGTGGCTGCCGCACGTACTTCAAATGCCGGTGACGGTACTGAAATGATCGACTGCCTGGATTATCTGGTGCAGCAGAATGGTCGGGCCAGTGGCACTTATGCCGGCAAGTTGAACGTCAACCGTGTAGCCACATCCGGTCACTCACAGGGTGGCGGCGGTTCCATCATGGCCGGCCGTGACAATCGCGTTACTGTCACAGGACCGATCCAGCCTTACACCATTGGTCTGGGCCACCGTTCCAGTTCACAGAGCCAGCAAAGCGGCCCCATGTTCCTGATGACCGGCGGCGGCGACACCATCGCTGTTCCCAGCTCGAATGCAGCGCCGGTTTTCCGCAACGCCAACGTACCGGTTTTCTGGGGTGAGCGTCGCAGCGTGAGTCACTTTGAACCTGCCAGCAATGGCGGCGAGTACCGTGGACCCGCAACGGCCTGGTTCCGTTATCACCTGATGGGTGATAACAATGCACAAGCAACCTTCTACGGTAGCAGTTGCCGCCTGTGCACTGACCGCAACTGGGTTGTACAGCGCAAAGGCATCAACTGAGGTTTAGCGTCAAACAAGCCTGATCTCTCGGAGCGGCCAACCTATAAAGGGTTGGCCGTTTTGGACTGGGCGAGAGTCAAGATACATAAACAGCCCGATCATCTTGAATTAAGTGAGCAATAAACACTCAATAAAGAAAGCCTTACCATCTAGAGACGAGAATACATTGATTCCAATCCGCCTCGCACTGACAGCCTGGATTGCTGCCTTGGTAGTATCCACATCCCTTCTGGCCGACACGTCCGCCATGTCGTCGCCCGCCCCAGGTGCGGATTCAGCCTTTCCTCCCGCATCCGATTTCGCAGCCAAAGGTCCATTTGTAACCACCAGCGCCAATGAAGGCCCGAACTGTCGAATTTATCGACCACGCAATCTTGGTACCAGCAACATTCGGCACCCCATCATCCTCTGGGGCAATGGCACTGGCGCCTCTACCTTCATTTACAGGAGATTGTTGGACCACTGGGCCAGCCATGGCTTTGTGGTTGCCGCAGCGCGCACCATCATGGCCGGAAATGGCGAGGAAATGATTGATTGCCTGAATTATCTGGAACAACAGAACAACAGCGACTCCGGCACCTACACAAACAAGCTGGACCTTGAGCGGGTCGGCGCGTCGGGTCATTCGCAAGGGGGCGGCGGCGCCATCATGGCTGGGCGTGACAGCCGCATTATCACCACCGTACCCATGCAGCCTTATATTCGTGGACTGAGGCACCTACGCTCATCACATAGCCAACAGAATGGGCCAATGTTCCTGATGACCGGCTCCTCCGACCGACTGGCCAGTCCAATCCTGAACGGACGCCCGACTTACGTTGACGCCAACGTAGCGGTTTTTTGGGGCAACCTGCTCGATGCCGGTCACCTCGAACCGATTGGCAATGGTGGCGACTATCGCGGCCCTTCTACAGCCTGGTTTCGATATCGCCTGATGGATGACCAGCATGCCGAGGGCATCTTCGCTGGCAGTGACTGCACCTTATGTACTGACCCCGAATGGGAAATACAAAGCCGGGGCATCAACTGAGCTTAAGCATACGCCGAGCTGACCTCCAGAAAAGGCTATCCGTTGGCAGCCGGTCTGGAGACAGTCACAGGTTGCCAACAAAACCCAGTGGCGATACGCGATAACAGCACCATCCCAACAAAAAAACACTCGCCTCATCCGTATCAGATACAAGGTAAACGCATTTCCGTCCCCTTTATACTCGCGGCAACGGGCATCAGACAGTAGCTGACAGAAACCCAACGGCTTTGTCATGCACACCGTTGCACGCATCCAGTACTGGCAGAAAAAGCTCTGGAACAAGCTTAAGAGTGCGAATGGAAGTCATTGCCTGACGCACCTGGCGTGCATATTGACGTCTGCACCATTGTCCTGTGGCAGCCATGTACATAAGGCCCGGTGATACGCTTCGTGCTGAGCAGCAAACAGCGCTACCGATACCCGTTCAAGCGACAACTCTCAAATCCTCAATATCACTTATAGTCTCATAGCAAGACACTAATAAATAAATGCCACCTCAATCTACCGTCAGCGACTGGAGAGGAGATAAAAAAGCCACACCAACCGGCCTGATTCAACTTTAAACCAACGAAATTGATATCAAATAAGCACCAATCATAGCCACATGCAATCTTTGTCGTAAATTTCACCCAAATAGGCGACTGCATCATAGACTGGTGGAATATAGCCTGTGTCTCAGCTTGAGGCTTTGTAGACACATGAACTTGAGTCTCAGCTTTGATTGCACAACAACAATTCACAGAGAGATCATCATGAAATCGACTGCGTTAACACTCAGCGGCATTGCCGCCGCCATGCTGCTATCCACCCACGTCATGGCCAGCAACCCGACACCACCACCGCCGCCGCCAAGTGGTGGGGTCTCCGACTTCCCCCCGGTTTCCAGCTTCAGCCGTTCCGGTCCCTTTGCCACCACCAGTGGCAACGAAGGCCCCAGCTGCCGTATCTATCGTCCTCGCACACTGGGTGAAAACGGTCGCCGTCATCCGATCATCATCTGGGGTAACGGCACCGGTGGCAGCCCGACTACTTACGGCAGCCTGCTTGAACATTGGGCCAGTCATGGTTTCGTAGTGGGTGCTGCGCGCACCAGTAATGCCGGTTCCGGTGAAGAAATGCTCGACTGCCTTACCTATCTGGTTGAGCAGAACGGTCGCAGCTCCGGCACCTATGCTGGCAAGCTGAACGTCAACCGGGTTGGCGCTTCCGGCCACTCCCAGGGTGGCGGCGGCAGCATCATGGCCGGCCGTGACAGCCGCATTACCGTTACAGCGCCGTTCCAGCCCTATGTCCTCGGCCTGGGTCACCGCTCCTCTTCCCAGAGCCGACAGAACGGCGCGATGTTCCTGATGACCGGTAGCGCCGACACCCTCGCTGGCCCGACCTTGAATGGTCGCCCGGTGTTCAACAATGCCAACGTACCGGTGTTCTGGGGCAACCTGCGCGGTGCAGGCCACTTTGTGCCGGTAGGGGATGGCGGGGATTATCGCGGCCCGTCTACCGCCTGGTACCGTTTCCATCTGATGAACGATGGCAATGCCGAGGGTACCTTCTACGGCAGCAACTGCAGTCTTTGTACCGACCGCGACTGGGAAGTACGCAAGAAAGGCATCAACTAAACACACCTGGCTGTATCAGAGGGGCGGCCAGTACGGCCGCCCCACCGAGCAATACCTTGTCTCAAATTTTACGCTTAGCTCAAAATCAATCATTTGCTACAAGTGTCTTGAAATTCACCCTAATAGGCGAGTGTATACATCTGCGAGCACAGATACATTTCTTTAGGCGTGGCAATTTGTCCTTACTGACAAACGCTGCGTCAGGCAATAAAAACAACAAGCTCACAGAGAGATCACTACATGAAAGCCTCAACTTTAAAGCTGTCCAGCATCACTGCTGCCCTGCTGCTATCTACCAGCGTACTCGCAAGCAACCCCACGCCCCCACCACCTCCACCTTCAGGCGGTGGCTCTGACTTCCCATCAGTATCCGATTTCAGCCGCTCCGGCCCTTTTGCTACGACCAGTGGCAACGAAGGTCCAAGCTGCACCATCTACCGTCCGCGCACCCTGGGCGAAAATGGCCGTCGTCACCCGATCATCATCTGGGGTAACGGCACTGGCGGCTCTCCCAGCACCTACGGCAGCCTGCTGACCCACTGGGCCAGCCATGGCTTTGTCGTCGGTGCTGCGCGCACCAGCAACGCCGGCTCGGGTGAAGAAATGCTCGACTGTCTGACCTACCTGGTACAGCAGAACGGTCGCAGCTCCGGCACCTATGCTGGCAAGCTGAACGTCAATCGGGTTGGCGCTTCCGGTCACTCCCAGGGCGGTGGCGGCACCATCATGGCTGGCCGTGACAGCCGCATCACTGTGACAGCGCCCTTCCAGCCCTACGTGCTGGGACTGGGTCACGTCAGCTCTTCCCAGCGCCAGCAGAATGGTCCGATGTTCCTGATGACCGGTAGCTCTGACACCCTGGCTAGCCCAACTCTGAACGGTACACCGGTGTTCAACAACGCCAACGTGCCGGTGTTCTGGGGTAACCTCCGTGGCGCTGGCCACTTCGTACCCACCGGCAATGCAGGTGATTTCCGTGGTCCGGCCACCGCCTGGTATCGCTTCCACCTGATGAATGATGCCAACGCCCAGAGCACCTTCTACGGCTCCAACTGCCGTCTTTGCTCTGATCGTGACTGGGAAGTTCGCAGAAAGGGTATCAACTGATAGCCACGCGGTACCAGTACTGAAAAGGTCGGCCCTGTGCCGACCTTTTTTATTGCTTACGCCGAGTGAATATTCATTCAAATACCGCGAAAACAAGACATCTTGGCAATAAATGCCAGCTATTTCAGAAATCAGGGGAAATTTCACCCGAATAGGCGACTGCATCACAAAACGTTTGTCTCTACCTTGGACAGTGTGACGAGTGCATCTGCTTCTTTAACTGACAGGCGCACAGCAAGCTAAAAATAAAGCCAAAAAGAGAGAGATAACCATGAACGCACCTAAGCTCAAACTCAGCGTCATCGCTACTGCTCTGCTGTTCTCCGGCAGTGTTCTGGCCAGCAACCCGACTCCGACTCCACCTCCGCCATCCGGCGGTAACTCCGATTTCCCCTCGGTATCCGATTTCAGCCGTTCCGGCTCCTTCTCCACGACCAGTGGCAATGAAGGTCCAAGCTGCACCATCTACCGCCCGCGCACCTTGGGTGAAGCCGGCCGCCGCCACCCGATCATTCTTTGGGGTAACGGCACTGGCACAGGTCCAAGCTCTTACAGCGGCCTGCTCAATCATTGGGCCAGCCACGGCTTTGTTGTTGCCGCAGCGCGCACCAGCAACGCCGGTTCAGGCAATGACATGATCGACTGCCTGAATTACCTTGTTCAGCAGAACGGCCGCGCCAGTGGCACCTATGCCGGCAAGCTGAACCTCAACCGAGTGGGCACCTCGGGTCACTCCCAGGGCGGCGGTGGTTCCATCATGGCTGGCCGCGACAATCGCGTTTCCGCAACCGGGCCGATTCAGCCTTATACCATCGGTCTGGGTCACCGCTCATCGTCCCAGAGCCAGCAAAATGGCCCCATGTTCCTGATGACTGGCGGATCTGACACCATTGCTTCACCCACCCTTAATGCGGCCCCTGTATTCCGTCGTGCCAACGTACCGGTCTTCTGGGGCGAGCGCCGCTTTGCCGGCCACTTTGAACCGCTCAGCAACGGGGGTGATTATCGCGGACCCTCTACCGCCTGGTTCCGCTTTCACCTGATGAACGATGGCAATGCCCAGAGCACCTTCTACGGCAGCCGCTGCGGTCTGTGCACCAGCTCCAGCTGGAGCGTTCAACGCAAAGGGATCAATTGATTCCAGGTTGATGTTTTCATTGTAGGTTCTTGATTTTGGCCGGCTTCCTCAGGGTAGCCGGCCTTTTTTTTTCAGGTATGCTTGGCCTTTGGCCTTGTCTGGAGAAAACCATGTCTGCCAACCCCAACCCCGTTGCATTGATCACCGGTGCCGGTAGCGGCATAGGCCGTGCCACCGCCCTGGCACTTCTGCGAGCGGGCTATCAGGTAGTGATCAGCGGCCGTCGGGCCGAAACCCTGGAAGCCACGCAGGCAGAGGCTGGTGACCGGCGGGACCAGCTCATGTGCGTTGTCGCTGACGTGCGCCAGCCTGAGTCAGTAGAGCAGCTGTTCAGCGCACTCCACGCACGCTATGGCCGACTTGATCTGCTATTCAACAATGCTGGCACCGGCGCGCCTCCCGTACCCATTGAGGAGCTGCGCTTCGAGCACTGGCAGGCGACCATTGAAACCAACCTGACCGGCGCCTTTTTATGCACCCAGCAGGCGTTCAGGATCATGAAGGCCCAGGAGCCCATGGGCGGGCGCATCATCAATAACGGTTCGATTTCCGCCCATGCGCCGCGGCCTAACTCGGCGCCCTATACGGCCAGCAAGCACGCCATGACCGGCTTGACCAAATCCACCTCGCTGGATGGGCGACGCTACAACATTGCCTGCGGTCAAATCGACATCGGCAATGCCGCCACCGAGATGGCCGCACCCATGCAGCGCGGCGTGCCACAGGCGAATGGTGAGATTCAGGTGGAAGCAGTAATGGACGTCGAGCATGTGGCTCAGGCGGTAGTCCAGATGGCCAGTCTGCCGCTGGAAAGCAATATCCAGTTCATGACCATCATGGCAACCCACATGCCCTTCATTGGTCGTGGCTGAAACGACTGCCTGCTCTGCCTCATTCAGATCTGTCCGGCCTTTAAATCAGGCTTTTCATGTTAAATCGTCAATGATTCATGTGCGGGACACTTCTAATCTTGGTATCAACCTTGCTACCATAGCGACAGCATTGATCTTATGGTTCTTACACAGGCATTCACTATGAGCAGTCAGCAAACCCCCTTGGCCATGGCCCTCTCGCAACGCAAGTCCGATGAACGCGCCACCCCCATGTCGGCCTTTCGCATGGCCCGCCGCTGGTGGCTCGAAGGCCGTCGTCTGAACCTGTCGTTGTTGGCCGAAGAGTTGAATATTGGCCGCGCCACGCTGATGCGCTGGGTCGGCAACAAGGACCTGCTGATGGGTGAAATTCTCTGGTCGCAGTATAAGTTCATCTACGATCAGGCGATTGAACGTGCAAATGAAAACCCTGATCTAAAAGGTGTTGACTACCTGGCGCAGATCTATAACGACATTAACATTGCACTGATCAACGCCAAGGCCATGCATGATTTCATGCTGGCAGAGCCGCAATGGGCGCTCCAGTTGCTGACTTCCAACATCTCAGGTCTGCAGAGCCGCTTGATGGAAACCTGGCGTACCTTGTTCGAGCAGGAAATCGAAGCCGGACGCATCAATCCGGAGATGGACGCCGAAAGCCTGGCCTACTTCATCATCCGTATTGGTGAGGGCGCGGTATATTGCGATCTGATTTGTGGTCGCACGCCGGATCCGGGCCCGGCCAACCAGGCCTTCCGCCTGCTGGTCGGTGGTCATACCGGCTGAGCCGCCTGCTCAGCCTCGACGTAACGGCCATTCCAGACTGAAGTCGGCTCCACCCAAAGCGGCGGACTGGCCCACATGGGCTCGTCCGTTGTGCCAGTAGATCACCCGTTTGACAATCGAAAGACCCAGACCATAGCCACCTGAGGCGCGAGTACGACTGTCGTCCAGGCGCAAAAAAGGCGTGAAGATGCGCTCGCGCAGCTCCTCTTCAATGCCCGGCCCATCATCCTCGACATGCACGGTACAGCGCCCATATACGACTCGCGTTGTGATCCGAACCTGACTGGTGGCATGCCGTAAGGCATTGTTCACCAGATTACTGATGGCCCGGTGCAGGTAGCGCCGCTCTGCCTCGACCTCTCCGGCCCGACCATAACTCTGATCCACGGTCTGCAGGATGATCTGCTGCCCCAGGGGTGCCAGCTCACGAACAATCTGTTCAACCATGGCCGGCACATCCACAGGCACCAGTGTCAGGGCCGGGGCGCCCTGCTCCAGGCGCGCATAGGTAAGGATCTCATCCACCAGTTTATCCAGTTCGCTGAGATCACCGTCCATACCTTGCATGTAAGTCTGTAACTCGGTTTCGCTGGTTGCGTTTTCAACCATTTCAAGACCAAAACGCAGCCGCGCAATCGGTGTACGTAACTCGTGTGAAACCGCGCCGATCATTTCCCGCTGAATCAACATGAGCCGCTGCAAATGCCTGGCCATATCATTAAACGCCTTGGCCAAGCGCCCGACCGAGTCCTGGCCAGTAACCTCGACACGGGTATTCAGATCACCCCGGGTCAACAAGGTAGCGGCCGATTCCAGTACTTGCAGCCGCTGCTCGAGTTGCCGCACCAGCAAATAGATCAGCAGACCACCGAAGGACAAGACCAGCAAACCGACAATCAGCAGCATCTCGGGCGGATAATCCTTCATCTGAAACAAGGGCCCCAGACTCAAGACCCATTGTGTATCGGGGATTTTCATGTAGAGCAGGATTGAATCACCGTCCGGCCCCAGGGTCATCACCGTATCGGTTTCCTCAAGACGACGCCGCTGATCAGGGTCCAGATCGGTTTCGGCCATACGGGTCAGAATCAACGGATAACCAAATCCCTTGTCGCGACGCAGACGTTGCAACTGCCCGGGCATATCAGACTCAGGGAAGCGCACCAGCTCATCGGCAATCAGATACAGCGTGGCACGGCCAAGACTCTCGGTAATACGCTGAATCTCGGTGGTCAAGACCACCTGATCCTGTTGTTCAACCAGGCTGTAGACCTGCACATGGGCTGGCCTGTTGGCCCTGACCAAGACCTTGCCACGCAGTAGGCGCGACCAATCGCCGGTATCCAGATCCAGCTCATCGAGGTATTTGAGCTCCAGCGGCACGCCGATCAGGCGATTCCAGGCTGCCAGTGCGCGCAAGCGCTCGCGGGTGTCCATCGGACGCAGGTTGTCGGCCATCAACCGAAAGGTGCCGCTGGCCATGCGCTCTCGGTAATCTTCTGCGCGCACACTGTTGACCAGTTGAATGCTCACGAGTGCCAGCATTGAAAGTGTGATCAGAACCAGCAGCATGCCACCGTAAATGCGCAGAAAGATCGAATTCATGGCAACTCAGGGCTGAACGTCAACAAACAGATAGCCCTTGCTGCGCACGGTCTTGATCAAACGCGGCAGATCCGGGTCGTCACCGATTTTAGGACGGATGCGCGAGACCCGCACATCGATCGAGCGATCCTGGCCGTCGTATTCGATGCCACGCAGAGCGGTAAAGATTTCCTCTCGACTGAGTATGCGACCGGCGTTGCTGGCCAGCAGCCAGAGCAGATCAAACTCGGCACCAGTCAGATCGATACGCTCATTGCTCAACCAGGCCTCGCGCCTTGAATGATCAATCACCAGCGCCCCAAAGGTCAGACGCGATACTGGCTTGTCCGTGGCATTGTCGCTTTCAACGGTGCGTCGTAGCAGCGCGCGGATACGCGCCAGCAGCAGTTGCGGGCGCACTGGTTTGTTGACGTAATCGTCGGCCCCCAACTCCAGCCCGCGAATATGGTCTTCATCGTCACTGCGGGCCGTGAGCATGAGGATCGGCCGAACAAAACCGGCGCCACGCAAACGCTGGCAGATACTCAGGCCATCCTCACCCGGCAGCATGAGATCCAACACCACAAGATCAGGGTTGCTGGCCAGAATATGCTCGACCGCACCGGCGCCACTGGTCAGCAGAATCACGTCCAGCCCCTGGGATTTGAGAAAGGCTTCGATCAGGGCGGCCAGTTTCAGGTCGTCCTCGACAATCAATATGCGCTCTGTCACCGCTTCCACCTGACCACACTCCTCTCCCACTGACGTAAGCATCGGATTGTAGCAACTGCGCCGCTAAAACACCTATTTCAGCAGCAGAACGCCAGCATAAGCCGAAACACTATATATAGTGTTTCTGAGTTTTTTTGACGACCAAAGAAAGAGGAATGACATCACCGCAAAGCAGCATAAATACTGGTTTCACCGCTGGAATGAGACCACATGGCCATCAGCCTGGCGTAAAAAAATGAACTTGCACAGCCGAATAATACACACTATCTTGTGCCAACAAATTAATCGGTGTCTATATGTAGTTAATGCAGCCCTTTATCAAGGGATGTGTCAACCACACCTGAACCCTGAGAATAGTGCCGGCATAGCCTTGGGGCATGGCGCCACAGAATTTCGGGCATTACTGTCCGGCAAAACAGCAAGCACAACATATAGCGTTCAAGATTGGCAAGGAGACCGCCATGCAATCCGGTACCACTTCAAGCACCAGCCCGCAGCACAGTCAGCCACCTTCCACCGGATTGGATAGCGACCTCAACCTCACCGCACCCGGTCAGGTTCGCGTGATCAAACGCAACGGCACCCTGGTCGGCTACACCGACGACAAGATCAAGGTCGCCATCACCAAGGCCTTTCTGGCGGTAGAGGGTGGCCAGGCTGCCGCCTCCAGCCGTATTCACCAGACCGTCAATCAGCTTACCGAGACCATTACCGCTATCTTCAAAAGGCGCATGCCCTCTGGTGGCACCCTGCACATCGAAGAGATTCAGGATCAGGTCGAACTGGCACTGATGCGCTCAGGCGAACAGAAGGTCGCCCGCGCATATGTGCTCTACCGTGAAGAGCATTCCCGCCAACGCCAGGCACGTCAGCCGGTTGAAGCCCACCCGACGCTGAACGTGACCCAGCCCGACGGCAGCCGCGTGCCGCTGGATATGGGCCGCATGCACACCATTATCGACGAGGCCTGCGAGGGTCTGGCCGAAGTGGATGCCAAGCTGATCGAACGCGAAACCCTGAAAAACCTGTATGACGGCGTAACCCAGCAGGACATCAACACCGCCCTGGTGATGACCGCCCGCACCCTGGTCGAGCGCGAACCGAACTACAGCCACGTGACCGCCCGTTTGCTGATGGACAACCTGCGTGCCGAAGCCCTGGGCTTTCTGGGTGTCGCTGACAGCGCCACTCACCACGAAATGGCCGAGCTGTATGCCAAGGCCCTACCCGCCTATATCAACAAGGGCGCCGAGCTGGAACTGCTGGATGCACCTCTGAAGGAATTCGACCTGGAGGTGCTGGGCGCCGCGCTGGATCACACCCGTGACCAGCAGTTCTCCTACCTTGGCCTGCAGACCCTGTACGACCGTTACTTCATCCACAAGGACGGCGTGCGCTTCGAGCTGCCGCAGATCTTCTTTATGCGCGTGGCCATGGGACTGGCGATTGAAGAAGCCGACCGCAACGCCCGCGCCGTGGAGTTCTACAAGCTGCTTTCCAGCTTTGACTACATGGCTTCTACACCTACGCTATTCAACGCTGGCACCCTGCGCCCGCAGCTGTCCAGCTGCTACTTGACCACCGTGCCAGACGAACTGTCCGGCATTTATCATGCGATCCACGACAACGCCATGCTGTCCAAATTCGCCGGCGGCCTGGGCAACGACTGGACCAACGTGCGCGCGCTGGGCGCCTATATCAAGGGCACCAACGGCAAGAGCCAGGGCGTCGTGCCCTTCCTCAAGGTGGTCAACGACACCGCCGTCGCCGTGAACCAGGGCGGCAAGCGCAAGGGCGCCGTCTGTGCCTATCTGGAAACCTGGCACCTGGATATCGAGGAATTCCTCGAGCTACGCAAGAACACCGGTGACGACCGCCGTCGCACCCACGACATGAACACCGCCAACTGGATTCCCGACCTGTTCATGAAGCGTGTGTTCGAGGACGGCAAATGGACACTGTTCTCCCCGTCCGACACCCCGGATCTGCACGACCTGACCGGCAAGGCCTTCGAGGAGCGCTACGAGTATTACGAAGCGCTGATCGAGTACGGCAAGCTCAAGCTGCACAAGACCATCCAGGCCCGCGACCTGTGGCGCAAGATGCTCAGCATGTTGTTCGAAACCGGTCACCCGTGGATCACCTTCAAGGACGCCTGCAACCTGCGTAGCCCACAGCAGCACGTCGGTGTGGTCCACAGCTCCAACCTCTGTACCGAGATCACCCTGAATACCTCGGCCGACGAAATCGCTGTGTGCAACCTGGGCTCGGTCAACCTGCCCAACCATATCGTTGACGGCAAGCTGGACACCGCCAAGCTCGCAGCGACCATCAAGACTGCCGTGCGCATGCTGGATAACGTTATCGACATCAACTACTACTCGGTACCCCAGGCGAAAAACTCCAACCTCAAGCACCGCCCAGTGGGTCTGGGCATCATGGGCTTCCAGGATGCACTGTACCTTCAGCACATCGCCTATGGTTCTGATGCTGCCGTGACCTTCGCCGATCAGTCGATGGAAGCAGTCAGTTACTACGCCATCCAGGCCTCCTGCGATCTGGCCGAGGAACGCGGCAGCTATGCCACCTTCGAAGGCTCGTTATGGAACCAGGGTATCCTGCCGCTGGACTCGCTGGAGATGCTTACCGAGCAGCGCGGCGCCAAGTACATCGACGTCGACCGCAGCCAGACCCTGGACTGGGAGCCCCTGCGCCAGCGCGCCAGGAAAGGCATCCGCAACTCCAACATCATGGCCATTGCCCCGACCGCGACCATCGCCAACATCACCGGCGTGTCCCAGTCGATCGAGCCGACCTACCAGAACCTGTACGTCAAATCGAACCTGTCCGGCGAATTTACCGTGATCAACCCCTACCTGGTGCGCGACCTCAAGGCGCGCAAGCTGTGGGACCCGGTGATGGTCAACGACCTGAAGTTCTACGACGGCTCGGTACAGCAGATCGACCGCGTCCCGGCCGACTTGAAAGCCCTGTACGCCACCGCCTTTGAAGTGGAAACCAAGTGGATTGTCGAGGCCGCCAGCCGCCGCCAGAAGTGGATCGATCAGGCCCAGTCACTCAACCTGTACATCGCCGGTGCATCAGGTAAAGCGCTGGACGTGACCTACCGCATGGCCTGGTATCGCGGTCTGAAAACCACCTACTACCTGCGCGCCCTGGCCGCCACCAGCACCGAGAAATCCACCGTCGACACCGGCAAACTCAACGCCGTCTCCAGCGGCGGACCCGCCCCGGTGCCCAAGGCCTGCTCCATCGACGAACCAGACTGCGAGGCCTGCCAATAACCAGCCGCAGGCAGCTGGAGCTGGAAGCTGGAAGAAGCAGACCGCACCGACAGGGTTTACTTCAAGCTTCCAGCTTCCAGCTAAAAGCCTTTTTGAATTCACCTAACCGGTAGGAGCGACGGCCTCGTCGCGAAGAGGGCCAAACCCTTCGCCGCGGGGCCGCAGCTCCCACCAACAACAGCAGCTCCGAGACAGCGCCAAGCGCCACCCGAGCCGCCACACCAAACAACTTTCAGCTTCAAGCTTCCCGCTTCAAGCTGCGACCAAAGGGAGCCACCACATGCTCAGCTGGGACGAACTAGACACACCCGAAACCACTACGCCTCCTCTGGGAGTGTCGAGTTCCATCTCGACACAGGGCACCGAAACGGAGCCTACCGCGGCCCCTACACAGGTCGCTGAAGCCCGCCAGATCGCCAGCAACGACTCTGACGCCATCGCCCGCGCCAAGGCTGCACTCGATCAACTGGACATCCAGGAAGGCCTCGACGAACTCGAAGGCTCCGCCGCCCGCGTCAACGTCGATGCCAAACAGATGATCAACTGCCGCGCTGACCTCAACCAGTTGGTTCCCTTCAAATACGAATGGGCCTGGCAGAAGTACCAGGACGGCTGCGCCAACCACTGGATGCCGCAGGAGGTCAACATGACCGCCGACATCGCCCTGTGGAAAAACCCCGAAGGTCTGACCGATGACGAGCGCCGTATCGTCATGCGCAACCTCGGCTTCTTCTCCACCGCCGATTCGCTGGTCGCCAACAACCTGGTGCTGGCCGTCTACCGCCTGATCACCAACCCGGAGTGCCGCCAGTACATCCTGCGCCAGGCCTTTGAAGAAGCCATCCATACCCACGCCTATCAGTACTGCATCGAGTCGCTGGGCATGGATGAAGGCGCGATATTCAACATGTATCACGAGATCCCCAGCGTGGCGAAAAAGGCCGCCTGGGGCCTCAAGTACACCCGTTCGATCTCCGACCCGACCTTCAACACCGGCACGGTCGAGACCGACAAGGAATTGCTGCGCAACCTGATCGCTTACTACTGCGTTCTCGAAGGCATCTTCTTCTACTGCGGCTTCACCCAGATCCTGTCCATGGGCCGCCGCAACAAAATGACTGGCGTCGCCGAGCAGTTCCAGTACATCCTGCGCGATGAATCCATGCACCTGAACTTCGGCATCGATGTGATCAACCAGATCAAGATCGAGAATCCACACCTGTGGGATGCCAGCATGAAGGACGAAGCCACGCAGATGATCCTGCAAGGCACCCAGCTGGAGATCGAATACGCCCGCGACACCATGCCCCGTGGCGTGCTCGGCATGAACGCGGCAATGATGGAGGATTACCTCAAATTCATCGCCAACCGCCGTCTGACCCAGATCGGCTTGAAGGAAGAATACCCGGGCACTGTGAACCCCTTCCCGTGGATGAGCGAAATCATGGATCTGAAAAAGGAGAAAAACTTCTTTGAAACGCGGGTCATCGAGTATCAGACTGGCGGGGCTTTGAGCTGGGATTGACCCCTACAGGGTCCCACCAGATTACCCTTAATGTCGTGCGCAACGGCAGTGCGCACGACATGCCGATTCTCTTCAAACTGAAATCGACCATCCAACTTAGTCGTTTCGCGGACGCCATACAGCGGTTCTTTCAAGAAAACCCCTCAGGCAAATAATCAAGCTATAGTTTTTACACACAGACTCAAGCAAATACCTGGCATGCCGATATCCTCGATATCGGCCTGGTTGACCCTCCAATCGTGCCAACAAAAAAGCCCATTGAGGTAGCCATGTTCGGATCACGCCTTCGCCATGCCTTGCAACAAAGCACACAGCAACTCGCCATCCAGGATCAAATTCTCAACGCCATTGGACAGACCATGGCGATGATCGAATTTTCTCCAAAGGGCGACATTCTCAATGCCAATCCGCTTTTTCTTCAGGTGGTCGGTTACAGTCTGGATGAGATTCGAGGCAAACAGCACAGCCTGTTTTGCACCCCGGAACTGACTGGTAGCAATGACTATCAGCGCTTCTGGCAGCGACTGGGCAATGGCGAAAGCTTCAGTGACCGTTTCATGCGCGTAGCGAAAGATGGTCGTCACATCTGGCTTGAGGCCAGCTACATCCCCGTCAAGGACCAGCAAGGCAACGTCATCAAAGTCATCAAACTGGCCACCGACATCACCCGGGCGATGATAGCCGAGCAGCGGCACGAGAGCTTGCTGAACGCGATTAATCGCTCCATGGCCGTGATTGAGTTCACCCTCAACGGCGAGATTGTTGATGCCAACGAGAACTTCCTGAAAACCATGGGCTACCGGCTTGAGGAAGTCAAAGGCAAGCATCATCGTATATTTTGCGACGCCGAAACCGCCGCCAGCAGGGACTACCAGCTCGCCTGGCAGCGTCTGAATAAAGGTGAGTACCTGTCTGATCGCTTTAAGCGCGTCACGCGTAACGGTCAAACAATATGGCTGCGGGCAACCTACAACCCTCTCTATGACACCAGCGGAAAGCTGTATGGCGTGGTCAAGTTTGCCAGTGACATTACCAGCCAGGTCGAAAGACGCCATGCCGAATCATCAGCAGCCAGCCTGGCCTTCGAGATCGCCGCTGAAACAGACCAAAGCTCCAAGATGGGATCCGAAACCGTGCAGGAAACCGTCGAGATTGTGCGCTCAATCGCCTCGGAATTGGAGCATGTTTCAGGCCATATCAACGCGTTGGGCAACCAGTCTGAACGGATTAACAGTATTGTTCAGGTAATCCGCGGCATCGCCGAGCAAACCAACCTGCTGGCCCTCAATGCTGCCATTGAAGCCGCCCGCGCCGGTGAACAGGGGCGCGGCTTCGCCGTCGTCGCGGATGAAGTGCGCAATCTCGCTGCCAGAACCAGTCAAGCCACACTCGAAATCAACGATGTAGTGCTGCAAAACATGGAGCTGGCCCAGCGTGCCGTGAATGGCATGAGCGATAGCAAGAACAAGTCCGAACAGGGCGTGCAACTGGCCAACCGGGCCGGCGAGGTCATGCTGAAAATTCGTGATGAGGCACAGCGTGTCGTTGGCGCCATAGGGCAGTTCGCCGACGCCATCAAGGACTGACCAGGCTGACTCAAGGCAGGCTCAACGCGTGTCTTGGTTTTTTTTCACACAGACAAACAACGCATTCCCCGAAGCCCCATCCCAGGGCGTAATGCGCTCGTAATCGTGCGCCAGCATCTGCACCTCAAAGTACGGCTGCAGCAGCTCAATCAACTCAGCAAAACTCACCGCCACCATCGCATGCTCGTCATGCCAAACCTGCTTTGCGTCAGCTGTGGTTTTCTCGATACGCAACCGCAAGGCCTGGCGCTCACCGGTACCGGAATAGCTCCAACCCGAACTGAAGCTGAACACCGCATCCGCCTGCCTGACGTTGTGCGACACCCATGAGCCGTTATCGATCTTCTGCCGGTCAACCGCGTTAAAGCAGAACAACCCATCCGCAATCAGTGCCGCATGCACCCTGGCAATACAGGCCTTGAGCCGCTCGATGCCGGCGCTGTAATGGATGGAGTAGAGAAAACAGGTAACCAGATCAACCGGCTGGTCCAGGCCGAAAGCACACATATCCTGCAGCGAGAACTGCGCCTCCGGGCAGCGAACCTGCGCCCGGTCCAGCATCGGCTGATTGATATCCAGTCCGCTGCTCTGGTAGCCCGCATCAAGAAAATGGCGCACATGTGGCCCCGTCCCACAGGCAAGATCCAGATGCCGTTTGCCACCGTTACCGAACAGCTGCTGCAGCCGCTGAACACACTGACTTTGCGCCCCGTAGTCGATATCCGCGCACATTAAATCGTAATAAGCCGACAGATCGGTATAAATGGCGTTACTGGGCATAATGGCCTGAAATCGAGGTTGCGCGGTGGGATGCGAATCATATATCGGAAGTACCAGGCGCGCTCGAGATTACGACAATCAGTCATACCCTGGTAGGACCGGCGGCCCCGCCGCGATGCAGAATCCACCGCCCCTGCAAGCACCAACACCCTTCGCCGTGAGGCCACGGCTCCCACCAATAAAGCCAACCAAGAAGACGCAAGCAACCCCATACACCTGGGATAACTGCTACCCTGTGCCGCTGCCAAATCCCCGCGCATAAGAGAGCCAAGATGTCCCACTATGCCAACCGTCCCAACCTGTTCATTACCGTGCTCTGCGGCACCCTGACATCACTGGTGGTGATCGGCTTTGCGCGTCTGGCCTACGGCCTGATCCTGCCATCGATGCGCACAGACCTGGGTTTGTCCTATCAACAGGCCGGGATCCTCAGCACCGTCACGGCCCTGTGCTATGTCTGTTTTGTTCTGGCCGGCGGCCTGGCTGCGGCGCGCTGGGGCGCAAAAGCGTCCATCCTGTTTGGCATGCTGACCGTAATGGCAGGATTTCTAGGCCTGACCGTTGCCACGAACCTCTGGCTAATCATCATACTGATGGGCGTATTGGGGTTTGGTACCGCGTTTGCTTTTGCTCCCATGGTCGCGCTACTGGCGACCTGGTTTCCTGAGAAACGTGGCCTGGTGATCGGCTGCATGACCAGCGGCGTAGGCATCGGCGTGCTGGCCGCAGGTGTGTTGGTACCCTACCTGCTCAGCGCATTCGGGGAGCGCGGCTGGCGAGTCAGTTGGGCCATGTTTGCCGGAATTGCCTTATGTGTCGCCGTCATGATCGGCCTATTTGTGCGTAATCCGCCTGTACCAACGGCCAGCACTCCCGGACGCTTGCCAGCGGATGAGAAATGGCTGATTTACCGAAACCCCCGGGTTCTGATTGTCGCGACCACCTACGGCATCATTGGCCTGAGCTATATCGTTCAGTCAGTTTTCATGGTCAGCTTTATGGTAGAAAGCAACCACAGCGCCGCCATCGCCGGACGCTTTATGGCCATGATGGGCCTGCTTTCCATTGCCGCGGGTCCGCTCTGGGGTTGGCTGTCCGATTACTGGGGCCGGGGCAACGCACTGGCGGTGTCGCTTTTTATGGTGATCATTGCAATGGGCCTGCCATTGATCGATCAGTCCCTGCCCTATTTCTTCTTTCACTTCCTGGTCATGGGGCTCTCGATCAATGGCGTATTTGCGCTGATCCAGACCAGCGCTACCGATCAGGTAGCGCCCCGTTACATCCCCATTGCCTTCAGCTTTGCCACGCTGTTCTTTGCCATTGGTCAATTCCTCGGCCCCGCCATAGCCGGCTGGCTGATCGAAAGCACCGGCGGCTTTATCCTTGCTTTCGGCTTTACCCTATCGGTGCTGATGGCCGGCTTTGGATTGACGCTGTTGATTCGGCGATTCCCCAGGGAGGTGGCGGTTCAGGAGCCTCAGCCCGACTGAGCGCTGAAGAGTGTTGCCACAGGTGTCGGCAGGTCGCTGGGCGTGAGCTGGGCGTGGCATAGTATCTCGATGATCTGACCTCAGTAAGGAGCTTCCGTGTCCACCAGCGTGCAAATGAGTGGAATTCATCTCGCCTACCCCACTGAATCGGGAACTGTCGAGGTCCTTAACAACGCCTCCCTCAGTGTACCGCCCGGCGAAACACTGGCCATAACCGGCCCCTCCGGCAGCGGCAAAACCCCCCTGCTGTTGCTACTGTCCGGTCTTGAGCGGCCCAACCAGGGCGAGATCCTGATCGGCACCCAGCGCCTTGGCGACATGGATGCCAACGCTCTGGCCGACTGGCGCAGTGCGCACCTGGGTATCGTCTTTCAGTCCTTCCATTTGCTGCCGGGCCTCAGCGCGCTGGGGAATGTCAGCCTACCGCTGGAAATCACCGGACAAATCGACGCCCGAGAACGCGCCAGAGCCATGCTCGATGCGGTAGGGCTGAGTCATCGGCTGCAGCACTACCCCAGCCAACTGTCCGGTGGTGAGCAACAGCGGGTCGCCATCGCCAGAGCACTGGTGCATCGTCCTACGCTGCTGCTGGGCGACGAACCAACCGGCAACCTGGACCCGAAAACCGGCGAAAAGATACTCTCGCTACTGTTCGACCTGCACCGGCAAAGCCAATCCACGCTGATTCTGGTCACCCATGATGAGCGGGTAGCCGAGCGCTGCCAACACCGCGTCAGAATGCAAGGTGGGCACCTGCATGCAATCTGATCTGACACGCAAGGGCCTGTGGATGCTGCGTTTTGCCGTCAGCGACCTGCGCTCGAGGCTTACCGTGCTCAAGGTGTTTCTTGCCTGTCTAATACTCGGCGTCACACTGGTGGCCGCCACCGCCAGCCTGTACAGGGTCGTCGAACAAAGCCTGCTCAGTGATACCCGCGCGCTACTGGGTGGTGATGTTGAACTGGACAGTAACGCACTGCTACCTGATGACGTACTCGCATGGATTGCGAATACCGGCCAGCTATCGCTGGTACGCGAACTCAACACCATGGTCAGTGATGCTGATGGCACGCGTTTCTTCAATGCCGAGATTCTGGTGCCGGATGCCGCTTACCCGCTGTATGGCACATTGCAACTAACGCCCGATCAACCGCTGGCCGCACTGACAGCCAAAGAAGACGGTCTCTGGGGTGCGGTGATTGATCCGCTGCTGGCCGAACGCCTTGATCAGGGTATTGGCGATCAGATCGAGATTGGCGCGGCGACCTTTCGTATCACCGGGCTGATTCAAGCCCAGCCGGACCGTAGCCTGAACGCCAACTGGCGCGGCATGCCGTTGATGATCGCCGAGCAGGCGCTGGAGGCTACTGAACTGATTCGCCCCGGCAGCCGCGTGGACTTTGAATACCGGATACAGACCGACCAGAACCTGAACCTGTGGCTCGACGAATTCGAACAGGCCTTCCCTGATCCACAGTGGGATACCACCACCTTTGCCGAACGCAGCGAACGCCTGGCCGAACGGTTGGACCAGATGGCCACGGCGTTGATTCTGATTGCCTTCACCACCCTCTTTATTGGCGGGCTGGGTGTCGCCAACAGCATTCGCGCCTACCTCGACGAAAAGCTGGGCACTATCGCCACGCTGCAAACCCTGGGCCTGCGGCGCAAGCCACTGGTGAGCATCTATCTGCTGCAAATAGGCATGCTCGGCAGCCTCGCCGGTCTTATCGGTGGCGCCATCGGGTTGGGCATGTCCAGCATCGCCATCGCCTTGTCCGGAGATACCTTTGCCCTATCCAGCACTCAGCAGATGCGCAGCGGCATGGGCGACTGGTTATCCCTTTGGATAATTCCGTTGTTGCTGAGCTGGCTGTTTGCCGTGCTTACGGCCTATGTCTTCGCCCTACCCGCCCTGGCAAAGGCGTTGGCCGCCTCACCTGCCGGATTGTTCAGGGGCCAGGTTCAGGCCGCTCGGCATGAGCCGCGGCGTTGGCGCGTAGCCAGCTACGCTCTGCTGGCAACCTATATCGTCGCCACCCTGGCCTGGCTGCCCTCGCCACACCTTGGCTTGCTGTTTCTTCTAGCCGTGATCGGGCTCTGGGGCCTGCTCGAAGTCCTGATCAAAGGTTTGCAGCGGACCGCCAGGGCGCTGGAAAACAGCGGTTTTGCTGCGCGGCATTTCGCCCGGCGACTGGCTCTGGCGAACCTGCACCGGCCCGACTCACCCTTGCGCGCAACGCTACTGTCGCTGGGTACGGCACTCACTCTGGTCGTGGCCTGCACCCTGTTGGTCAGCACCCTGCTGCGCGCATTGGAATCGACCATCCCGGCGCAAGCCCCGGCGCTGATCCTGTATGACGTATTCCCCGATCAGCTCGATCCACTCCAAACCGGTCTAAAATCACTCGACCCGGACGCCCGTACCGAACTGCTGCCACTGATACGTAGCCGCCTGAGCGCGATCAACAAGCAGCCGATTGCCGATGCGCTCGCTAACGATCCCCAGGCCCGACGCGAAGCCATGGGCGATGAATACAAACTCAGCTACCTGTCAGACAACCCGGAAGATCTTGAGCTGGTTGCCGGTAGCTGGTGGACCGCCCCGGCACCCGCAGGCGCGCCGGTCTTTATGGCCATGGAAGACCGCGAAGCCAATCAGCTCGGTCTGAGCGTTGGCGATCAGGTCGCCTTTCTGGCCCTGGGCCAGACGATCACGGCCGAGATCAGGGCCATCTATCGGCAAAAAGGTCTGCAGACCCGTTTCTGGTTCGAAGGGGTGTTACAGGATGGCGCCCTCGATGACCTGATCAGTCTTTACGTCGGCGTGGTATACCAGAGCGACCCCGCTGCCGAAGCGAGCCAGCAATGGTTGGCGAGCAACCTCCCCAACGTCATCACCCTGCGTACCGCCGACTGGCTTGACATAGCCGGCAGCCTGCTCAACAAAGCCGCCGCCGGACTGGCTGCGGTGGCCCTGGTCAGCCTGGCAGCCAGCCTGCTGGTGTTGTCCAGCGTGGTCAGCGTGAGCCGCAGACGCCAGCTCTATGAGGCCAATCTATTGCATTGCCTTGGCGCACGGCATCACGCCATTCGCCAGGCCATGCTGCTGGAAACCGGCCTGCTGACCCTGCTCTCGACCCTGTTCGCCAGCGCCCTGGGCGCACTCATCGCCCTGCCACTGGCAGCCACTTTACTGAAACTACCCGCAGGCGATCTGTGGTGGCTCGGCGCCTTGGTCGCTGCTGCAGTCAGTACCTTGGCATTGCTGGCTGGGTTGCTGCCCACCTTGCGGGCGCTGAGGTTGAATCCGGCGTTGTTGCTGCGCGAGGCCTGATCAGTCTTCAACGCAACTGTGGTAGCGCTGCACCGCATAATAGTTGCGGTAAGGCCAATCACTGAAGGCGATGCTGCGCCCCGGCCAGGCCAATCGACGCCATGGCCAGTCGATTCGCAACCAATCAATAACCTCATCAGCGAGCCTGCGGCGGACCGCCTCGGGCTCAGTCCCACTGATCCACAGATAAGCCTCGGCATCGTGCTCAGGACTGGCTGTCGGGTACAGGTAGAGGCAGCCCAGACAGCGCTGCCGGTCCTGACTGAGCAGGCTGTAAGCAAAGGATCGGCCGTGTTCAAACTCGCGCGCATGCCAGGCCAGATCAGCGCTGTCTTCAGCCAATGTCAGGCTGGCCGGCGGCCAGCTGTCGTTCAGACCAAACAAACCCTGTAACAATTCACGACTGGCCATCACCGCGGCATAATCCAAGGCGGCCCAATAAGGACTCGCCGGGACCATGATGCAGCCCTCCGTCTGCCAATCGGTAGGGGCCTTGAAGTCACAGGGCAATACAAACCTGAAGTCCGCACCAGCCCGGCCCGGCGGACTCCCTGTGCAATCTGTTTCCGACACTGTTGCTGACCTCACATAGTCGTTTTATCTGCAGACGAGGGCGTTCCCCGAGGGGTGACTGAACGCACTCTTCCCCGTCCATTCTTGCCTTTATATCGCGTTTTCTTCTTGAAAAATGCGCATTTTTGCAGGCAATACCCGGCTATAGCTACTAGCTTGTAATACATAGCCAAGTCGGGCTTCTGCCTAATTTAGCTCGCTGAGACTGGTCAACAACCCAAAAGGTGGCGACATGTTCAAAGCAAACGACGCGCTGAAAGGCGACTTCCTGGCACACCAGGCTGATGATTATCTCGCCACAGTCAGCGCCCATTACGCGGTCGATGAATCAAGCTATGTTGATGAGCTGTTGCAGGTTGTCGAGCAGGAAGATGCCACTGCCGTCAGTCAGGCAGCCCGCCAACTGATCGAGGCGGTGCGCAAGCGTGATAATGCTGTCGACAGCATTGATGCCCTGTTACAGCAGTACAGTCTGGATACCCAGGAAGGCATCATGCTGATGTGTCTGGCTGAAGCCCTGTTGCGCGTACCAGACAGCGAAACCGCAGATGCTCTGATCCGCGACAGGCTGAGTGCCGCACAGTGGGACGAGCACCTGGGCAAAAGCGAGCACACCCTGGTCAATGCGGCTGCCTGGGGTCTGGTGATGACCGGCAAGGTGGTCAGCCTGGACAAGCGCAAGGACGGCACCCCGGGCACTGTCCTCGGGCGGCTGGTCAAGCGCAGTGGCGAACCGGTGATTCGCGCTGCCATGCTGCAGGCGATGAAGATCATGGGCAAGCAGTTCGTGCTTGGGCGCACCATCAAGGAGGCGCTGAAGAACGGTAAAGCCATGCGGGATCTTGGCTACACCTACTCCTTCGACATGCTTGGCGAGGCGGCCTTGACACGGACTGACGCCGCCAAATACCTCAAGGACTACCAGTCGGCGATTGCCGCACTCGCCGCAGACGGCTACAAGGGCAAAGCCCAGAAGCCGACCATTTCAATCAAGCTGTCGGCATTGCACCCGCACTATGAACCGGCCCGCGAGGCCCAGGTGCTCGACGAGCTTGGTGACACTGTGCTGGAACTGGTACGTCAGGCACGCGCTGGCAATGTGGGTATCACCATTGACGCCGAAGAAGCCGATCGCCTGGAGCTGTCGCTCAAACTGTTTGCCCGGGTTTACAGGCATCCGGATACCCAAGGTTGGGGTAATTTCGGTCTGGTGGTGCAGGCTTATTCCAAGCGTGCCCTGCCCGTCCTGTGCTGGCTGACGCTGATGGCCCGTGAGCAGGGTGACCTGATACCGGTGCGCCTGGTCAAGGGTGCCTATTGGGATACCGAAATCAAGCTGTGCCAGCAGGCCGGGCTGGCCGGCTATCCGGTATTCACCCGCAAAGAGGCGACGGATGTGGCCTATCTGGCCTGCGCCCGCTTCCTGTTGTCCGCCCAGTGTGAAGGGCATATTTACCCGCAGTTTGCTACGCACAATGCCCATACCGTGACCTGCATTTTGCGCATGGCAGAACAACGACCCTTTGAGTTCCAGCGTTTGCACGGCATGGGCGACGCCCTCTATGACACCCTGATTGAACAATACGGCTGTACGGTGCGTATCTATGCTCCGGTCGGCGCACACAAGGATCTGCTGCCCTATCTGGTGCGCCGCCTGCTGGAAAATGGCGCCAATTCGTCCTTTGTGCACAAGCTGGTGGACGCCCGCGTGCCGGTCGACTCGCTGATCGAACATCCTGCTACGGCATTGCGTCGCTACAAGGCGCTGGCCAATCCGCAGATTCCCTTGCCGCCAGCGATCTTCGGCCCGGAGCGCCGCAACGCCAAGGGCGTCAATATGAATGTGCTGGACCAGTGGTTGCCCTTGCAGCAGGCAATGGCCGGCTTTATGGGTCAGCGCTGGCAAGGTGCCCCTCTGGTTGATGGTCAGCGGCTCACCGGGGCAGCCCGCCCGGTCTTGTGTCCCTATCAGTTAAGCCATCAGGTGGGTGACGTGGTGTGGGCGACCGCAGAACAGACACAAACGGCGATTGATCACTTGGCAGCCGCGTTCCCCGCCTGGAACGCGACATCAGTCGAGCAGCGGGCAGCCATACTCGAGCGCACGGCTGACCTGCTAGAAGAGAATATGCCCGAACTGATGGCCTTGTGTACCCGTGAGGCGGGCAAGAGCCTGCAGGATGGGATTGATGAAGTGCGTGAGGCGGTGGACTTCTGCCGTTATTACGCCCTGCAGGCACGCCAGCGCTTTGCCCTGATTACGCTGCCGGGTCCAACCGGCGAGCGTAACGAGCTGTATTTGCAAGGGCGCGGAGTATTTGCCTGCATCAGCCCGTGGAACTTTCCGCTGGCTATCTTCCTGGGTCAGGTATCAGCGGCCTTGGTCTGCGGCAATACCGTGGTGGCCAAGCCCGCCGAGCAGACCAGTTTGATTGCTGTGCGCTGCATTGAGTTGATGTGGCAGGCCGGGCTGCCCAACAACGTACTGGCGCTTCTGCCAGGTGATGGTGCCCAGGTTGGCAGCGTGATTACGGCTGATCCGCGGATCACCGGGGTGGCTTTTACCGGCTCGACCCAGACAGCCCACCTGATCAATCGAGCCCTGGCTGCGCGGGAGGCGGCCATTGCGCCCATGGTCGCCGAAACCGGGGGCCAGAACGCCATGCTGGTCGACTCCACTGCCTTGCCGGAGCAGGTCATCAAGGATGTCGTGCACTCCGCCTTTACCAGTGCCGGTCAACGCTGTTCAGCGCTGCGGGTGCTGTTCATTCAAGAGGATATCGCCCCGCGAGTGCTGGATCTGCTCAAGGGGGCGATGGCCGAGCTGCATGTCGGCGACCCAGGCGACCGGGCCACCGATGTTGGCCCGGTGATTGATGCCGAGGCCCGTGAGGGTCTGCTCGAGCACATCGAACAACTCAATCAGCAAGGCCGTCTGATCGCTGAAACAACCTTGCCGAAAGGGCTGGACGGGCATTTTGTCGCCCCGACCGCTTTTCGCCTGGACCGTCTTGGCGAACTGGACCGCGAACATTTCGGCCCCATCCTGCATGTAATTACCTGGCGCCATGACCAGCTGGATCAGGTGATTGCTGACATCAATGCCACCGGCTTCGGTCTGACCCTGGGCATCCATAGCCGTAACGAAGAGACCGCACGCTTTATTGATCAACGTGTGCGCATCGGCAATGTCTACGTCAACCGTAACCAGATCGGCGCCGTGGTCGGGGTCCAGCCCTTTGGTGGCATGGGACTCTCGGGCACCGGCCCGAAAGCCGGTGGACCGCACTATTTGTTGCGCTTTGTGACTGAGCGCACACGCACGATCAACACCACGGCAGTGGGTGGCAATGCCAGCTTGCTGTCGCTGGGTAATGGTGAGCCGTGAAACCCGTCATCTGATGGGTTCTGGGGATACCCCCCAACTGATAAAACGGACAGGGACGGTCCACTGAAAAGCGAGAACAACAATGAATACCGGCATTGTGAGTATCACTTTCCTGGTCTACCTCGGGGTCATGCTGGCCCTGGGGTATGTCGCCTACAAACGCACCACCAACCTGTCAGATTACATTCTCGGCGGACGCTCGCTCGGTCCGGGGACGGCGGCCTTGTCGGCCGGCGCCTCCGATATGAGCGGCTGGCTCCTGCTTGGCTTGCCTGGCTATGCCATGGCCGCCGGCTTCGAAGCCAGCTGGATCGCCATTGGCCTGTTGTTGGGTACCTGGCTGAACTGGCTGATCGTCTCGCGACGCTTGCGGGTGTACTCCCACGCGGTCAACGACTCGCTGACCTTGCCTGCCTATTTCGAGTTTCGCTTTGCTGACAGGACGCGCCTGCTGCGGGTGATTTCGGCGGTCTTCATCCTGCTGTTCTTCCTTTTCTACACCAGTTCCGGCCTGGTTGCGGCGGGCAAGCTGTTCGAATCGACCTTTGGCATCAATTACACCCTTGCCGTGGTCGTTGGTACCTTTGCGATCATTTCTTATACCTTCTTTGGTGGTTTCCTGGCTGTATCCTGGACCGATGTAATTCAAGGCCTGCTGATGGCGGTCGCCTTGGTGATCATTCCGATCACCGCGCTCAACAGCATGGGCGGCTGGGATGAGGCACAGGCCGCCATGGCTGCCAGCAATCCCAATCTGCTCACTTTTTTCACCAATACGGACGGCGAAGCGCTGGGCTTTGTCGCCATTATCTCCTTGCTGGGCTGGGGCCTGGGTTACTTCGGCCAGCCGCATATCCTTGCCCGGTTCAAGGCCATCGAGCATGATTCAGCGATTCCGACTGCACGTCGCATTGCCGTCATCTGGAGTGCCATCTGCCTGTTTGCCGCCTTGATGACCGGCTGGGTGGGTATCGGTTACTTTGGTGAAGCCGGCCTGGGTGACGCAGAAACGGTATTCCTGGCCCTGGTGCAGGCGCTGATGCACCCTCTGGTAGCCGGCATTCTGTTGGCCGCCGTGTTGGCGGCGATCATGTCCACGGCAGATTCTCAGCTGCTGGTTTCCTCGTCCGCCTTGGCTGAAGACTTCTACAAGGCCCTGTTCCGCAAGGATGCCACACAATCCCAGCTGGTTTGGGTAGGGCGTTTTGCGGTCGTCGGCATCGCCTTGCTGGCCCTGCTGTTTGCACTGGATAAAGAAAGCACCGTGCTGGGCCTGGTTTCCTATGCCTGGGCAGGCTTTGGTGCCGCCTTTGGTCCGGCCATTATCCTCTCACTGTTCTGGAAGCGGATGAACCGTCAGGGTGCACTGGCTGGCATCATCGTCGGCGGGGTCACTATCGTGATCTGGGAGCGACTTGGTCTGCTGGGGCTGTATGAAATCATCCCCGGTTTTATCTTCGCTACCATTGCCATCATTGTGGTTTCCCTGCTCACCCCTGAGCCGGAAAAAGCGGTGCAGGACACCTTTGATGAGGTCGCGAATCGCTTCTGAGCAAGCCCTGAAGACAATGCCGCAACACGTTGTTGCGGCATTGTCTTCTGTACCTGTCATTCGGGATGCCTTCTACAGCACCTGTTAGTCCTGATCCAGCACTCTCACCTGACCGATTTATCGGCGTTTTCTGCGCACAATCGCCCACCAGCAAAAAAACCGCTTACACTGCCAGCACCCCTGCAATAACAAAAAGAGCACACCATGAGCCCGACCCTCGCTGACAGTCTTACCCTGCCCTGCGGTGTACAGATCCCCAATCGCTTTGCCAAGGCGGCCATGACTGAAGGTCTGGCGACCGCCGACGGCGTCCCCACCGCCGAGCTGGAACGCCTGTATGGACTGTGGAGCGATGGCGGTGCCGGGCTGCTGCTCTCGGGCAACATCCAGATCGACCGCGATCACCTGGAACGCCCAGGTAACGTGATTATCGACCGTGAACCCGACGCCGCCATGCACGCCGCCCTGAGCCGCTGGGCACAGGCGGCCACGCGCAATGGCAACCAGTTCTGGGCACAGATCAGCCACGCCGGGCGGCAAACCATGAAGATGATCAATCCCCATCCCAAGGCCCCCTCGGCGGTCAAACTGGGCGTACCGGGCGGTCAGTTCGGGCAGCCGGTGGCACTGCAGACAGATGAAATCAGCGAGATTGTCCGGCGCTTTGCGCAATGCGCCGCCGCGGTCAAGGCTGCCGGTTTTACCGGGGTACAGATCCACGCCGCGCACGGCTACCTGCTGTCACAGTTTCTCAGCCCGCGCAGCAACCAGCGCAATGATGAATACGGTGGGGCACTGGAGAATCGTGCACGCCTGCTGATGGACACCGTGGCTGCCGTGCGCACAGCGGTGGGTGCCGGCTTCCCGGTGGCGGTCAAGCTCAACAGCGCCGATTTTCAGAAAGGCGGCTTCGCCTTTGAAGACAGCCTGCAGGTAGTGAGCTGGCTGGAACAGGCTGGCGTCGATCTGATCGAAATATCCGGCGGCACCTACGAGCAACCCAAACTCTTGGGCGTCAGCGGCGTTGAAGCGGAAGAGCCCCAGCACGTGGCCGCATCAACCCAACAGCGCGAAGCCTATTTTGTCGACTTTGCCCTGGCCATGCGTGAACGGGTCAAGGTTCCGCTGATGGTCACCGGCGGCTTCCGCCAGAAAGTCGTAATGCAACAGGCGCTGGACAGTGGCGGCGCCGACCTGATCGGCCTGGGCCGGCCCATGTGCGTCATGACCGACGCACCGACCCAATTGCTGGCCGGCCTCGATGAACTGCCCCGCTATGAAAACCAACTGGCGCTGTTTCCCAGCTGGTTGAGCTTCCTGAGCAAGATCAATACCCTGAAAGCCATGGCCACCTTTGCCGTGCAGTACTGGTACTACGCGCAAATCGATCATATTGGACGCCACGGCAAAGCCGATCCGGCACTGACGGTCTTTCAAGCCACCAAAGAGACCATGGCCTTGCAACGGGTATTGGTCAAAGCCCGGCGTTGATCGGCAGGCCTCCCCCGGCCAAACACCCTCAGTCATCAAAGGAAATCTTATTCATGATCACGTTACACCACCTGAACCAGTCCCGCTCCAAGCGCATCATCTGGATGCTGGAGGAGCTCGGCGTCGAGTATCAGTTGGTCACCTACCAGCGTGACCCCGTCACGCGCCGTGCGCCCGCCGCACTCAAGGCCATCAACCCGCTGGGGCGATCACCGGTGATTGAGGATGACGGCCTGGTGATCTGCGAGTCCGGTGCCATCATCGACTATCTGGTCAGCCGCTACGGCGCCGAAACCTTCGCACCGCCAGCACACACACCCGCGCACGCACGCTATGTGCAATGGCTGCATTTTGCTGAAGGCACCGCCGCCTTCCCGCTGATCGCCCTGTATCTGTTGAGTGCAGACAACAGCCAGAAATGCTTTCTCGGCGGTTTTGCCCGCGAACAGATGAACGATGTACTGACCCTCGCGAACAATGAACTGGCCGACAAGACCTATCTGATGGGTGATCAGTTTACCGGTGCCGATGTGCTCAATGCCTTTGTCTTCGAGAAGATCGGCGAGACCCGTGGACTGAGTGAGTACCCGCATCTTGCGGCCTATATGCAGCGGATTCTGGCAAGACCAGCTGCTCAGAAAGCCGAGGCGCTAGAGCGGGAGCATGATCAGGAGAAAAATTGAGCTGGGCAAAGGACAGCGCAAAACGCCGGGAACCAGGCGCGTAACCAAGAGCTTTACCGCCTGGGCGAGCTCTTGAGTTCCTGTGCAATCATCACAAAGCGGCTGATCAGTGCCGCCTCAGCCCGTTCTTTGAGGCAAATAACATGGGGATGGGTATGCAAATCCAGCCCCATAACCGATAGCGCAACCAGGCGTTTGTCGGGTGTAAAGGCCGTTTGCGCCACGACCCCCAACCCCAGACCTTGGGCAACTGCCTCGCGAACTGCTTCGCGACTACCCATCTCTACCGAAGTACGTACGGAAATACCAGCCGCAGACAGCCCGGACTCAAACACGGTGCGAGTGCGGGAGCCCTCCTCGCGCAGAACAAACTCCTGCCCCTGTAGGTCTTGAAGATCGATAGTCTGCTTACGTGCAAGCGGGTGATTGGTCCCTGCAAAGACGATCAGTCGCTGGCGCCTGAGGGGCAAGCAAAAAACCTTTTCATTATCGACGGTATGCAATACCACACCGACATCGTCTTCTTGTTCCAATATTCGCTCGGTAATGACTTTCGAATCGCCAATGCTCACTGATACCCGTATCTGGGAGTAGCGCGTGCGGAACAGATTAATGATCGGCAGCACATTGTAAGGGCCAACCGCCCCAATCTTGAGATGACCCTGATAATGACAGCGCGCGCTGGCCAGTAAAAACATGGCTTGCTGCTCGGTGCTGTAGAGCCTGCTGGTCGTTTCGTGCAGCAGCTTGCCAAACTCCGTTAACTCCACCCCTCGCCTGCTGCGATGAAAAAGCTCTACCCCATAGCGCGCTTCCAGATGATTCAAGTGCGCAGAAACCGTGGGCTGGCGCACCCCTAAAAGGCGAGCTGCAGCAGAAATGCTGCCACTTCTGGCCGTGGCTTCAAAGGCTCTCAACTCAGCACTGGATGAACTCGACATAACACAGCAGCCTTTAATCCATAGGTTGAGCCTATATCGTAGGCGGGTTTTATGTCGGTTTGATTAATAACCCCGTCACTTGTGCTCGCTAAGCTGGCTCCACATGTTTAAAGGAGGCCAGGTCATGCAACAGGCAATGCAAGCAATCAGCCGCGCGCAACAGACCGACGAGGCGAGCACGAAAAACGCCAGACAGATTCAACTCAAAACGCAACAGGCCAGCGTTACCTATGGCAATGGCCATAAAGCGCTGATGCCAAATTCATTGAATTTTTACCAAGGCGAATTTGTCGTGTTACTCGGCGCATCGGGTGCGGGTAAGTCTACCCTCTTGCGCAGCCTGAACGGTCTGGTCAAGCCCACTGAGGGATCGGTGATCTCAACGACCAATGGCGATATAGGTAAAACGACCAACCTGCGAGACCATCGTCGCCAAACCGGCATGATCTTTCAGCAGCATCACCTGATCGGTCGACTCTCAGTCCTCAACAATGTGTTGCTGGGACGCATTGGCTATCACAGTTGCTGGCGCACGCTCCTGCCCTGGTCAACAGCAGAAAAGCATATGGCATTGGCCGCCCTTGAACGCGTGGGGCTGCTTGACCACGCCCTACAGCGCGCCGACCAGCTCTCCGGCGGACAGCAACAACGCGTGGGCGTCGCGAGGGCGCTCATTCAACAACCCGATATTTTGTTGGCAGATGAACCGGTGGCCAGCCTTGACCCGGCAACGGCCGAGCAACTGCTGACCCTGATTCACTCAATCTGCAAATCAGATGGTTTAACCGCCATCGTCAGCCTTCACCAGGTCGACTTTGCGCGTCATTTTGCTGATCGCATTGTTGGTTTGCGTGCTGGCTCGGTGGTGTTCGATGGCTTGCCTTCAGATTTAACTGACGATGTCGCCAAGGGGCTGTACCAAAAATCCAGCCCTCAAGAAGCACTTGATTCTTTTGCTGTACCTGACGCTTCAGCCGGAGTTTCCCGGGTGTCGCTTTCCTCTATCCCTTCTTAATTGCGCACTGGAGATTTGCTTATGAAACGCACCATTCTAATGATCTTGTTGACGTCATTGTTTACGCTAGTGACAGGCACCGCGATGGCAGAGGCTAACAATCCCGATACTCTTCGCGTGGCCCTGCTACCGGATGAAAACGCATCAACCCTGATTCAGAATGCTCAGCCCCTGAAAGAGTATCTGGAAAAAACACTCAACAAGCGCATTGAGCTGATCGTAACGACCGATTACTCGTCAATGATTGAAGCGATGCGCTTTGGCCGGATTGAGATCGCCTATTTTGGCCCCTTCTCATATGTACTGGCCAAATCCCGTGCTCCGGGCATTGAGGCATTTGCGGTAGGTGTTGAGAATGGCTCGCCCACCTATCACTCGGTGATTATTGCTGGCGTGGATAGCCCGGTAAAAACCCTTGCTGATATTCGCGGAACCGCTTTCGGTTTTGGCGACCAAGCGTCTACTTCAAGTCATTTGGCCCCACGTGCTCACATCCTTGAATCCACAGGCCTTGATGGTGAGACAGATTATCGTCCTGTGCATTTGGGCACACACGATGCTGTCGCCCGCGCCGTGCAAGCCGGACAGGTACCGGCTGGTGCCTTGTCCAAACCAATCTACGATGTGTTGCTTGAGCGCGGCACCATTGACGCCAACAAGGTCG
Source organism: Halopseudomonas sp. 4NH20-0008 (assembly GCF_057548395.1). Classification (NCBI taxonomy): domain Bacteria; kingdom Pseudomonadati; phylum Pseudomonadota; class Gammaproteobacteria; order Pseudomonadales; family Pseudomonadaceae; genus Halopseudomonas; species Halopseudomonas sp. 4NH20-0008. Next base: position 154,238 of record NZ_BAAJMD010000008.1, read on the forward strand.
TAGAGCTGGAACTGACCCCGGCCATTCCCAATTACCCGATCGTGATGCAAGGCGACCTGGACCCTGCGCTGAAACAGAGTATCCGCGACGCCTTTTTGAATATGACTGACACAGAGGTGCTGCAGAGCTTTCGCGTTGAAGGTTTTGCCGCTTCGGATGACAGTGCCTATGACATTCTGCGCGATACCGCACGCGTACTGAACATGGATCTTGGGGAAATGTAATGACCCTTCCTGTTGATTCAAGCTATCACCAGATTCTAGCCGAGGCCCGCAAGAATGCGGGCCGTCAGGGCCGCTTGCTGGGCGTTGTGATCATCGTGTGTATTGCAGCCCTGGCCATTACCGGATTCTTTGACCTCAAGCGCTTCATAGAAGGTGGTCCCGCTATCGCGCAGCTGGCTTCAGAGATGGTGCCACCAGACTTTTCGCGCTGGCAGCGCTGGATGCGACCATTGTTGGATACGTTGGCCATGTCGATTGCCGGCACTGTGCTCGCGGTTATGTTTTCCATTCCGCTTGCGCTGTTAGCCGCAGCCAATACCACGCCCAACTCCGTTGTGTATCACATCACGCGCACGCTGCTGGCCGCTCTGCGCTCAGTGCCCGAGATTATTCTGGGTATTTTATTTGTCGCGGCTGTGGGCTTTGGAGCTCTGCCGGGTGTGCTTGCCTTGGCGCTGCATTCGGTCGGCATGGTAGGCAAATTTTATGCAGAGGCCATAGAGCATGTGGACCCTAAGCCCATGGAAGCAGCCAGTGCCGCAGGAGCTGGTAGGCTGCAGATAATTACCCACGCGGTAATGCCCCAGGTCTTACCGCAGATGGCTGACATCACGATTTACCGCTGGGAATACCATTTCCGCGCTTCCGCCGTACTCGGCATAGTGGGTGCGGGCGGCATCGGTTTTGAATTGATGGCCGCGTTACGCATGATCAACTACGACGAAGTATCCGCCATATTACTGGCCATCTTGGCCTGCGTGATTGTGGTTGACGGCATCGGCGCGAAACTTCGGAAAAAATTAAGGTAAACCATGTTACCCAAGATTTTAATTACCAATCCGGTACACGACGATGTGTACCAACGTTTGGCGGCCTTCGCCGACATAGATATGAATACCAGCGCCGAGCCTTGGTCCTATAACGAAGTATGTCATCGTGCAGCGGGCGCCACAGCCATGATGGGCTTTATGACCGACACGGTTGATGCAGGTTTGCTGCAAAGCGCGCCTGACTTGAAAATCATCGCTTGCGCGCTAAAAGGTTACGACAGCTACGACGTTGAGGCCTGTGACAAGGCGGGCGTGTGGCTCAGCATTGTGCCCGATCTGTTAACCGAACCCACAGCAGAGCTGGCCATCGCCTTGGCCCTTGGGTTGGGCCGCCATGTGCGCGCCGGTGACAGTTATGTCCGCCAGGGTGACTACCGCGGCTGGCGCCCCCACTTCTATGGCACCGGCCTCAAAGGTTCAAGGGTAGCGGTGCTGGGTTTGGGGCATGTGGGCAGCGCCATAGTCGCGCGCCTACAAGGCTTTGAATGCGCACAGATCATGGGGGTCGATAGTACCCGACAGTTGCCCGGTGTTGACGTTTGCGATCTCAGCAGTGCGTTGCAGCATGCGGATTTTATATTTCTCGCACTGCCGCTAACACGCGATAGCTGGCACTTGTTGGGCGCCGACCAATTGCAGCAGTGCAAACCGGGCCAATTGATAATCAATGTCGGACGCGGATCGGTCGTGGATGAGCTGGCCATTGCCGATGCCCTGACAGCAGGCAAACTGGGTGGTTATGCTGCCGATGTGTACAGTTGCGAAGACTGGGCCTACCAGGAACGGCTGACCCAGATTCCGGAAGCACTACTCAAAGCGAGCAATACCTTGCTTACACCGCACCTGGGCTCGGCAGTGAACTCAGTTCGCCGAGCCATAGAACACCGTGCCGCAGACAATATTATTGCGGTGCTGGAAGGCCGGGCACCACTGGACGCCATTACCCAGACTGTGCGTTTGGACTCAGTGGGGTGATGGTCAAGGCTTCGAGGCAGGTCGTCATTGGCTTGTCTCGATTGTTACCTCTGCTTTCACGCGTCATTCGCGCCCCATGTGTTCATCTCTTTTGTGCTTTTAACCGTCATCATCCCCCGCAGGCTAACCTTCTATCCGCATTCTCAGACATCCAGACAGCGGATTAGGACGCAGTAAGCGCACCATATTCCGCTTGGTTGGATAATGGTTAGCAATAACACGCATCCAGGAAACCAAAACCGTTTTAACTGAACTGCCCTGTTTTTTTGGAGTCTTTCCTCAATAAGCCATAAGTTGACCTGCCCGGCTGTAACAAACATCTTCACTCAGGCTGCAACAACTGAGTGACACTGGGCAGATAAAGGCTAGAATCAATCAAAGTGGGACTGCAATGGCTCAGAACGCCAGGTCCTTCAGACCTGATCTCTTTCTAGGAGTTGTCATGAAGATTCGCTCTGTAATCCTTGCCGCTGGTTTGATGGGTTTTTCTGCGATGGCGTCCGCCTCCAGCTTTATCGGTACTACCAATGCCGTGGGCAACATTCTGGTGAATATGGCTGAAGCCCTGGGTGACAGCACCGCCGCCACCTTTGGTTCGAACAAGGTCGTGCTGGATGCCCGGGATGATGCCGCCAGCTTCGTCGGCAGTGACGGTCAGGTACGTGGCGTTAACCTGGAAGCCGCACTGGGCGTTATTCGTCAAGAGATGCCCGACCTGCAAGCCACTGACATGCAACTGGCTGAGGCAATTCTGGCCCTGTGATTGCGGTCCCGAACACCCTGACTTATCAGGTTGCGCCTTAACATGCGCCCCGCTCTTGAGCGGGGCGTTGCCGTTCTGGCGGCGGCCCTGGCGCTGGTCTTGTCGCTTTGGATGCCTGTTGCTCAGTCAGCCTTGACCGTAAAGCTGAATCAGACCGGCTTGAGTACTGAGCAGCACCAGGCCAGTCAGCAGCTGCTGGATGCCGCGCTCGCTGCCTTGCCTCCCCGGCTGTCCCAGCACCTGGACCGTGAGGTTGTTGTTCGTTGGTCTCCAAGACTGCCGGACAGTGTCATGGGCCGAGCCAGCTTTAACAGTCAAATACGCTTGAATCAGCGTTGGCTCGATGCCCTGGTACAGGGGGAGGATCAAACCCTGCCCGCTGGACGGCAGCACGCGACGCTGCAACGTGAACTGCAAGCCACACTGATACACGAGCTGGCGCATTTTTATGACCAAGGCCGGTTCTGGTCTGCTGACGAGCGCGGGTTGATAAACACCTGTATGCGCCAACATAGCAGCCTTGGCCCGGTTGGCCTGCCAGTGGAATGCCTTGGCCAGTCGCAGCGACGCTTTACCCTGAGCGACGACCCCCGATTGCTTGAGCTTGCCGGTTGGCCCCAACGACTGGGTGGCCGTGGCGAGGTAGAACAGCAGAATAATCAAACCCTGCGCACGCCGGATGCCTATGAATTGAGCAACCCGCGCGAGTTTGTTGCCGTCAATCTTGAGTACTTCCTGCTCGACCCCGAATACCGCTGCCGCCGGCCGGGCTTACAGGCCTATTTTTCCGAGCACTTTGGCTGGGCACCCAGCGCGGCGGCAGACTGTGCGCCGGGCCTGTCTTATGTCAATGGCGGGCTGGATCTCGATCGACAGGTGTTAGGCCAGCTGGACGAGGATCGCATCTATCAGGTGCACTACCTGCTGGCCGAGCCGGAAGGCGCACTGGTCAGCCGCTGGGGTCACAGCATGCTGCGGGTTGTCGTCTGTGCACCCGGCAGACCCGTAGGCCCCGATTGTCTGATGGACCTGGAACATCATCTGGTGTTGTCGTTCCGCGCCTTCGTTGATGATCTGCAGATCTCCAGCTGGGATGGGCTGACCGGCGTCTACCCGTCGCGCTTGTTCATGCTGCCGCTGAGTCAGGTGGTCGATGAATACACCAAGGTCGAGTTCAGATCGCTGCAATCCGTGCCACTGAACCTCAGCACTGAAGAACAGATCAGTCTGGTGCGGCGCGCCGCCGAACTGCATTGGAACTACGACGGCACCTACTACTTCGTCAGCAACAACTGTGCGGTTGAAACCCTGAAGCTGCTGCGCAGCGGTACCGAGCACCCCGCTATTCGCCGCATGGAAACGGTCACACCAACCGGACTGAGAGCACTGCTCAAGCACGCCAACCTGATTGACGAGTCGGTCTTGCAGGACCAAAACGACGCCCTGCGTCAGGGCTACTATTTCGACTCCTACCGTGAGCGCTATCAGTTGATGTTCAACGTCGCGCGCGCCCGTTTGAACTTGCCACAGCAGAACGTTGAAGCGTGGCTGACACTGCCGCCGCAAGAACGAAGTGACTGGTTCGAGCAAGCCGACTATCGCGTTACAGCGGCCCTATTACTGCTTGAGCAGGCAGCCTTACGGCGCCAGGTTGTCTTGATTCAGCATGAACTCAAGGACCGCTATGTATCCGGGCGGCGTATGGACGATGCAGCCCTTAACGAAACCGGCGAACTGATGCGCCAGCTACTGCGCGAAAGCGGCTTCCTCAGTCGTCCCGCAGAACTCTTGCAGACCGGCTACGGCCTGCCGCAGAGCGAGGAAAGACAACAGCTCAAGCAACTGACTGATGAACGTCAGCAGGGGCTGCATGGATTGGCAGTGCTGGTGGATGAGCGTGCGCTGGAGATGATCAGCGCTGAGCATCGCCGGGCGGTGGAAACGAGTCAGCAGAATATCACCGCACTGGGCGTGCGGCTGCGGCAGTTGCATCGGGAGTCTGGGGGGCTGGTGCTGCCTTGAGGCGAGGCTCAGGCCTTTTCTAAAAACAGCGGAGCTGGGGCAGGTTTTGCCATTGCCTGCGACGAAGCGGGCAATGGCAAAACCTGACGCCCCTCGTGGAGCTCGGAGATTCGAATCTTCTCCCTCCGACAAAACAAACAAGGCTTAGCCCGGCTGCTGCGTGCTGCGTGGCTCCGTACTGCGTTCTTGGGCCGCCCGCAGTGCCTGCTTCAACTCGGTCTCGCAGTTGATCAGTTGCTTCTCCGCCTCGCCGCGCTGACGTCGGCCCTCGTTGGCGATGCGCAGCGCGTCGTCGATGGTGGCAATGAGTGCGTCGTTGGCCTGCTTTACCGACGCGATATCGACCACGCCACGCTCGACCTGGGTGCGAATGACTTCACTGGAGGTTCGCAGCGCGTCGGCATTCGAGGTCAACAGCTCGTTGGTCAAGTCGGTGGCCTGCTTCAGGCTGGTACCGGCTTCCATCGAGCGCGCGATAGTCACGGCCATAGCCAACTGCTGGCGCCACAGCGGAATGGTGTTGGCCATGGTCGAGCCGATCTTGCTCACCAGGGCCTTGTCGTTCTCCTGCACCAGGCGGATGGACGGCAGGCTCTGCATGGTCACCTGGCGGGTGAGTTTCAGGTCGTGGACGCGGCGTTCCAGATCGTCGCGCTTGGCGCGCATATCACGCAGCGACTGAGCCTGCAGCATATCGCCGCTGCTCTCGGCGTCGCGGGCCAGGGCCGGCAGGGTCTCTTGGTCAAGGCGGCGCAACGCTTCCTCGCCCGCGGCGATATACACCGCCAGCGTCTGGAAATACGCCAGTGTTTTGTCATACAAACGATCGAGCATGCCGATGTCCTTCATCAGCGCGCTGGTGTGGTCGTCGAGGCGATTGCTGATGACGTCGATGTGGCCGCGCACCTCTTCGTACTGCTGCAGGATACGGGCGATGGGTCGGGCCCGACCAAGCAGGCGCGCCAGCAAGCCGCGCTTGCGGTTCGGATCGAGCTCCTCCAAAGGAAAGCCGCGCAAGGTCGTCACCATCTCGCTCAGCGCCTGACCGGCCGGCCCGGTGTCCTTGTTGCGCACGCCCTCCAGCATCTCATCGGCCACTGTGGTCACTTCGCCCTGGGCGGCCGTGCCGAAGAACAGGATGGAGTTGCTGTCGTTGAGGTCGATCTCGGCCAGTGCACGCTCAATCTTGGCAAGCTCGGTACCCGTGGCTGCCTGGTAGCCCGTGACCTCGTTATCGGGCAGCGGCAGCTCTACGCTTACACCGGAGCCGCTTGCGCTGGACCCACTTGTACTGGACCCACTTATACTGGACAAAGGTTCGTTCATGTCATGACCTCCTCAGTTTATGCCTTCGCGCTTGAGCCGCGCGTTTAAAACCTCGATCTCGACATCCAGTGTAAGCACGTCGTTTTCCAGCAGCTTCTGGTGCTGCGCCTCGAAAGTCTGTTCCATGTCGACCAGCAGTTGCCGGAAGTTGTTCTCAAGCGGGCGACTGCGGATCTGGCGATGAGTGCGCGCATACTCCACCGTCACCTTCTCAGCGCTGTCGAGGTACAGGTGCAGAAACCGCCGCGCCCGGGCGGCATCGCGCGGATCCCGCTCGATCTCCGCGAGGATTTGCTTGCCGATACCGATGATCCGTTTCAAGCGCTCGACGAACTCCGGCACGGCAATCGACCTGGCGGCAGCCTCGATGCCCTGCAGCCGCCCATAGGCCTGCTTGAGCTGTACGATGACGGCAGCGCGGTCTACCCCGGCCACCTCCGGCAGCTCGATGCGCTTGCGCTTGGGGTCGCGGCCATAGAAACAGAAGTAGCCCACCGCCGCCAGCGCAGCGAAAGCGCCGATGCCGGTCAGACCATGACCTCCGGCGGTAGCCGCGAGACCGGTGCCGAGGGCCGTGAGGAGCGCGCTCACAGTCTTCAGCGGCACTGCCGGTGGATCGAGCTGTTGTCCTAGAAAGAAGCGCGCCTGAGCAACCAGACCACGCCAAGTGAGCACCCCGGCGGCGAAGAATGCAAAGATGGCGCCGCTGATGGCGGCGAGCCGACCGACATCGCCGCCGATGAGCGCCACAAAGAAAGCGATCAACAGTGGAAACGGCAGCAGGAACAGAGCCGCCGATTTCAACACCGGCACCCAGGCCCGGCTTTGGCGTATCAATTCTTTCATGGCTTGGTTCAGTCGTCCGTCAATTCCAGAACCGTCGGTAGCGACGGCAGCTCGGCCCCATGAAACACCGCCTGGCAGCTCGACACGGTAATGGTTGCCGTCAGCAAAAGCAGTCCAAGGACGCGGAGCGGGAGTCGGGCCATGAGTGCCTCTAATGCTGAGTAAAGGAAGGTGAATGAGAGGGTCTACATTGGCTTCAGACGGTATCGTCAAACCAGGGCATTGTCCAGTTGCGTAACAGGCCCGCCGCCCATTCAACCCGCGTATTCAACCATGCCGAAAAGACCCGACAGCCTGTTAATTTATGTCCAGATTTTTCACCGCCCCTGCCCGCACGGCCTGTGCATAATCAGGATCTGGTGCGATCTCCAACGAGAAGAAATCGGGGCAGATGGAAATATCCCAGTTTCAATGAAAGGGTCCTAAAATGATCCTCATTTGACCCCGATTGTTCCTCTGGTTTTGAGAACCAGGACTACAACTTTCGTTGCATCAACCAGTGCTCTTTGCCCCAGGCTTGGAAAGGCTCCATATAGTCCCATCCGCGCTTAGCGTAATAGTCCCCCCGATCATAGGTATGCAAGTACAGACGCTCATGGCCCTCGGCTCTGGCTAGGGAGTACACCCCTTCAATCAGTTGCTCAGCCAGGCCGCGCTCCCGTGCCTGAGGTGCAACAAAAACGCAGGCAAGCCAAGGCCCAAGGTCCGGTCGCTCAGGCAAATCGTTTTTGGCGAGGGATGCCCCGGCCAGAAGCTCGCCGTTTTCCAATGTAATAAGGCTCTGCCACTCCCCATTGCTTTGGCCCTCGCTGAATTCTCTTTGCCAATCAACCAATGGTTGCTCACTGTATTCGTACGCAAACTGCTGATGAACCCACAGCGCAAAGGTATCGCTGAAATCCAGATGATCGCGTAATAAAACTAACTGGAGCATGCGTATCGCCGTATAGCATTATTGGGGGACGAATCGTAGCAAATAACAGAATTGCCCGCCGGGCTTTGGCGGGTGAGCCGGTACGATGCCGAATATTGAGGAGCTCACGAATACGGCTAAGGCTAAAGGCAAGACCTGACCCTCGGCTTCTTGCGGCTTCTTGTACTGCCCTGAACCAGATAGATAAATTCATCTGACCTTGGTTTTATCTCACACTTCTTTATTTGTTTGCTAAAATTTTACCGCAGAAATTTTTCCAGAATAAAAAACGTAGTGTGGATGCGTATCTTTAAAAGTTACGGAAAATGCCTCAATAAAATTAGAATAAAGCATATCAGAAGATATAGAAACACTCCTATTCAAAAGCTTAACTTTAACCTTTATAAACCTCAATACCATTGAAAAAAGAAAGTGCCCTCTCAAAATATCAGTGTAAAGATATCCACTTTCTTCGAACAAACGATCAATCTCACAAGCTCTAGCATCATCAGTATAAGGAAAAATATCAGACAAATAACGACCTATCTTATCCTCGCAAAGTTCACAAGATGCTGTTGACAACATAAATCTATCTGCATTTTGCGGAATAACCTTAAATCCAAAACAATCAAGTTCATTAATTAAATCGTGAACAACGAGCATCTTAGATTTAGCACCTACCCTATCGAACCACTTCTGGCAGTCTTCTTTAGGAGCCTCTCTACTTGGCAGTCTAGCTAGATTCTTTATAATACGACTTAAGGCATCTGGCACCATTAAAGTATTCTCAATTGAATACCCAAAAGTTTTAATTATATAAGGATGCTCCTCTGAGCCTATGAAAGAATCATAATCCGAGTCCATTGCCACTAAATAGTCCGCCTGATTAGCAACAATAGGCTCGGCATACTTTAATAACTCAGGCTTCCCTCCTACAGCCTCTACCTCAACCTTAAAGTCAGCTATCTTTTCAAAAACTATTTCCCAAAACGGGATATCATCGTCACCCTCAACGTAAACAATTTTGTCCACACCGTGAAAACAGTTTAATACGTTCCTAGCCTCTATCGAGTAACTAAGCTCACCCATGGACAAGACTCTCCATATCAAATATTGAGCTTTTATATTTAGAGGCAACTTCTGGTGAATGAGTAGCCACAATAACTTGCGCATTCGGATTTATTTCTTTAATTGCTGGAATAATCTTACGCTGCCAAGCAATATGCAATGAAAGCTCAGGTTCGTCAGCTAAAAAAACATGCCTGCTATTTTTTGAAGCAGCGCTTCTATTAGTAATATTATCAACTGCTTTTCCCCAGAAGATAACTTAATATGCTCAATAATACCAAAATCATTCTCAATGATTAATCGGCCGGAAGAAAATGAAAATTCTTTATCACCAATAAACTCCTTAACAATTCTCAGAAAGATATTCATTTGAAAGTAAATTTCTTGATTTTTTTCTTTAGCCTCCAATGATAAATCTATGATTCTTCGTGTTTTTCTCATGGCCTCTAGTGGCTTTATATCTATAGACCGATTATCTTCATGCGATTCATTCCTACTAATTATTTCATTAATAGAGGAACTGATTGAAGACACATGGAAACGTATTTTCTTTCGGATATCCGCGTCTACTGCGTTAAGCTGTGTATATGCAGAAACTAAACGCGACTGTTCATCATCTTTATCAAAATCCAGTTGCCAGCCCTCCTCATTCGCGTCCTCTTCTCCGTAAAGTATAGAGGCCAAAACATCCTTCTGAAGTGACTTTGAAACTAACTGCGCTCTCTCAGCCAATTCAAGCTGAAACTCAGTTAATCCAGCTAGGGCCTGACTCAATCTATAGTCAACTGGAGAAACGATTCTAGAACCATGTCTGTCCCTTACTTCGTACTCGTCCTCGCTCCTCAATCTATAAACTGAAAGTGAAGATACGGCAACCAAGCTATCCAACTCTTGTCTTATTTCAACAGATTCCTCAAGCAACCTGCGTTTCAGTAGCGGTGAAGTGCGTCGATCTTCTTGACCTAAAAGTCTTAATATTTTTTTCTTGCGCGAAATCTGGTACTCCACAAATGGAAGTGGATAGCTTTCATGCTCAATCTTCTTAACCTTGATAGTTTTACGTTTACTACCATTTATCAAAACAATTTTAGCAGACTCAAAGTCGTTCTCCGACAGACCTGCTAGATCAACCTTCAATATTGAATGCAGAATATTCATGAAAGTGGTCTTACCAGTACCGTTTTTTCCAATAATGATATTTACATCTTCATTAAATTCGCATTTCGCATCAAAACGGTGCCAAAATTTTTCTATTTCAACTTTCTCTATCTTATACAATTTTAATACCTCGTTGAATATATTAATCTTAGCTGTTCGACGCTTATCAGCTTTTGATGTTTTTCAAAAAGCCTAAGAATGTTATTCAAAGAACCATGAACACAAAAGGGCGAATTTATTTTCCGCTACGCACTCTCTAAGAGCACTAAACAGTCACCATCCCTTTGCACTTTGGATATTTTCTACACCCCCAGAAATAGTTTCCCGCATTTCTACCTTGCCTAGCGATACGTTTTACCATCTCACTTTTACATAGCGGACATACAGGCTCTGTAGCCAATGACTGAAGTACAGTGGTGGTAGATATGACTGGCTCGACGACTGAAAATATAGGATTTCTATTGGCTAGCAAGATTTTGAGGTTGTCGCCATCTATCAATTGAACATTACGCCCCTCAGCAAAGGCTTTCGCCTCCGCCGTAAACTGCCCCGAGGTCACCACGTATCCACCTGCTGCCCCCTCCACCGCCATAGCCCCAAAGAACTCACGAATCACAGGCAAGCCCACTTTCAGCGAGCGCCAGTGCTTGCACTGCACCAGATGCTTTTCGCCCTCCTTGCGCAGAATAAGATCGATGCCGCCGTCAGCCCCGTTGCCGCCGGTTTCGGTGATGGCGTAACCCTTTTTGCGAAAGGCTTCACCAATCAACAGCTCGAACGCCTGCCAGCTCAAGCCATCTATGGCTTTGCCGGGCTGGGTCGCGGTATTGACGTTGTGGAGGAGTTTTTTGCGTTTACGCCGGGCAGCGATGGAGCCGAGTGCGCCAAGCGCGCAGGCAAAGGGGATCAGGTATTGACCAAACTGCGCGAAGGTGCGCCAGATCTGGCTCAGGAACACGCCGGAGATATCTTCAAGCTTGCCGGCAACGGGAGTTTCTGCAGGGCTGGATGCCACCTGGTGGAGTATCAACCAGGCAATAAAGCCAATCAGCAGACTTACCCACCAAGGCAGCTTGGCAAGTGCGTCTATCAGCTTTTCAAAATCCGAACTACGTCTGCGTGCCATCCTTGGGCTCCTGCGAGTGGCTTAATGCCATGCAGCCAAGTTAACCGCTTCCAGCGATTATGGCCACAATTTCGTTGGGATTATTTCACTCACTCACCAACCTCACTTATCTTCTTGCTGCTCACCAGCACTTCATTGTAAGCCGCTGCAAGAATACCAAAGACCTCGTATTGGTCATCGGTCAAATAGTACTGAAGCACCCAAAATGGAAGAAATCGGGGTCAGATGAAACTATCCCAGCCTCTCTGAACTGATCCTTAATTAATCTTCATCTGAACTGACCCTGATTACTCTCTATCAGGTGATATCAAAAAGTGATGAATTCTTTTTGTCTGCGTCCAGGCCGTCCAGAGTGTCACGCATCCGTTTGCTAGCCTGAAGTTGAAGCTGCTCGGCGCTAGTGGTCTGTGTGGTGCTGTTCATCTCGGCGATGCGCTCGGCGATCTTCTCGTCTACCTTGGTTTTCTCTTCAGGGGGCAGTGCATCATATTCTTCTTCGCTTAACCCCATTTGCTGCAACACGCTGTGCTTGACCTTGTCTGCGACGGACATGGCCATGTAGCGGCTGAATTCCTCAGCGGCGTCGTTGCCAGCCTCTTCGCTGGTCTCAACCTCGGCTTGTGCGCTTGCGTTGGCTTCGTTAACTGTCTGCATGACCTGACGGAATTCTTCTGCAGAGGTGTTGCGACTGCTGTTATTGGGGTAGGTCAGCGATCCCTGATGATTGTTGGTGATAATGTTGATAACGCTCATGGTGTACTCCCTGACGCGTTGACGATTTATTCATGCTTGCAATAAAGCTCTGACGTTAACTGCATAAATCAGGCCAGCCGGTGTTAACGCGCAAACCCGCTTTGCAATAGGGTTGTGTGGAGATCTCGGTGGGCAAGGGGGCAATGTTTTGCCGCATGTGGCAAAGCATGAAACATGAGTCGTCGCATCAAGACCACCTTACCAGCGCTCAAACGTGAGCCCCATTCGCCGGTCCGCCCTGGCTTCGGTATGTACCTTGAATCTATCGTTCCCCACCCGAGGTTCGCTGCATCACAGGTCACCGCCATCTCGCTCGCGCACCGTGTCCCCGAAGAGGTATTTGTAAGCGTCCTGACGTTTCTACTCCAGTCTTTATTGGTCTGATCTCGGTTTTGGGAGTTTCCGGATTATAGACGCTCCGCATCCGGCTCTGCGGCGTCCAACGTGCGAATCTCGGCCCTCTCGAAGGGGATGCAAACTTCAGTAACTGGGAGCAAATGGGCATTTATCGAAAATCTTTATCTGATCCCCGATTTCTCTACAGGCGCCAACGGCAACATGAGTTTTGCCTTGAGCAATCACTTCGCCGATTCATCTTGGACCATTACACTAGAACCCAATCACCCCACGCACTTTCCGGGCATGCGCCCCAGGCCAGATTGTGAAACTCAGCAAACGCCTCAAACAAATCAGATCCATGGTCTCGCCCGGTTATACCCACATCTGGGACTGCTGTTGTGATCACGGCCTGCTCGGCGCAGCGCTGCTCTCCGATCAGGCGGCACCGCACATCCACTTTGTTGACGTGCTGCCCAGGCTGATCAATCAGTTGAACGACAAACTCCAGCGCTTTTATCCAGGGACAGCCAACAACTGGCATACCCACTGCCTGGATACGGCCGCTTTACCGCTGGAGGATTATCTCGGCAAGCACCTGATCATCATTGCCGGCGTGGGTGGCGAGCTGATAACGCGCTTTATCCAGGAGATTCATCGCAGGCATCCCCACGCCCGGCTCGATTTTCTGCTCTGCCCGGTTCACCAGGAATACGATCTGCGCCAGCAACTGATTGCGCTGGAATTCAGCCTCAAAGAGGAAGTACTGATGAGCGATAACCAACGTTTTTATGAGGTATTGCTCGTCTCGGCAGAGCAAAAGGGAATGGCCGAATGGCAAACGATCAGCCCCGTGGGCGATACAATCTGGCAGGCAGACACCCCAGCGCAGGAGAGCATTGCCAGGCGTTATCTGCACAAGACGTTAGAGCACTACCAGAACAGCCAGAAGGGCAATGCAGACAATGCGCAAAAGGCTCTGGATGCTTATCGCGCGGTCACGATCAGCTGCCTACTTACGCAATAACCAATACAACATCAGGAGATAAACACCATGACCGTTTATATCATTGCCAGATTCAAAATTCATGACCGCAGTGAGTACGATAAATATGAAGCTGGCTTCTCAGAGGTCTTCAAAAAATTCGATGGCAAGCTGCTGAGTGTTGATGAAGATCCGATGCTATTGATGGGCGACTGGGATGATACTCGGTCGGTAATTATTGAGTTCCCATCAAAAAAATCAGCCTTGGCCTGGATGACATCTGATGAGTATCAAGCTATATCGAAGCACCGTAATGCCGGAAGCACAGCACACTCTATATTGGTGAAGGGATTGGAATAAAAAAGCTAAACGGGGTCAGATGAGCAAGACCTGCTCACCCGTCGTCACTGCTGAAGATTTATCTTCATCTGATCCCGATTGCCCTATTCCTGCCGTAATTACATTCCCTTGTAGCTAGATGCCAGCTCGGTAGTAACATGACATTCAGCACAGCCCGTCTGTGATAAAGTCCCGCTCCGCTGAAGACGACTCCCCCGCTGGCAAGAGACCCTGACTCCATGAACGAACCTAAACGGAAGACGTTGCTGTCCGATCTGCTGGTCGTAGACCAGATCGACGAGACCCGCTTCATTGGGCATCGCCGTGACGGCGATCACGGCCGCATCTTCGGCGGTGAGGTACTGGCCCAGGCGCTCATGGCGGCCTCCAAAACAGTGGCATCTGAGAAGCAGGTGCATTCGGTCCACAACTATTTCATGCGCCCCGGCGACAGCGATCTGCCGACTCATTATGACGTCTTCGCCGACCTGGACGGTCGTAGTTTCAGCAACCGCCGAGTCGTCGCCCGGCAGAATGACAAGCCGATCTTCAGCCTGACGGCTTCGTTCCAGGCTCTCGAGTCAGGGCTGGCCCATCAGCAACCCAGGCCAGAGGCACAGGGTCCGGAGGGGTTGCCCAATGAGCAGGATCTCGCCCGAACCCATGCCGACCAGTTTCCAGAGAAACTTTACAATGCTCTGATCCGGGAACGCCCCTTCGAGGTCCGCCCGGTCAATGGCGTGGCGAGCTTTATGACCGTCGAACCCACCAACCAGCAGAAGATGTGGTTTCGCTGTCGTGAGTCGATAGGGAGCGACGCGACATTGCAGCGCGCCATTCTGGCTTATGCGTCGGATCTATCCCTGCTCAGCACCTGCTTGCGGCCCCATGGAATGACCTGGCGCCATTCTCAAATACGGTCTGCCAGCATCGACCACGCCATCTGGTTCCACGCCGCCGAGATTCGAACCGAGGACTGGCTGCTCTATGTTATGGACAGCCCCTGGTCCGGGGCCTCGCGCGGACTGAACCGGGGCAGTATCTTTACCCGGGACGGGCAGTTGGTTGCTTCGGTGGCGCAAGAAGGCCTTATCAGAATGGTGGACTGAGATTTAATAGGGGTCAGATGAACATATCCCAACTTCTCTGAATGGGTCCTGAATTAATTTTCATCTGACCCCGATTTCAGTCCCAGCTCGTCCAGTAGCCCGGGATCATCGAAATGCCGTTGACCGATAAAGGCAATCGCATGGGTGCCATGAATGCGCATCGCGCCAGGGCTGGGAATACCCATGGGCCAGAACAACAGGCGTTCAGGCCGCCGGGACTCAGACACCAGACCCTGGGCGTCGAAAGGACTGTAATAGCCTCCGCTCGGGCTTTCCAAGGCCCTCAATTGCGCATAGGGCAGCATCGTTAGCGGCTGTGTCAGGCGTGGTGTTTGTTCAGCCTGCACACCAAGCAAATGATGGGTATTGGCTGCCAACCATAAGGTATGGCGCTGCTCCGGCTCCAAGGTTTGGCCGATATTGAACGGCTCCTGAGTACGGGGTATAGCAGGCTGGGCGTCATACCCGATGGCCGGAAAAAACTGATACCAGCAACCGCACTGATGCATCTTGTCGTAGCCCAGAACAGTGCCTGTCGGCAGCACGTGAACGCGCCAGGTGATGCCGTCGAACTGACCGGCGAGCAAATCCAGCGCCTGCGACGGCTTGCGCTCGGTAAACCAGACGCTGTAGTTCAGCTGCAGGGTCACCTGCCCCTGATAGCGGCCATGGCTGACATGGGAATAGATCGTCGGCTGGGTCGTATCCCGCTGAATGGTTCCGGTCGCGTCGGCAATCAACTGGGCGGGTCGGTCATTGTCGGCGGCTGCGCCATTGGTGTTTTCGATCGCCAGGGCCGGCACAAAAGCGCTGAGCAACTGATCCTCTATGGCTGAGTCCAGCAGGGGTATACCCAACTCATCCAGCGGTTGCTCGCGCAATAATGCCAGGGCGTCAGCAGGGGAAGGACTGGAAATCGGTTGCTGGTAATAGGTCCACTGCCCTGCCCGCTCGGCGCCGCTGGCAAGCTCGCGCTGTTGCAGCTGCAGCCTTTGGTGTTCGTTTACCACGGCCATATAAAACGGTGTTACGAGCAGCGGGTAAAGTCCGGCCCAGCGCTTCCATGGCTGATACTGATCGGACGCAGTCATGCCCGTTAACCGCGGCAATCCCGCCTGGTGCGCTACCAACGCGGCGCCACAGTGGGTGAGTGCCCCTTTTACCGCTGCCGGCTCGCCGGGCCAGTGCTGGCTCAACTGGTGCTGGGCGGTCGGCGGCAAACGCAACCACTCGATGAACAAGCCTTCGACCGCTATGGTGTTCTGATGCATCAGCCAACGCTGATACGCGGCCTCAGACAGTCCAGCCACATCAAAACTGGCCAGAAACCGCGACGTGCGCAAATGCGCAAGGCCCTCCACCCGCTGGTAGCGGGCATCCACTGTGTCTTGGTTGCGGGCCATGGCGTCCAGCGCGTCATACCCGGCGCGGCAGTCATGCAGGCTCGCCGGTATTGCCGCGTTGCTCGCCCTCATTGGCGCCCGATCAACAGTCGCCACATTGATTCCTGCACAGCCGGCCAGCGCAGCCAGTAACAGGGGCAGCGCCAACTTGAAACAGGATCTGGCAGCATATGGCATCAGCGGAAAACCTATGGAAACCTTGTGTCGAAAGTATCATCACCACAGGGGTAAGGGGACAGCTTTATTTGCCGACGGGCGTATCTTGAGTCAGCTCCCCGAACCACCTTCCCTATTTTACAAGTCACGTATGGTGCTGGATTCCGGCAAGCGTCAGGCAGTGCACAACGGTCGCTACGACGAGCGTTATCAAATAACCGTGCCCCGCTCTCTGACAGCAAGCGAGCACGCCAGAAATGGATAAGACCTCAATTTAGTTTCAGCAAGTTGCTCTGCCGCTTAAAATGCTACCCATATTGCCGAGCAGAGCGCTTTCGCGCTTCAAGACAGCGCGTGTAAGCGTCATGATAGACATCTTTACCCCTTTCAAGCCTTTGACTCGTCCTTACCCCCAAGGAGGCAAGCATGAACACTGCATCACGTCGTGGCCCTGAGATTCGGAGCGCCCTGCTGGTCAACCCCAGGCTCGACAGCGCGGCTGAGCTGAAGCTGGAAATCGAGCGGCGTATCGCTTTTATCAAGGATACCGTGCTGCGCTCGGGCACCCGCGCCCTGGTGCTGGGTATCAGTGGCGGGGTTGATTCAACCACGACCGGCAGGCTATGCCAGTTGGCAGTGGAGTCACTGCGCCAGGCTGGCACTGACGTCAGGTTTTACGCCATGCGTCTGCCCTATGGTGTGCAGGCTGACGAAGCCGACGCTCAGGCTGCGCTAGACTTCATTCAGCCGGATCAGCTGCGTACGGTCGATATCAAGGGGTCGGTGGATGCCTTGATGGCCAGCTTCGAGGAGGAGCCCGCCGATGCGGCCAAACGCGACTTCGCCAAGGGCAACATCAAGGCGCGCACGCGGATGGTGGCGCAATATGCGTTGGCCAACTTTACCAACGGGTTGGTCGTCGGTACTGATCATGCTGCCGAAGCGGTCATGGGCTTTTTCACCAAATTTGGCGACGGTGCCTGTGACCTGGCGCCGCTGACCGGGCTGACCAAAGGCCAGGTGCGGCGTATTGCTGCACAACTGGGCGCACCGGAAAAACTGGTTGGCAAGGTGCCGACTGCTGACCTTGAAGACCTGCAACCCGGCAAGCCGGATGAAGACGCCTTCGGGCTGACCTACCAGCAAATTGATGCCTTTCTGCTGGGTCAAGACCTGGACGAGAATGCGGCCAGCGAGATCATCAAACGTTACGATGCCACCGAGCACAAGCGTCAATTGCCACTGACCCCCTGAGAAGCCAATTGGGGTTAAGCTCGCAGAGGTCAAATGAACATTGATCGGTACGGCGCTGCAGGGGCACTGGGTGCTTTACTGGCAGACACCCGCCACAGACAAGGGACAAGTTCTGTAAGGCGACGGAGCGCCTTACAGTAATACAGGCAAAGAGCTTAAATCATCATGGTTATTCCACTCGTATAGTGGCCATGACAGCCCTGTTTCGACACCCTACCCGACCAAACGCCGCACCACCGCCAACGGCACCGGGCGCGCCTCCCGCTGTGCCAGATAACGGGTGCAGCTGACCCGCAGAAAGGAGGCGAAGTTCAACACTTCGCCGCGCAGCTCCATGATCTCGTCATACAGCTTGGTAATCAGCTGATTGGTGGTCATGCCGTCGACCTCGGCGATCTCCTGCAGTATCTGCCAGAACTGGTTCTCCAGCCGCAGGGTGGTGACAACGCCGCGAATGCGCAGGGAGCGGGAACGTGATTCATACAGAATCGGATCGGCTTTGACGTAAAGCTCACACATGTTGCCACCACTTGATCATGGGTTATTCCAGCTGGAGCGCGTCCAAGCTAGAGGTTTATCTGAGCGCCCAACAGCTTGATAAAAGCGGCCAGCCAGGCGGGATGCGACGGCCAGGCGGGGGCTGTGACCAGATTGCCTTGTACGTGGGCTGCATCCACAGGAATATCCATATAGGTACCACCGGCCAGCTGCACATCAGGACCACAGGCTGGGTAAGCACTGCATTCACGGCCTTTGAGTACGCCTGCCGCAGCCAGAAGCTGTGCACCATGGCACACGGCAGCGATGGGCTTTTGTGCCTGATCAAACTGCCGCACAATCTCGATGACCCGTTGATTCAGGCGCAGATACTCGGGCGCGCGACCACCGGGTATTACCAGGCCAACATACTCCTCGACCTTGACCTGGTCGAAGTCAAAATTCAGGGCAAAGTTATGGCCCGGCTTCTCGGTGTAGGTCTGATCACCTTCAAAGTCATGAATCGCGGTACGCACGGTATCCCC
Organism: Halopseudomonas sp. 4NH20-0008; assembly: GCF_057548395.1. Classification (NCBI taxonomy): domain Bacteria; kingdom Pseudomonadati; phylum Pseudomonadota; class Gammaproteobacteria; order Pseudomonadales; family Pseudomonadaceae; genus Halopseudomonas; species Halopseudomonas sp. 4NH20-0008. Next base: position 172,846 of record NZ_BAAJMD010000008.1, read on the forward strand.
GGCTTTTTTATCTGGGCAGACGGCATGTACCTGATAACCGAGCATGGTCAGGGCCTGAAACGGCACCATGGTTTCATAATCTTCAGTGAAGTCACCGGCCAGCAACAGCAATTTCTTGGCAGTCATTTTCGTCTCCTGTTATCGATGAGACAAGCATGCACTGCATAGGCGGTCTGCGGGTAACAGCTGGCTACTACATCGTGACACTGCTGCCTTGGCAAGGGCACGTATAAGCTCATTACAAAGGTATGCCAGGCAGGCCTGGATCAATCAGCACACAACCCAAAACGCTGAAAAAGGGGGTGTCATTGATCGTCACAATGTTATTATGCAACGCGTCTTAAGATCAGGACTGTATTGCGTTATTTGACGACTTGCTCACCTGCACCTTTAGTTAACCATGTACAGCAAAAGCATTTGCAAAACGCGATACATCAGAAAGCTGGCTTGAATATTGCTTAAAAAAATACTGTTTAACAGCTTTTTGGCAGTGATCACTGTCCAAATACTCAATCGATTGCGCACCAGGATACCCTGTCATGACGCTTCAAAAAAAGTTCGCTCTCACGCTGACAGCCGTTTTGCTGTTGTTTATTACTGTAGCCGTTGCTGTCAGCTCACTGACACAGAGCAAGCGAATAAATCAACAGGCGCTGGCTGAAGCGACCAGTCGCAAGAATGACGCGGCCAGGCTTCTTGGGCTGACGGACTCAATCATGAGTGAGCGAGTAAAAAACAGCATGCGTCTATTGATTCAACGCGGCCAGGCCCTGGGTGAGCCCTCACTGAGCGAGAGGGTCAGCGTTGGCGCAGGATCCCCACCACAATTGCTGCTGGGCGGACTACCACAAGCCAATGACTTTAAGTTGGTCGACGGCGTTACGGAGATCATGGGCGGCACGGCGACGCTTTTCTCCCGGGATGGAGACAACTTTGTACGCGTGTCGACCAATGTACTGCGTGACGGACAGCGCGCTATCGGTACACAGCTTGATCCCAATGGTGCGGCAATAAAGGCCATCCTTGCAGGCAATGCTTTCTATGGTCAGGTAGATATTCTGGGCATGCCTTTTTTGACCGGTTATGAACCGATAAAGGATCTGCGGGGGAACACCATCGGCATCTGGTATGTCGGCTATTCCGCTGATTTGAGCGCCTTGGCTGAGGCCATATCCAGCGCTCGCATCCTGAAAGACGGTTTTGTTGCCCTGCGTGATCCCAGTGGCACATTGAGGATGTATTCAGATCACCTGACTGAGGAGACAATAAATCAGGCCCTAGGTGACGATCGGCCGCAATGGCAAGTCGAGACCCACACATTTACCCCCTGGGGCTATGAGATCATTGCCGCCTACTCTAAATCCGAAGTCCGCTCATTGGTTCGTGCCAATTCGATGTCGATAGCCATGATGATCACCGCCGCTGGGATCATATTGGCCCTGTGTATCGGCCTCATGATGAACATCATGATTAGTCGCCCTCTGAATGCCACCATTGCTTCGATTGAAAATATCGCAGATGGCGACGGTGATCTGACAGTCCGCTTCAAGAGCACCAACAAGGACGAGTTTGGCCTCTTGGCCCGAGCCTTTGACCGTCTGCTGGACCGTATTCAACATACCATTCGGGAAGCGCTGGACTCATCCAACACCCTCCTTGCGCAGGCTAACGAGCTGGCCAAGGTGGCTGAGCGTTCGAATGACTCTATCAACAGCCAAAATCGCGAAACCGAAATGGTTGCTACCGCCATGCATGAGATGAGCCTGACAGCGCACAGTGTGGCACAAAGTGCTGCGACTGGAGAGGATGCCGCGAACCAGGCGAGCACGCAGGCCCTGGAAGGGAGAGATGCCCTTAGCACCACGATCAGCAGCATTCAAAATCAGGCCCTGGAAATCTCATCCTCCATGAAGGTTATTGAGGAACTCGCCTCCGCCAGTGCTGATATCGACTCAGTACTGGAAGTCATTGTTAACATTGCCCAGCAAACCAATCTCCTGGCGCTCAATGCGGCAATTGAAGCGGCTCGCGCTGGGGAGCAGGGCCGTGGCTTTGCCGTTGTCGCGGATGAGGTACGCTCACTGGCTCAACGCACACAATCCTCAACAGAACAAATTCGCGGCATGATCGAGCGCGTACAGAACGGTGTCAGCCGTTCCGCCGAGATGATGTCAAACAACAGCAAAATGGCGAGTAACAATGCGGATGCGGCACAGGAAGCCGGCAAGGCATTTAATGATGTTCTTGAGGCGGTTACTCGCATCAGTCAGGTCAACACCGAGATTGCCAGTGCAGCAGAAGAGCAGAGTCATGTGGCTGAGGATATCAACCGCAATGTCCTGGGTATCAGTGATGAAGCATCAAGGAACAGTGAACTGGTACAACAAACCCGCGATGCCAGCCAGAACCTCACACTGCTGGCTGACAAACTACGTACGCTTCTCGCCTATTACAAGATTTAAAACCTTGCATCGCTTTGGCGCCCTCAATTCTGGGGTGCGCCGGCATCGCTTCTGGCCAACAGAATATGTGACCTGCCCAGCAAAGCTGCCAGCCGGCAATTGACCTGCACGCTTGAGCTATTAAGCTCCTTTGCCACACAGCAAGGTTCAACGCCAGCGCGATCACCACGGCGACAAACAACCTGGGTTGCTGCAGGTTCGACCATTTTTTTACAGGGAGCGTAAGACGTCATGCTAGGCATTGGTATTGGCTCAAAAACCTCGACCGGAGGTGTGGTCATTGAGGGGAATACAGGCCTGGTGTTCGATGGCCTGGTTGCCAGCTCGGTCGGCCATAAAGCCACCTGCCCGGCCTGCAACAAAGGGGTGGGCGAGATCGTTGCGGTCGGCGGCAGGACCGTCAACCTGCCTGCAGGCCCGGCTGCGCGAGCTGGCGATTACGTGGCCTGTGGCTGCCCGCCCGGCTCCAATACCTTGCTGCCCCAGGGCACGATTCTTGTGAGCAATATTCACTCAGGCGCGCCTGGCTCGGCACGCGGTCCTGGCCGCGTGAAACCGCTCGGCAAATCCATTGATCGGCTGTACTTCTCCTATGGCGAGGAACAGATCCCGGTAGGTGATACATCCCGTTTCTATACCGACCTGAATCTGCACGCCGAGACCACCGGTTATGTCCCTGGCGAGATGATCGAGATTGCCGTCAACGGCGTAACCAAGACCACCGTCAGCGGGCGTGTCGGCACAGACGGCAAGGTTCTTGTTCCGGGGCTCTTCGCGGCCAGAACTGTGCCCCTGCAAGGAGATATCTGAATGACCAACACGCTGACTGCCTCTGCCGGTAATGCCTCAACCAGCATCGCCGTGAAACGCCCCCGCTTCAAGGACCTGTGGGATGCCTATGCCGAGGTGGGGATGATGGGTTACCAGGGCGTGTATGACCTGGTCGGCGGCAATGTCGCCGAGCTGCGCCGCAGCAACCCGTCGGACTACACCAATGCCTGTGCTCTGCGCATGAGCAGAGCGTTCAATTACGGCGGCTATCAGGTGCCCTCCGGAACCATTATTCCCGGCACCAATATCTACCGTGTTCGCGGCGGTGACAGCTTGCCCTACATCATGAGGGTTACCGGGGTGATCGACTTTGTCAGACACAACTGGGGCGAACCGGACAAGACCCTGAGCCCCGACCAGTCAGCCACGCTGAACGGTCTCAAGGGCCTGATCGTGGTCGAGGTGAAGGGCTGGGGCGATGCGACCGGGCACGTGACACTCTGGGACGGCAGTGCGACCGGCGACGGCTCCGATTACCAGGACCCGAACAGCAGCTCCTACCGCAACCCCGGCGTGGCGCCGGTGCGCATACTGTACTGGGAGCTCAAATGATGAGAGCTCCGCTTTTGGCGCTACTGCTGCTTTCCGGCTGCTCTGCGGAGCTGGCAGATTCGGCTGACGAAGAGGCCCGGCAGTCCCTGAAAAACTATGGCCTGAGCCGCTGCCTGCTGGAGATCCAACCCGAGGAAGCCTCTGCCCTGCGTGAGGACCTGGCCACGGCCAGCCAAGCCTATCACTTCATGGGCAACGGCGCACACCGGATTGTACAGAATGAAGACAGCCTGGAAATACTGCACGACCCCTATCAGGCGACCCGCGACTTTGTCCTCAACCGCTTCGCCGTGACTGGCTCGGCAATGAAGTCCGGTAGCGGCAACAGCGCCTTTTATGCCTGCCTGGCCATCTACAACTCGGCCGAGTTCGATCAGTTTGTCCACACGCAGGACGCTTACCTGCCATAGGCTTACCCCCACCCATATTCAAAAACTGGTACTTGCTGGGAGCGGCCGAGTTCCACCTCGGCCTGGTGCACTAAGGCGACTCCGCGGGTCGAGATGGAACTCGACCTTCCCAGGGGAGAGGTATAACCAGAAGTGAACTGATCGGATTTCTAGCTTTGAATACCACCCTGACTGTCAGGCAGATTGCTATACTCATGGCATAGCCTCCCGAGCACAGCCTGCATGATGATGTTTCGTCCGGTCGCCACACACCTCATAAACGCATGCCGACGCTGGTCTTTGCCGGTCTTGCTGTTTCTGGCCTTCTGGCCGGGTGTGGCGTCAGCTGACTGTGAAAAAACCCTGCGCTGGGATGATGACCCGCCGTTCAGCATGCTGATGCCCGATGGTGAGGTAGGAGGTATTGATGTAGACCTCAATCGGGCTGCCCTGGCCCGTCTTGACTGCCAGCTTACATTACGAAAACTACCGTGGGCGCGGGCCCTCAGGGAGCTGGAACTGGGTCGGTTGGATATTCTGTCGGGCGCTTTTCGGCGTCCCGAGCGCGAACTCTATGCGTACTTCTCCGGAGCGGTATTACCTCCTTCGCGCAATATTCTCTTCATGCGCCAGCAAGCGCTGGAGCAATGGCCGGTCAACCGTCTGGTAGAGCTACAGAACACGTCCTTTCGTCTGGGCGCGCAGATCAATGTGTTCTACGGGCCGGACTTTCAGCAGGTCATGAGTGATCCGGCATTTATCGCACGGGTAACCAAGGTCGCCAACCGCACCAACCTGTGGCACATGGCAGCAAGAGGACGGATTGACGGCGTTATTGCCAATGAGTATACCGGGGTCTACGAAGTGGCCGAACTGGGCCTGAGTGAGCAGATCAAGGCCAGCGAGGTAGTGGTCTCCAGTCACGCCGCTGAAGTGGCCTTCAGCAAAGCCTCGAATGATGCGGATTTTGTTCAGGCCTATGCCGATGTCCTAAGGCAGTTAGTCGTCGATGGCAGTTATGGGCGGATTGTGCAGCGCTATGTGACTCCATGATTAATTCTTGTCGTTCAACGTACTGTCTGTTCGATATCTTTATGAGGCCGTTTCATTCATAGGGAAAGATAGCTGATACTTCCGGGCAGCAGTGATCGTCTGCACTTAATAGATCAAGCGGGCTGGAACTCAATCTTTTTTGGACAGCGTTCGGCCGACTCGCTTATCCTTCTGCTCAGCAAAGGAATGCAACCAGCTTTACTCTTACAGCCAGTCTGATATTTCTCTGCACATCCCGTCTTGTCACACCGCAATCACTGCAAGCTGGAGATTCGGTGTGTCTGGTTGCGGCTTGGAAACGCTATATACGGCTTGACACTCATTTGCCTGTATTTAGCCTAACTATAAAAAGAGATAAAAACATGGGAAAAACATTGCTTCTGATGGGGATCTTATTGCTTGGAGGTTGTGCAACTGGTTATCACAGTGCCAGCAACCCAATATTGGGATTTACGGGAGGTTATTTCGAGCAGGATGGACCAGGCGAACTGATTGAGGTGAGTTTTTTTGGTAACGGT
>NZ_BAAJMD010000009.1:0-163666 GCF_057548395.1 Halopseudomonas sp. 4NH20-0008
ACACTGGAGCCCGGCGCCACATTGACCCTGCCAGCCGGGCAGGGTGGCGAGGTGCTGGTGGTGCAGGGTGAGGTAAGCGAGGCTGGAGAAAGCCTGCCGGCCTTGAGCTGGCTGCGGCGCGCCGATTTTGCGGGCTTGCAGTTATCCAGTGAGCAGGGCGCCCAGTTGTTGATCAAGACCCATGACCCCGCGACACGCTGACGCAGATCAATAGTCACCGCCGTATAAACCCCTTATTCTTGCGCGATGAAAATCGCCACCCGACATTCGTCCACCTGGGCGTTGCTGCTGGGCTTTGTCCTGTTCTTCAACGCCTTTACCTGCTGCCTGCTGCATGGGTCGGCTGCCTCTGCGCGGCTGCAGGGTATCGAGTTGGCCTTCTGTTCGCTGAGCGAAGCCGCATCGTTCAGCGTCACTCTGCAGGAGCCCGGCAGTACCGAGGGCGCTGCGCTGGTGATGAACCAGAGCTGTCAGCTCTGCTCATCCGGGTTGGCAGTGACCTCTGTGCCGGCCGCCTGGTTGAGTCCGGTGTTTCCCTTCCAGCCGGTTTTGGGCCGGCTGCCCGATAGCCTGCCTGTCGATACCCTGCGGCACGCCTGGCCGCCCGCCAATCCCCGCGCCTCACCCCGTTTCGTCTGATCTGCCTCATTTAGCGCGTCTGTCGGCTGTCGTTGTGCTGCCGGAATCGACGCTGTGTGCTGACTCATGATGAGACCTGTTTATGCTGACTTTTATCTTCAGACATTCCCTGTTGTCCCTGGCCGTCCTCGGCCTGCCAGTCGCCGCGCAGACGGCATTGCCGCAGCCGGCGTCAGGCCGTTCTGCGGTACTGGCCCTGCCGGATAGCCTGATTGTGGCACCCCGGGAAGAGCCGCGTGCGGTGAACTCGACACGTCTGCCACGGCCATCGTCCACAGCGTTGTCACGCAGCAGCGATGCGGCCAGTCTGCTGCGCGAGGTGCCCGGTATGAGCCTGTACTCAGCGGGCGGTGTGTCCAGTCTGCCGGTGTTGCGCGGGTTGGGTGATGACCGCCTGCGGGTCAGGGTCGATGGTATGGATCTGATTTCCGCCTGCGGCAATCACATGAACCCGCCGCTGTCCTATGTAGCACCCAGCAGCGTGGCAACGGCCGAGGTCTTTGCCGGTATCGCACCGGTCAGTCTGGGCGGTGACAGTATTGGCGGAACCATTCAGGTCGAGTCGCGCCCGCCGGTCTTTGCCCAGCCGGGTGAATCCGTGTTGCAGCAGGGTGAAATAGGCGCCTTCTACCGCAGTAACGGCCATGCCAGGGGCGCGGATGCCTCTGCCACACTAGCCAGCGAACAACTCAGCCTGAATTATCAGGGCTCCACGGCCGAGGCCGGTAATTACAGCGCCGGTGGCAACTTCAAGCCGGCCGGGCAGGCGGCGGCAGGGCGTGGTTGGCTGGCTGCGGATGAAGTGGGCTCGAGCGCCTACAAGTCGGTCAACCAGTCGCTGTCCCTGGCCTTGCGGCGTGAGCATCATCTATTGGAGTTGCGCGCGGGCGTGCAGGATATTCCCTATCAGCTCTGGCCCAACCAGCGCATGGACATGACCGGCAATGACAGTCGCCAGCTCAATCTCGGCTATCAGGGTGAGTATGACTGGGGTCAGCTGGAGCTGCGCGCCTATAACGAAAAGACCCGGCATGCCATGCAGTTTGGCGATGACAAGCTGTTCTGGTACGGCCCGGTGGACGGCGTGCCCGGCCCGATTTGCCAGGGCATGATGTGCTATGCCGCCGGCATGCCGATGGATACCGAGGGCAACAACACAGGCCTGAGCCTGAAAACCACACTGCCGCTGTCAGACCGCGATGTACTGCGCCTGGGCAGTGACTTCCAGCGTTACCGTCTGGACGATTGGTGGGATCCCTCCGGGCGCGGCATGTACCCGGAGGTGTTCATCAATATCAATGACGGCGAGCGAGACCGCCTGGCCGCCTATGTTGAATGGGATGCGCAGTGGTCAAACCGCTGGTCCAGCCAGTTGGGCCTGCGCGGCGAACGGGTGCGCATGCATGCCGGTCAGGTGCAGGGTTACAACCCCGGCTTTGCTGGTACCGATGCCAGCAACTTCAATCAGGCCGAGCGCAGCAAGACCGATTACAACCTGGATATCACCGCGCTGGTGCGCTTCACACCGAATGACAGCAGCCGCTATGAACTGGGTTACGCGCAGAAGACCCGCTCGCCCAACCTGTACGAACGCTACAGCTGGTCAACCAATGGCATGGCCATGCGCATGATCAACCTGGCTGGTGATGGCAATGGCTATGTCGGCAACCTGCAGCTGCAACCGGAAATTGCCCATACCTTGAGTGCCAGCGCCCAGTGGCAGGATGCCCAGGCCGCCCGTTGGCAGGCCAGCGTTACGCCTTACCTGACCTATGTGGATGACTATGTGGATGCCCGGCGCTGTGACAGCGGCGGCATGAGCTGCACCCCGGCCAACCTGAGTGCCACCGAGGGCTTTGTCTATTTGCAGTTTGCCAATACCTCGGCGCGTCTGTACGGGGTCGATCTGGCCGGTGAGCTGCGCTTGGGCGAGGTCAGTCAGAACAACTTCAGCCTGCGCGGCAACCTGAGTTATGTGCGCGGTGAGAACCGCTCAAGTGGCGATAACCTGTACAACATCATGCCGCTCAACGCGCGCTTTGCACTGGATCATGTTCGCGGCGCCTGGAGCAATACCCTGGAGTGGGAGCTGGTCTCGGCCAAGCGCAAGGTCAGCGCCGAGCGCAATGAAGTGGCCACCTCGGGCTATGGCCTGGTCAACTTGAGTACCCGCTATGAGTGGGATCGCGTCGAGCTGAGTCTGGGTATCGACAACCTGTTTGACCGCTTCTATAACCACCCGCTGGGCGGTGCCTACCTGGGGCAGGGCAAAACCATGTCGGCTAAGGATGTGGCCTGGGGTACGCCGGTACCGGGCATGGGGCGCTCGGTCTACACCGGTATTCGCGTCAGCTTCTGAGTCTCTGGCCCGGGCCCCTGATCGGGCCCGGGTTACTAGAGGAACAGCCAGAGCAACAGCCCCCCCAGAAGCAGCCGGTAGACAACAAAGGGCTGCATGCCGATGCGGTTGATAAAGGCCAGGAAGTAGTGAATGCACAGGAAGGCGCTGAGACCGGACAGTGCCACACCGCTGAGCATGAAAATCCAGTCCACCGGCACATCGGTACTGATCAGGTCGAAGGTTTTCAGGCCGCAGGCAATGACGATCACCGGGATCGACAACAAAAAGGAAAAGCGCGCCGAGGCTTCACGGCTCAGACCCAGTAGCAGACCGGCGGTCATGGTAATGCCGGAACGGGAGGTGCCGGGGAACAGCGCCACCGCCTGGGCCAAAGCTATGATCAGCACATCCTTCCAGGTCATTTCCGTGACTTCACGGCGTCCGCGGTGGCGCCAGTCGGCCCAACCCAGCAGCAGACCGAAGACAATCAGGCCGATGGCGATATAAATGGGCGAGCGCAGCACGGTTTCCAGGCTGTCCTTGACCAGTAGCCCGACAATACCCACGGGGATGGTCCCGAGGATCACCGCCCAGGCCAGGCGGGCGTCGGAATCCATCTCCCGGTGGGTGACCGAGCGGGTCCAGCTCAGGGTCATGTTCAGCAGGTCGCGGCGGAAATAAATCACCACTGCCGCCAGGCTGCCGAAGTGCAGGGCCACGTCAAAGGCCAGGCCCTGATCCTGCCACTCGGTCAGCACCGGTACCAGAATCAGGTGGGCCGAACTGGAGATCGGCAGAAACTCGGTGATGCCTTGCACCACAGCCAGAAACACTACTTGCAGCCAATCCATGAAGATACCCGCCGGTCAAATAAGCGCGCATTAAAGCATGCAGCGCCGGGCTTGCGAAGCCTCCTGGTTCAGGCGTCGGGCAGATAGCGCAGCAGCAGGGCGAACTGCATGTCGCCGGCCAGCGGTTTGCGGATACGCACCTGATGGCCGTCACCCGGGGCTACCTCGATAGCCCGGCCCTGAGGGTCGCACAGATGCTCGAGGGTGAAGCTGTGGTTGCCGCCGGGGCTCATGATTTCCAGCTGATCACCCAGCTGGAAGCGGTTCTTGACGGCGATAGTCAGCCATTCGCCATCATCCTCGAGCACTTCTCCGACAAACTGGTGACGCTCCATGCGCGAGGCGCCGTGTTCGTAGTTCTGATACACCCCGGGTGGATGGCGGCGGTAGAAGCCCTCGGTATAACCGCGGTTGGAGAGACTCTCCAGATCATCCATCAGGCCCAGATCAAAGGGCTTGCCGGCCAGCGCATCATCAATCGCCCGACGGTAGCTCTGCACGGTGCGGGCCACATAGAAATGGGTTTTGGTGCGGCCCTCGATTTTCAGTGAATCGATGCCCATCTCGATCAGCCGCGGTACGTGTTGTACCGCGCGCAGGTCCTTGGAGTTCATGATGTAGGTGCCATGCTCGTCCTCCTCGATGGCCATCGGCTCGTCGGGTTTGTCGTGCTGGGTGAGGATATGCACCGGCTGCGCCAGCACTTGCAGATTGCCTTCGAGGGTTTCCGTGGCCGGCTGCAGATCATATTGCCAGCGGCAGGCATTGGTGCAGGCACCCTGATTGGCGTCACGGTGGTTGAAGTAGCCGGACAGCAGGCAGCGTCCGGAGTAGGCAATGCACAGCGCGCCGTGGACGAACACCTCAAGGCCGATATCCGGGCACCTGTGGCGAATTTCCTCAATCTCGTCCAGCGACAGTTCGCGGGACAGAATCACCCGCTCGATACCCTGTGCCTGCCAGAAGGCCACGGTTGCCCAGTTGACTGCATTGGCCTGCACCGACAGATGAACGGGCTGCTCTGGCCAACGCTCGCGCACCAGCATGATCAGGCCTGGATCGGACATGATCAGGGCGTCCGGACGCATGGCGATCACCGGTTCCAGGTCACGCAGGTAGGTCGCCACCTTGTTGTTGTGCGCAGCGATATTGCTGGCCAGGTAAAAACGTTTGCCCAACGCATGGGCCTCGGCAATCGCGGCGGCCATGACCTCGGGCTGGTGGAAGTCGTTCTCGCGCACGCGCAGGCTGTAACGAGGCTGGCCGGCGTAGACGGCATCGGCGCCATAGGCAAAGGCGTAGCGCATGGCTTTCAGGGTGCCGGCCGGGGCCAGCAGTTCGGGTATCTTGGGCATGGGATTACCTGCTGCGAGACGACAAAAGTGCCGCGCAGCATACCGGTCACCCGACTGGCAGACATTGACCAAGGTCAGCTCGTGAAGGGATTGGCGGTCTGGGACTGGTCGAGTTCCACCTCGACCTAAGGGGCTGGCAGATAGCGCCATGGCCGAGATGGAACTCGGCCCTCCCAGGGGTAGGTGCACTCACTGGTGGGAGCGCCGGCCTCGGCGCGAAGATAGAGTCCGATTTCGCCGCGGGGCCGCGGCTCCTACCAGAGCACACGGTTCCTGCCGGGTTAGCCTGGGACTGGTCGAGTTCTATCTCGACCAATGCGCGCTGGTAGAAAGCACCATGGCCGAGATGGAACTCGGCCCTCCCAGGGGTAGGTGCACTTACTGGTGGGAGCGCCGGCCTCGGCGCGAAGATAGAGTTCGATTTCGCCGCGAGGCCGCGGCTCCTAACAGAGCACGCGGTTCCTGCCGGGTTAGCTTGGGACTGGTCGAGTTCCATCTCGACCAATGCGCGCTGGTAGAAAGCACCACGGCCGAGATGGAACTCGGCCCTCCATGGGGCATGTCTGAAGTCTATGTTGATTCAACAGCCGGGCTGATACACATGACCGCCGACGCTGGTCGTGGCATCTTGGGTTATCTTTCCGATACAAGAACAACAGGAGAAAGCGATGCGCTGGAAAAACCGCCCAGATGGCTCCAACTGGGGCGACTTTGGCCCTGACGATGAACTCGGTCGGCTCAATCTGCTGACCCCCGACAAGGTCCTGAAGGGTATTGCCGAGGTACGCGATGGTCGCAGCTTCTGCCTCAGTCTGCCGCTCGATTACCCGGGCGGCAATGTCCTCAACCGTCTGCGCCATCCGCCCCGGCGCTTTACCTCCGGGCGCGGTGACAAGCTCAATTACAACTTCGAACTGCAGCGCATCAACCCGACTTTCACCGATGTAGTCAGCGATGATGCGGTGCTGCTCTATACCCAGTACTCGACCCAGTGGGACGCCCTGTCCCATGTCGGTGGTCTTTTTGATGCCGATGGCGACGGCGTGCCTGAGCCGTTGTATTACAACGGTTGGCGTGCGGGCACGGACATTTGTGGCCCGTCCGGTCATGAGGATGCACTGGAGGGTGTGAATGCCGAGCGGCTGGGCATAGACAAGATGGCTGCGACAGCGGTCAGCGGCCGGGCGGTGCTGATCGACTTGCACAGGCACTGTGGCAACAACCGTGAGCTGATCGACCATGCCCGGCTACAGCAGATCATGCAGGCAGACGGTGTGGTGGTTGAACCGGGAGATATGGTCTGTCTGTATACCGGCTTTGCCGATGTGATCCTGGGCATGGGCGGTCAACCGGATGCAGCGGTACTGGATAACAGCTGTGCAGTGCTCGATGGCCGCGATCCGGCGCTGTTGCAGTGGATTACCGATAGTGGCCTGAGTGTGCTGATTGCCGACAATTATGCGGTTGAAGCCTATCCGGCACGGGACGGTGGATCCTGCTGCGCGGCCCTGCCGCTGCATGAACATTGCTTGTTCAAGCTGGGCATCCATCTGGGCGAGCTGTGGTATCTGAGCGAGCTGGCCAGGGCCCTGCGCGAACAGGGCCGCTACCGCTTTATGCTGACCGCGCCACCACTGCGTCTGCCCGGTGCGGTGGGTTCACCGGTGACCCCGGTGGCGCTGATCTAGTCAGCTGGTCGCATCTCCTGGGAGGGTCGTATATGGTCTCCTCCCTCATTGCAAGGCTTTCAGTCTTTGATGGCAAGAGCAGGTTGTCTGTCGTATATCCGGCCTCAGTGTCCAGCTCTGTGCTGTGGGCCTTGATGAGCATTCGCCACGTATCGTCCTTATCGAGTTATCGGCTTTATTAGCCGCGACCATCCTCAGGTTTTCGATACATCGGTTTGACCTGTGTTGTCATCATCTACTGATTGCCTTCGCAACCTGGGGAGAGCTCTTTACCTCATTGTTAAACTGTTATGTGTGTGATGTAGCAGTCCTGCCTCAGGCTGGCAGAGCCCGGTACTGCTCTGAGCGTGCTACGACGGCCCAGCCGATACGCGCCAGCTTGTTGGCTAGCGCCACCACAGCCTTGTTGTAACCACGCCGATCGATCAGATCTTGCACCCATCGGCTGAGCCTGTCGTCACGCTCTTTAGCGAAGCGTGCAACGGCCCTGGCGCCATGCACCAGCAAGGCTCTCAGGTGTTTATCTCCTCGCTTGCTGATACCCCCGAGGATTGTTTTACCGCCTGTACTGTATTGCTTGGGGACGAGTCCGAGAGCCGCAGCCACATCACGGCCGCTGCGGAACTGCTGGCCGTTTCCTAGCCAACAGTAGAAGGCGCTGCTGACGATAGGTCCGTAGCCCGGCACAGTCATCAGCCGTTGGCAGTGTTCGTTAGCAGCGACCTGGGCCTTGATCTCGTGCTCGTACCAGACCAGCTCCTGCTCAAGTGTCATAAACAACTGATATTGGCGGCCAAGCAGCTCACGCAAACGCCAAGGCAGACCATTCTCAGCATCTTCCAGCATCCCGGCCACCGCTTGACGGAAACGGTGTTTCCCTTCAGGCAAACACACGCCGTGCTCAGCGAGTAAGGCTCGTGTGCGATTAACCAGACCAGTCTGTTCAACCACCAGTGACTGGCGCAAGCGATGCAGGCTCTGATCAAGCTGCTGTTCGGCCGTCTTGACCTCAACGCAGCGGATACGTCCGTGCTGGACGGCCTCCGCAATGGCCTGAGCATCGTTGTAGTCGTTCTTTTGACCTCGCAGATACGCTTTGACGTGCTGAGCAGGGAGAAGATGAACTTCATGGCCCAGTGATTGGATCTGTCTGGCCCAACAGTGCGCGCCAGAACAAGCCTCCATCCCGACTAAGGCCCCAGGGTGGTTGGCCAGAAATGGCAGGACCTCATGGCGCCGAAGCTTTTTACGACGAACTTGCTTGCCTGAGCCATCAAGGACAGAAATGAAGAACACAGCCTTTGCCAAGTCGATGCCAATTGTCATAGATTTGTTCATGGTTTCCTCCTGTCTCCTTTCGGTTTCAGTAGATGTTTTAACATCTATCCCCTGGCGCATCGACGCCGTAGAGGGGAGAGGGAGGAGACCATCTCATCGAGTTCCATCTCGACCAGGGCGTGCTGGCAGATACCGCTGTGGCCGAGGTGGAACTCGGCCCTCCCAGGGGGCGCTTTACTGGTGGGAGCACCGGCCTCGGCGCGAAGGCGGAGTTCGATTTCGCCGCGGGGCCGCGGCTCCCACCAAAACCTGTGGTGCCTGCCGGGTTAGCCTGGGAGTGGTCGAGTTCCATCTCGACCAATGCGCGCTGACAGATAGCACCATGGCCGAGGTGGAACTCGGCCTTCCCGCGGGCTATCCCCCAATCTGCCGGGCTCGATCAGAGTTCCGGGGAAGGCCTGAGGACGCGGTGGCCGAGGGTCAGCAACACGGCCAGACCGATCAGCCCGAATGACAGCACGAACAGCTGCAGCTCGGTAATCTTGATGAAGGGGTTGTGTGGCATGGCCAGGAACAGGCCGCCGACAATCAGCAGCAGGCGTATAGGCCAGTGCAGGAAGCCGCGCTCACTCAGGTTGCCGAGCTTCGGCAGGTAGCCCTGCAAGCCCCCCGCAATCAGCAGAATACCCGCCACCGCACAGACAATCGCGACGACGATTTCACTGGCCGTGCCTTGCAGCAACAGCGCCGGCTCCAGCACAAAGAAGAACGGGATAAAGTAGATGATGCTGCCCATCTGCATGGAGACAAAACTGGTCTTCATTGGACTGGAGCCGGCCACCGAGGCGGCGGCAAAGGCGCCAATCGCCACTGGCGGGGTGATAAAGCTGAGCATGCCCCAGTAGAGAATGAACATGTGCACGGCCATCGGGTTCATGCCACCGTTGATCAGCGCTGGCGCCAGGGCGATGGCGAGGAAGATATAGGCCGCCGTCACCGGCATGCCAATCCCCAGAATAAAGCTGGTCAGTGCGCCCATCAGCAACAGCACCAGCATGTCGCCACCGGCAATAAACAGCAGATCATTGGCGATGGTGCCGGACATGCCGGACACCGCCAGCGCGCCCATGATCAGGCCTACCCCGGCCATCAATCCTGTCAGTTCGGCAAACAGGGCTCCACAGGATTCGGCAAAGTCCTTGAAGTCCTTCCATTGCCAGCGGCTGTGCTTGCGCAGCTGATTGATCACCAGCAGCAGAGCGGTGGCGTAGAAGGGCGCGATGGCTTCCTGTTTCATGAACAGCAGCATCCAGATCAGGAAGGCAAACACGAAGATGTAGTGCCAGCCCTCCTTGAGGGTCTGCTTGACGCGTGGCAGGTCTACAGCCGGCAGGCCCTTGAGGCCGTTGCGGGCGGAGTAGAAGTCGATCTGCACAAACAGGCCGAAGAAATACAGGGCCGAAGGGATGGCGGCGGCCAGGGCAATCTCGCCGTAGGGAATATCCAGAAAGGTCGCCATGACAAAGGCGGTGGCACCCATCACCGGAGGCATCAACACGCCACCGGTGGAGGCGCAGGTTTCAACCCCCGCGGCATAGGTCTTGCTGAAGCCAACCTTGCGCATGGCCGGGATCGACAGCGGGCCGGTGGTCAGCACGTTGGTGACCACGCTACCGGACATCGAGCCCATCAGGCCGCTGGAAAAAATCGATACCTTGGCCGGGCCGCCGCGGACTTTGCCGAGCAGGGCAAAGGCCAGATCGATAAAGAATTTGCCGCCGCCGGTGCGCTGCAGGGCGATACCAAAGAGCAGAAAGCCGATCACCAGATTGGCAAAGGCCTGTGACGGAATCCCCAGCAGGCTCTCGTCACTGTTGGTGTGGTAGATGGCGGCCAGATCAATGGGTGTGGAAATACCGGCAAAGCTGTCCGGCAGGTTGCCGGCAAACAGCGGGAACAGCGAGGCGAGAAACACCACGATAAAGATCGGCCAGCCGCCACAGCGGCGCGTGGCTTCCAGCGCCAGGGCCCAGGTCAGCAGGCTGACATAGACCACGCTTTGGGGTGCGGCGTATTCCCAGCCCTCATCCACCGATTCGTTCGAATAGATGATAAAGAAGATACAGACCAGGGCGCTGGCCACCGCCAGTAACCAGTCATACCAGGGCGTAGGCTCAATGCGTCGGCCACGGCCAACGGGGATGGCAATAAACACCGTAGGCAACATCATGGCCAGCAGGCCGTAGATATACTGGCTGGTGAGCATGGTAAAGCCGGTCATGCTGCCCAGATTGAAGATCTGGTAAATCGCCAACAGCGCGGTAAGCACGGCACCCACGGCCAGTATCGTGCCGGTCAATGGATTACGCAGGGCCTGTTGTTCTTCTGACATGTTCTGCCTCGTAGTCATTCATCATCAGCCTGCCGCAATCAGGTGGGCGGGCGAAAAGCCGGTGTCACTTGAGTTCAGCGCTGAAAGCCGGGATCAAAGCCGGCTTCGGTCAGAACCCGAGCTCGGCGTTGCATCCAACTGGCTTGAAAGTTGTCCTGGTCAGCCTCGGCCAACTGCACCTGCCAGGCGTCCAGCATCAATTGCTGGCGCTGCAGCAGGCGCTGGTTATGGGCTTCATGGGCGTCGGTCCAGACCCCGGCTTCGCGGAAATAGCGAATGGCGCCTTCGTGATAGGGCATGACCCAATCGAATACCTGGCGGCTCAGCTCCCAGCCTTCGGCACCCGGGGCCAGGTTTTGGAACTCGTCATAGTGTTCGTCGACAAAGCGCGTCAGCGCATAGACTTCATCATCACTGCGGCTGGCATTGGTCACCAGAATCGGCAGGGCATAGCCTCCGCCTTCCCACGGGTTGTCCTCGGACACACCGGCACCTCGGGTTTCAAATTGCGGCAGGTAATAGGGAATGACCTGCTGGGCACGGCGCCAGGCGGCTTTTTCTTCGTCGGTGTTGTTTGGCATGCCCAGCCAGCTGATACCCCGTGGGCTGGCGGCAATGCGCTCCATCAGCGGTGTGCGGGTTGACATTGGCATGATGTCAGCATGGCCGTTGATCAAGGCTTCGATGGCTTCGTTGGTACCGGAGGCATCCACCCGGCGCACGTCGGCCCAGGTCAGTCCGCCATAGGCCAATACAGCGCTGGTGATCATGTTGATCGAGTCGGCGCCGCGGATAAAGATCACGCGTTGACCCTTGAGTTCGTGGGGGTGTTTCAGGCCGGTATCGGCGGCGGCAGCCAGGCCAAAGCTCTGGGTACCCTGCGAGGCCAGTACCATGCGGATTGGCTGCGGGCCCCAGTCGGGCTTGTTGAACAGAAAGATCCCTTCCTGACCGAAGTAGCTGGCAATGCCGCATAGACAGTAGTCGGCACGACCTGTTTTCAGCGGGATCATGCGCGAGACGTCGTTGCGTCCGGGCAGAATGCGGATATTGCTGCCAACCTCGTGTTTGAGTAGACCGCCCAGAGCAGCGGCCTGGGCATAGCCGGCGGCACCGGTACCGTAGGCGGTCCAGACCAAGACGCGGGGCAGATCGGAGTGGTCGTCTGCGCTGACCGACAGGCAGAGTGTCATGGCCAGTGCGCCAACAAAGCTGCGAAGGCATATGCGCATTGCTAAACCTTTTATTGTGATTAATTTCGCTATGCGAAACTGATATGAATTTTGTTTCGCTTGTCAGAACAGCATTTTACTCAGGGTGGGACACTTTGCAAAAGGCAATAGGTAAGGAAAGGTTAACCATTTCAAGACAGCATAGCCCATGGGATGAGACCTGATCGGCAGTCTCATGCATTGTTGCGTGCCGGTTTTGCCTGCACTCGCTATAGTGGCGCCTTTTTCCAGGGAGGGGCGCAGTCATGCCGTCACAGGACATCGCAACAACATCCAGTAATAGGCAACTGAATACCGACTCGCCAGCCTGGGTAATCGGCAAATCACTGGTTCTGCAGTTACTGTTGTTGGGGGGCATGCTGTTGGCAGTGGTAGCGCCGTATTCCCGCAGCTTCGACGATAACGCCTGGGAGAAACTGCTTGGTCTGACGCTGATCTGTGTCGGCAGTCTGGTGCTGATGGCCATGGGGCAGATCCGGCGGGCCAAACCAGAACGTGGTCTTGCGCTGGCCATGCGGCCGTTGGCGATTTTTGCTGTAGGTTCTGTGCTGTCAATGGCGTTCAGTTGGGTCAGCGTGCTGGCTGAGCCAGAGTTGCCCGACTTTATCGCGTCCGAGGGGTTGGTCTTCACCCATCTGCTGGTTGCCGCACTGAGAGGGGTGGCTGCTGTCCTTGCCTTTATCCTGATTGAGCCCTTTCTGACGCGCCTGCGCTGGCAATCGATACTCGGTTGTCTGTTGGCGATACACATGCTCTGGTTCTGGATCAGCGGCGGCTTGCACAGTCTTTACTTTAACGGCTCACCTTTCAGTTATCTGCTGTTCAATCTTACCGGCCCGGTTTACAGCCTGTATTTCTTCCCCGTTACGGTGCCCTTGCTGTCTCTTGCACTGCTGGCCTGGGGCTGGTGGGTGAGTAATGGCCTGTTGCCGGGTGCCCAACAGGCGCCGACCCTGTTTGATGGTCGCTTCAGACAACTGCTTGGGGACTTCTTCGGCGGACGCCTGAGCCTGCTCAAGACCTTCTGGTACATCGCCTGTATTGGCGGCTTTGTGTTTGGCTGGCTGGTGCTCAGCCTGGCCCTGTCGAACGCCAATCGGATTCTTATGCTGCTGGTCTTGCTGATTGCTGCGTCGTTCTGGATTCTGGTGTTCATACGCCTGCTTGAGGCAGGTCGGCAGTATGAGGGCAAGATGATCTGGGAAGTCTTGGCGGTGATTCTGGTTGGTGCGCAGATGGTAGGCGCCATCATTGGCGTGATCATGCTGATTCACGCGTTTTTCTGACGGCTAAAACTGTCTGGCTGTTGCATAAAAAAGCCCCGGCTCTTTCGAACCAGGGCTTTCTTGCAGCTTTAAGCTTGTGGCTTGCAGCTGGGTTTACAGCTTGCCGTCCAGTTCCGGAACAGCTTCGAACAGGTCAGCAACCAGACCGTAATCGGCAACCGAGAAGATCGGTGCTTCTTCGTCCTTGTTGATTGCCACGATGACCTTGGAGTCCTTCATACCGGCCAGGTGCTGGATGGCGCCGGAGATACCGACGGCAACGTACAGCTGGGGGGCAACGATCTTGCCGGTCTGACCGACCTGCATGTCGTTGGGTACAAAGCCCGCGTCAACAGCGGCACGCGAGGCACCTACAGCGGCGCCGAGCTTGTCGGCCACCTTGTAGAGCATCTCGAAGTTGTCACCGTTCTGCATGCCACGGCCGCCGGAAACGACGATCTTGGCACCGGCCAGCTCGGGACGGTCGGACTTGGCCAGTTCTTCACCAACGAAGGCAGATACACCGGCGTCATGGGCAGCGCCAACGTTCTCGATGGCAGCACTGCCACCTTCTGCGGCAACGGCGTCAAAGCCGGTGGAGCGAACGGTGATGACCTTGATGGCGGCGCTGGACTGCACGGTGGCAATCGCGTTACCGGCATAGATCGGACGCTTGAAGGTATCAGCGCTGTCAACGGCAATGATTTCGGAGATCTGATCAACGTCCAGCAGGGCAGCAACACGCGGGGCGTAGTTTTTGCCGTTGGTGCTGGCGGGAACCAGAATGTGGCTGTAGTCCTTGCCCAGTTCGGCAATCAGCAGTGCCACGTTTTCCGGCAGTTGATGGCCGTAGGCAGCGTTGTCAGCCAGCAGTACCTTGCTGACGCCAGCAACCTTGGCGGCAGCGTCGGCCACAGCGGCGCAACCGGCGCCGGCAACCAGCACAGCGATATCACCACCAATGGCCTGGGCAGCGGCTACGGTGTTCAGGGTAGCGGCGTTCAGGGTGGCGTTGTTGTGTTCAGCGATAACCAGAATAGTCATATCAGATCACCTTGGCTTCGTTCTTGAGTTTGTCGACCAGCTCGTCGACGCTCTTGACCTTGATGCCGGCGCTACGGGCGGCCGGTGCTTCAACTTTCAGGGTCTTGACGGTCGAAGCAGTGCTGACACCCAGTTCATCGGGCTTGAGCACGTCGAGCTGCTTCTTCTTGGCCTTCATGATGTTCGGCAGAGAGGCGTAGCGTGGCTCGTTCAGACGCAGGTCGGTAGTGACAATGGCCGGCAGAGTCAGATCAACGGTTTGCAGACCGCCGTCGATTTCACGGGTGACCTTGACCTTGTCGCCGGACACTTCAACGGCCGAGGCAAAGGTGCCCTGGGCGAAGCCAGACAGAGCAGCCAGCATCTGGCCAGTCTGGTTGTTGTCGGAGTCGATGGCCTGCTTGCCGAGGATAACCAGCTGGGGCTGTTCCTTGTCGACAACAGCCTTGAGCAGCTTGGCGATGGCCAGCGCGCTCAGGTCGTCACCGGCTTCAACCAGAATAGCGCGGTCAGCACCCAGGGCCAGGGCAGTACGCAGTTGCTCCTGGGCGGCAGTCGGACCAACGGAGACGGCAACGATTTCAGTGGCAACGCCTTTTTCTTTCAGGCGCACAGCCTCTTCTACAGCGATTTCGCAGAAGGGGTTCATGGACATTTTGACGTTGGCCAGATCGACAGCGGAATTGTCCGCCTTGACGCGAACCTTGACGTTGTAATCGACCACGCGCTTCACGGCGACGAGGATTTTCATGGACGTTAGTCCTCCACAAGTCTATGGGACGCCCGCAGGCGCTTGAAAGGGGTTGCATAGGATACCGAGCCAGAAGCCTGGCCGATAGTGCCAATATCCAATTTAACAGGACGAAAATGCCGGAATAACGGCTGAATTACCGTTATTCCGGTGGGATTGGCGTTTTAGGACAGGCTCATCTGGTTAGCATAGGCTTCCAGATGGTGGTCATCATCACCAAATTGATGGCTGATTGTAACCAGACGCTTGGCATAGTGCGCACCATTGTACTCCCAGGTCATGGCAATACCGCCATGCAGCTGGATGCACTGTTCGGCCACATAACGCGCGGCACGGTTGATGGTGAACTTGGCCGCAGACAGCTTGGCACTGCGCTCGGCACTGTCTTCATCGTCCGCCAGACAAGCGGCCAGAATGGCCATGGAGGTGGCACGCTCCAGCTCACTGACCATATCGACCATGCGGTGCTGCAGGACCTGGAACTTGCCGATCGGCACGCCGAACTGCTTGCGGGTCTTCAGGTAGTCCAGGGTCAGATCGCAGGCAGTGCGCATGGCACCAACGGCTTCGCCACACAGGGCAGCAATGGCGCGGCCGCTCTGGTAACGAATGGCATCATAGGCGGCGCCAGCATTGCCGAGCAGCTCGGCCTCGACGTTGTCGAGGAACAGTTCACAACCCTTACGGCCGTCAACAGTCGAATACACGCGGCGACGCACGCCAGCGGCACTCGGATCAACCAGGAACAGGCTGATGCCCTGCTGGTCGCAGATATCACCGGCAGTGCGCGCACTGACCAGAATCTTGCCGGCGGTCTGGCCACCGATGACCACACCCTTGCGGCCGTTCAGCACATAGCTGCTGCCTTGCGCCTTGGCAGTGGTCGTCACGTGGCTCAGGTCATAGTGGCTGTGCAGTTCATCCAGAGCGACGGCAGCCTGCAGCTCACCGCTGGCGATGGCGCCCAGCAGCGCATCTTTCTGGCTGTCGTTGCCCAGCTGGGCGATCAGGCCGCCAGCCAGAATCACCGATTCCATGTAAGGCTCCAGGCAAATGCCCTTGCCCAGCTGCTCCATGATCAGCATGGTTTCGATGCCAGTGCCGCCAAAGCCACCCAGTTCTTCCGGGAAGGGAATGGCGGTCAGGCCCAGCTCACCCATCTGCTGCCAGAAAGCGGTGCTGAAACCGGCTTCGCTGTCGCTGAATTCCATGCGCTTGTCGAAGGTGTAAACGTCGCGTACCAGACGCTCCGCTGTTTCCTGGAGCATTTGTTGCTCTTCGGTCAATTTGAAGTCCACGGGCTGTCTCCTTAGAGCTCAAGAATCATTTTCGAGACGATGTTCTTCTGGATCTCGTTGGATCCGCCGAAGATCGACAGTTTGCGCATATTGAAGTACGAGGACGCCAGGGAAGGACTGTAGTCCTCCAGCAGCACCTCGCCGTCATAGCCGTATTCCATTTCTTCCGGCAGGAAGGGCAGGGCATAGGGACCAAGGGCCTTGCGCAGCAGATGGGTAATGGCCTGACGAATCTCGGTGCCCTGAACCTTGAGGATCGAGCTTTCGGAGCCAGGAACGCCGCCTTCGGAGGCCGCGGCAACGATACGCAGGGTACCCATTTCAGCGGCCATCAGCTGCATTTCAACTTCGGCGATCTGGCTGCGGAACAGGGTGTCCTCGATCAGCGGCTTGCCGTTTTTCTGCTGCTTGCTGGCAACGCGCTTGAGGTGACGCAGGGCGGCCTTGGATGCACCGATACCAGCCAGGCCGGTACGCTCGTGGGTCAGCAGGTACTTGGCACAGGTCCAGCCCTTGTTCTCTTCACCGACCAGATTCTCGACCGGTACCTTGACGTCATCGAAGAACACTTCGTTGACTTCATGATCGCCGTCCAGGGTGATGATCGGGCGCACGGTGATACCCGGGGTGGCCATATCGATCAGCAGGAAGGAAATGCCGCGCTGCTGCTGGGCCTCGGGATCGGTACGGACCAGACAGAAAATCCAGTTGGCGTGCTGACCCAGGGTGGTCCAGGTCTTCTGACCGTTGACGATGTAGTGGTCGCCATCGCGCACGGCGCGGGTCTTCAGCGAGGCCAGGTCAGAACCGGCGCCCGGCTCGGAGTAACCCTGGCACCACCAGTCTTCACCGGACAGGATGCGCGGCAGGTAGGTGCGCTTCTGTTCTTCGTTGCCGAACTTGATGATCACCGGAGCCACCATGTTGACGCCGAAGGGCACCAGACGCGGTGCGCCGGCAGCGGCGGACTCTTCGTCAAAAATGTGCTTTTCGACCGGACCCCAGTCGGTGCCGCCATGCTCTACCGGCCAGCCGGGTGCATACCAGCCCTTGGCGGAGAGGATTTTCTGCCAGCGCTCATGATCTTCTTTGCTCATGTGCTTGCCGAGTTTGACCTTGGCGGCGATATCGGCAGGCAGCTCCTGCTTAAGGAATTCACGCACTTCGTCGCGGAAGGCGAGTTGTTCGGGTGAAAAATGGATTTCCATTGTGAGTCCTCGTTGCAATACGGGTAACCGGTGTCCGGCGTTGCCGCCGGCCACCTTGTCGGGTCAGAGATCAGCGAACTTGCGACCTTCCTTGGCCAGCTTCTCCAGCAACGGGGCTGGTTTCCACCAGGCGCCGTGCTGTTGATGGAATTCGCAGATCCGGGCATAAACGCGGTCCAGACCAATTGAATCAGCATAGAACATCGGACCACCCTGGTGGGCGGGGAAGCCATAGCCATTCAGGTAGATCACGTCGATATCGCTGCTGCGCTGGGCAATGCCTTCCTCGAGGATCTTGGCGCCCTCGTTGATCAACGCGTAAATCGTGCGCTCAATAATGTACTCGTCAGTCAACTGACGACGCTCGATACCCTGCTGTTTGGAGGCGGCTTCGAGAATCGCCGGCAGTTCCGGGTTGGTCAGCGGGGCACGCGAACCCTTTTCATAGAGATAGAAGCCCTTGCCGGTCTTCTGGCCGAGCATACCGGCCTCGGCCATCTTGTCGAGGATGGTTGGCAGCTTGAATTCGGCTGGCAGGGTCTGACGCTGGCGGGTACGGATCGCGAGGCCGATATCCAGACCGGACAGGTCACGCATGGCGAAGGGGCCCATGGCCAGACCGAATTTGCGCAGGGCGCCGTCGATCTGTTCCGGGGTACCGCCTTCTTCCAGCAGGAATTCGGATTCACGACCGTACTGGAACACCATGCGGTTACCGACAAAGCCGTCGCAGACGCCGACCGGAACCGAGACTTTCTTGAGTTTCTTGCCAATCGCCATGGCGGTGGCCAGCACCTCAAAGCTGGTCTTGGCGCCGCGCACCACTTCCAGCAGACGCATCACGTTGGCCGGGCTGAAGAAGTGCAGGCCGACCACGTCCTCGGGGCGCTTGGTGAAAGCAGCGATGGCGTTCAGGTCCAGCGAGCTGGTGTTGGAGGCCAGAATGGCGCCTGGCTTGCAGTTGGCATCCAGCGCTTCGAAGACCTTCTGCTTGACGCCCATGTCTTCGAATACGGCTTCAACCACCACATCCACATCATTCAGATCGGCGTAATCGGTGATGCCACTGATCAGCGCCATACGCTTCTCCAGGGCATCCTCGGTCAGGCTGCCGCGCTTGACGCTCATGCCGTAGGTGTCACGGGCACGCTCAAGGGCCTTGTCGCGGGCTTCGCTGCTGATTTCCAGAATCTTCACCGGAATGCCGGCATTGGCAAAGCAGATGGCAATGCCGACACCCATGGTGCCACCACCAATGACACCGGCGCGGTTGATCTCGCGGACCGGGGTGTCCTTGGGCAGGTCATCAATCTTGGAGGCCTGACGCTCGGAGAAGAAGGCATGAACCAGTGCTGCGCGCTGCGGCGATACCAGGCACTCGCCGAACAACTCGCGCTCACGCTTCAAGCCATCTGCCAGCGGCAGGGTAAAGGCGGCTTCCACGGCGGATACACAGCGCTGGGGTGAGAACAGGCCGGGGGTCTTTTTCGTTACTTCGGCACGCTTGGCAGCTACAGCGGCGGCATTATCCACGCCGTCGAGCTTGTCGGTGCGTTCGCCAGTGCGACGCGCGCCCTTGCCCTCGGCCAGCAGTTGCTCGGCATAGGCAATACCGGCGGCAGTCAGGTCGCCTTCGATCAGCGCGTCAACCACGCCCAGCTCGAGAGCTTCACTGGCGCTGATCGGGTCACCGCTGACAATCATGTCCAGGGCCTTGGCCACACCGACCAGACGCGGCAGGCGCTGGGTGCCACCGGCGCCAGGCAGCAGGCCGAGTTTGACTTCCGGCAGGCCGACCTTGGCGCTCTTCAGGGCAATGCGGTAATGGCAGCTGACCGCCACTTCCAGACCACCGCCCAGGGCGGTACCGTGGATCACCGCGACACTGGGCTTGTTGCCGGCCTCAATGCCATTGACGACCTCTGGCAGGCCGGGCGACTTTGGCGGCTTGCCGAATTCCTTGATGTCGGCACCGGCCATGAAGGTGGAGCCCTCACACACCAGTACGATGGCTTTGACGGCGGGGTCGGCTTCAGCTGCATTGAAGCTGTTCTGCAGCCCTTCACGCACGGCAATGCCCAGGGCGTTGACCGGCGGATTGTTGACTCTGACGACGGCAATAGCGCCGTGCCGTTCCAATGTGACCACGTCCGACATGCTCAATCTCCGTTATTGATGACCTTTTGCAGCAGCGCCTGGGTGTGGCGACCTGGGTCGGTCGACACGGCCCAATGCCGCACAAAGGAGCTAATGTTCAAAAAGAGTTTCACTCTGCGAAATAATGAAACGTTGTTTCGCTAGGCAAAATACAAAAAAAAGAAGCCCTTGTCGATGCCCCTGATGGGGAGAAATGTGAGTCAATTAGTATAGATGATGTCTGGCCCTCCTGAGGGAGGGCAGCTCCAAGCCGCAAGCCACAAGCTATAAGGCGTTTGATCTGGTATCAGGTACCTCGGACCGCTTGCCGCTCAGGGGGCGTTAGACCCCCAATCGCTCGATATCCCGGGCCAGCATCGCCAGCTGATGGGCCAGCTGGTTTTTTACCTTGTCTTCGGAGACCAGGTAAGACGGGGCGCCGCAGGTCAGGGCCATGATGGTGCCGTCCTGCAGAAACAGCGGTACACCAGCGGCGTTGACGTTGCGGTCCCAGTTGCCGAGGGACAGGCAGAAGCCGTGCTGGCGATAGTCTTCAAAACTTTCCATCAGCTGCTGGTACAGCTCCGGCCAGTTATCCGGATTGCGCGCTTCCAGCGACGCCAAAACGTGACTGCGCTCTTCATCCTTCATGGCGGCCAGATAGGCGCGGCCCGCTGCCGTGGTGGCCAGCGGCAGGCGCACGCCAACATCCATGCGCAGCGAGGTCGACTCGGCCGGGCGGCAATTTTCCACGTAGATCATGGATAGCCGGTCACGGCAGGTCAGGCCCACGGAGGTGTTGGTCGAGCGAGCAAACTCATCCATATAGGGTTTGGCCAACTGTCGAACCCGCAGGTTGGAGACATAGGCGTAGCCTAGCGCCAACACACCGGAGTCCAGCTGGTACTTCTCCAGCTGGGGCGAGTAGCTCAGATAGCCAAGTTTGGTCAGCGTATAGGTCATGCGCGACACGGTTGGCTTGGGCAGGCCGGTAATCCTGGCAATGTCCTGATTACCCATGACCACGGCACCCTGACTGAAGGCGCGCAGGACATCCAGGCCGCGAGACAGGGCCTCGACAAACTTGCGGTCTTTGGGAGTGGCTTCGGTGAGGTCGTGCTGTTCGTCGTTCATGTGGCCTTGTTACCTTGAATATGCGTACCGACCGTCTGACCGGATTGTTCGATAGCGGTCTATTATTGTTGTGATGATGCGCCGCACGATACCAGATATGCGTGTTCTGCATAGCGGTATGCAGTCTGTTTTGTCTCAATGATTGCACAGAGTTGAACGATAGAATAGCATCTTTTTGGTATTGTATTCCGCTGTGCAAAATAACAGTCCAATAAGAGGTTTCCATGTCCACACCCGCTTTCGCCATCGTGCCCGGCCAGCTTGCCCAGTTGGGGCACAGCAATTTGTTTGATGTACTGGCCAAGGCCGTGCAGGACTACGGCGACAAACCGGCTTTTTCCTGTGGTATGGATACCCTCAGCTTTCGCCAGTTGGCCGCCGATGCAGACGTCCTGGCACGCTATCTGCGTGGCCCGCTGGGTCTGCAGCCGGGCGAACGGATTGCCATTCAGCTGCCCAACCTGCTGCAGTACACCATCGCAATCTTCGGCGCCTTGCGTGCCGGGCTGGTGATCGTCAATACCAATCCGCAATACACCGCCCATGAAACCCGTCACCAGTTTGCCGACTCCGGCGCCCGTGCGGTGATTGTGCTGGATAAGCTGGTACCGCTGGTGCGCAAGATCCAGGGCGATACCGAGATCGAGCACCTGATTGTCACCAGCCTGGATGACCTGACTCATCCGCAATACAGCGCCGATGAGGCGGATGTCACGCGCTTTATGCATGCCCTGCGCGAGGGTGCCAATCTGCCCGCCGTTGAACCCGAGCGCGAGCTGGATGATATTGCCCTGTTGCAATACACCGGCGGCACCACCGGGGTATCCAAGGGCGCCATGCTCAGTCATCGCAATATTCTCAGCAACGTGTTGCAGGCGGTCAGTGTGATCAAGCCCGGCGATGTCGAGTACGGCAACGAAATTCGGGTTTCGCCCTTGCCGCTCTATCATATCTTCGCCTTTACCGCGAATTGCATCGCCTCGGTGTTTACCGGCTTCCACAGCATCCTGATCAATAACCCGCGTGATCTGGACAGCATGATCGCCGACATGAAACGCCACAAAATCACCCTGCTGACCGGCATCAACTCCCTGTTCGTGTCGCTGATGGCCCATCCGGATTTTGGTAGCGTCGATTTCAGCGCGTTGAAATGGGTCAACTCCGGCGGCGCACCGCTGAATACCGAGATTGCCCGGCGCTGGCAAGCCATGACCGGCAGTGTGGTGCGCGAGGGCTATGGCCTGACCGAGACCTCGCCGGTGGTGGTCGCCTCCACCGCCTTTACGCCCTATAAGGAAGGTTTTATCGGCAAGGCAGTCATCGATACCTGGATGAAGACGGTCGATGAGGATGGCCAGGAAACCCCGCGTGGTGAGCCCGGCGAACTGCTGATCTATGGCCCGCAGGTGATGCAGGGTTATTGGCAGCGTCCGGACGAAACAGCCGAAACCTTTACCGAAGACGGCTGGCTGAAAACCGGTGATGTCGGAGTCATCGATGAAGAAGGCTTTCTCAAGCTGGTGGATCGCAAGAAGGACATGATTCTGGTCTCCGGCTTCAACGTCTATCCCAATGATGTCGAAGACGCCGTAATGCGCCATGCCGGCATCCGTGAATGTGTCGCCGTTGGTGTGCCGGATGAGAAAAAGGGCGAGGCGATCAAGCTCTATGTCAGCCTGCATGATCCCAAGCTGGATGAAACAGCGATTATTGCCCATTGCCGCGAACACCTGACCGGCTACAAGGTGCCAAGTTACGTCGAGATCCGTGAGGATCTGCCCAAATCCACGGTCGGCAAGCTGCTGCGCCGGGTACTGCGTGACGAAGCGCGCGCCCAGGCCGGCGCATGAGCGGGCTGACGCTGACCCTGAATAAGGGTATTGCCGAGATAACGCTGGATGACGGCAAGGTCAATGCCCTGTCTGAAGCCATGCTCGAGCAGTTGCTGGACGCTATCGCCCGTGCCGCAGCAGCCGATGCCGCGCTGCTGATCGTCGGGCGTCCCGGCTGTTTCAGTGGCGGTTATGACCGCAAGCTGATTGCCGCCGGTGGTCCGGCCTGCGATGCCATGCGTGCCGCCGGGGACCGTCTGACCCTGGCCTTGCTGGATTACCCCGCGCCGCTGGTCATGGCCAGCACCGGGCATGCCATGGCCAAGGCGGCTTTTATGTTATTGCTGGCGGATTATCGATTGGCGATTGATGGCGCCTACAGCATTGCCCTGAACGAGGTAGCCATCGGCATGACCATGCCGGATGCCGCCATGCCCCAGGCCCGAGCCAGGCTGGCGCCCCAGTGGCTGAACCGCTGCGCCCTGCAGGCCCAGATACTCAATCCGCAGCAGGCGTTGGCGGCGGGCTTTATCGATGAGCTGGCCGGTGCGGAGGATCTGTTGCAACGTGCCCGGGACAAGACCCGGCAACTGGCGGCGCTGGATCGCCGCGCCTACCGCGAAACCCGCACCCTGCTGAATGCACCCCTGCGTGCGCAGATCCTGCCGCTGCTGAATCTGGGCTAGCGCCGCGTTTTTTCGCGGCGGGCCGCGAACCCGGGCGTGTCGAGTTCCACCTCGACACAATGTGTTGGCCGGCGACGCTGCAGGTCGAGATGGAACTCGACCATCCCAGGAAAGGCGCAGTCCTTATTCTTTGAAGTAGGCGACCTGGGTGCTGGTCAGCAGCAGGGTGCCGTCGCTGGACCAGAGATGGGCGATCTGGTCGGCGTAATTCTGGTGGTAGCGGCTGGCGCCGGCCTGCCCCAGCAAAAAGTCGCTGCCGGCGCGTTGCAGGTCTTCCTGACTGGCATGGAAGTAATGGGTCATGCACACCGTGCCCGCCGGGGTAAAGCGCTGGCGGCGGCTGAAGATGCGTGGGGCAAAGATGTCACCGATGGCGGTCAGGCCGGCGAAATCCAGTGGCCGTGGCGGCTCGTCGCGGACCCAGAGCAGACTGTCGTTGCTTTCCCTGGCGGCCGCATCACCCGGCTTGAAAATACCCCTGACGTAACGCATGTCGTAATGCCTGAACCAGGCGCGCTCGTGTCGCTCCATGCGCGGCAGTTCACTGACCGCTGGCGCCGCTGGGCAGGCCGCGACCTGTTCCGACCAGGTCTCCCGGCGGGTGGCAAAGAAGGCCGTCGCACTGGTCATCACTTCACCATTCTGGCGCAGTAACAGTAGCCAGTGCTGGGTCGAGCGGTTGGTGCGCAAGGGCGTGGCCTCGACTTCAAAGTCGCCCAGACCAACCGGGCCGGCAAAGTTCACGGTCAAGGAAACCGGGTCACCGAGCCGATCCGGGTGCAGCAGTGCCGCATTCAACAGCGTGGCAGCGGTCATTCCGCCAAAGGGCCCGACCATGTTCTGGTAGGTCTCGTCACAGTGACCTTGAAAACGATCGGGGGCAGTCATCTGCAGGCTGATGGCCTGATCAAAGGCGTGCAGGGGGGGTACGGCTGGATTCATGCGGGTGCTTCCGGAGCAGACGGTTGAAGAAGGCTGGCCGTCCTGGCGTACAGCGGAAAGGGTGGTGGCGGGCCAGAGCCCGCCATCCTGCGGCTCAGCCGCGCTGGTAGGTACCGATCAGGCGGTTCATGGCGGTGGCATGCGGTTCGATCTTCTCCAGCAGTTCCCAGAGCGTCAGCCCGGCCGGCAGATCCAGTTCGCTATCCAGGGCGATAACCCAGAAATAGTATTTGTGCTGGCCATGGCCTTCCGGCGGCATCGGACCGTTATAGCCGAGCTTGCCAAAGTTGTTCTTGCCCTGGGTAAAGTCAGGCGTGGCTTCTGCCAGTGAGGTTACGCTGGCTGGAATGTTGTAGAGCACCCAGTGCACGAATCCGTAGGTGCCGTTTTTCGAGATCAAAGGTGCATCCGGATCATGACAGATCACGGCGTAGGCTTTGGTCCCGTCAGGGGCATTGGACCAGCTGATGGCGGGGGACAGATCCTCGCCTTCACCGGTGTGTTTGCTGGGGATAGCGCCGTCCTGATTGAAGGCGCTGCTGTTCAGTTTCAATGCGTTGCTGAAGGCGAAACCCATGTTGTACTCCTTGATCAGGTATTAACAGGAATGACTTTGGCGCGCATCAGCGAATCAATGCGCTGAGCAGCCACAGACCGAGCAGAACCCACACCACACCGGCGACAATACGCTTGCGCAGAAAAGCCCGGACGCCGACATAGATCAGAAACAGCCCGAGTATCACCGCCAGAATGCTGAACAGGTTGCTGTTCACGCCCAGAGCGCCGGCAAAGCCGTTGATGAAGGCCGCGCTGGCGTTGCTGAACATGTCGAACAGCCAGACCAGACTGTCAATAATTACCCGTAGCACGGTGCCCAGGGCACTGCCGAGCCATTCAAAGGGATTGGAGCTTAGCTGCATGCATAATTTCGCTGTGCGATTGAACAGGGCTACAAGCTACAAGCTCCAAGCCTCAAGCTGCAAGCAAAAAACATGGCTCTGAGTTGGTTTCCAGCTCTGAGCGGCTTATGCCCTGCAGCTTGTAGCGTGAGGCTCGCGGGTCAGACCCGCTCGATTACCGCCGCTACACCCTGGCCCAGACCGATACACAGGCTGACCAGCGCATAGCGTTTGCCGGTGCGTTCCAGTTGACGCAGGGCAGTCAGGGTCAGACGGGCACCGGAGGCGCCGAGCGGGTGACCGACAGCGATGGCACCGCCGTTCGGGTTCAGACGTGAATCATCAAAGGCGATACCCAGCAGTTTGGCGCAACCCAGAACCTGGGCAGCAAAGGCCTCGTTGATCTCGATCACGTCCATCTGCTCAAGGGTCAGACCGGCACGGGCCAGTGCCTTTTTGCAGGCCTCGACCGGACCCAGGCCCATGACCCGTGGCTCGACCCCGGATACCGCACCGGCCAGAATACGTGCGCGCGGCTTGACGCCATAGCGTTGGCCTGCCGCTTCAGAGCCGATGATCAGCGCCGCGGCGCCGTCATTGACACCCGAGGCATTGCCCGCAGTGACCACGCCACCTTCGAACAGCGGACGCAGGCCGGACAAGGCGGCCAGATCGCTGTCGGCACGCGGATGCTCGTCCTTGTCGATCAGTTTGGCTGGCTTCTTGCGGCCCTGGGATACTTCAATCGGATGAATCTCGGCCTCGAAGAAACCCTCGGCACGGGCTTTCTCGTACAGCGCCTGACTGCGGGCGGCATAGGCGTCGGCCTCGGCCCGGCTGATGCCCAGATCGGCAGCAACATTATCGGCGGTCTGCGGCATGGTGTCGTCACCGTACTGCTTTTCCACCTTGGGGTTCGGGAAGCGCGCGCCGATGGTGCTGTCGAAGGCGCGGAATTCACGGGAGTAGGGGCTCTCGCTCTTGGCGATGACAAAGGGCGCGCGGCTCATGCTTTCCACGCCACCGGCAACAAAGAGGTCACCTTCGCCGGCCTTGACCGCACGGGCGGCGTCCAGCACGGCAGCCAGACCGGAGCCACACAGACGGTTGACGGTAACTCCGGCTACCTGCGGTGGCAGTCCTGCCAGCAGACCGGCGTGACGTGCCACGTTGCGCGCATCTTCACCGGCCTGGTTGGTGTTACCCATCACCACGTCTTCATAGGCCGTGGCGTCGAAGGCATTGCGCGCTACCAGGGTACGCATGACCTCGGCCAGCAGATCGTCAGGACGCACGCTGGCCAGCGCACCGGCATGGCGGCCGAAAGGGGAACGCAAACCATCATAGATATAGGCAGTCATCATGTTACTCCTGTGAATCCGGGGTGTTCAGGGGCAGGTCCAGCTGGACGCGGCGGCGCAACCAGGGGCTGGGTCGGTAGCGCGGCTCGCCATACACCGCTTGCAGATTGTGCAGCACGGTGAAAATACGCTCCTTGCCATAGTGTTCGCCGAAGGCCAGCGGTCCCTTGGGGTAACCCAGTGCCAGTTGAATGGCGCGGTCAATGCTGTCCGGATCGGTAATACCCTTTTGCACGATTTCGCAGCCCAGATTGACTACGCTGGCGATCAGGCGCTGGATTACAAAACCGGGTGAGTCGTTGATGATCTCGACCGGAATGCCGTCGGCAGCCAGTGCCTGGCGGGCCTGGGCTACGGTATCGGCGCTGCTGGCCGGGTTGCGCATCAGGGTGCGGCGTTTGTCCCAGCTGGCAAAGCTGTCCAGGGCAACCGTGCGCTCGGCCGGCAGACCCAGGCGGCTGGCCAGTTGGGTGCAATCCTCACCCTGCGGTGTCACCAGGCAGATGGCTTCGGCGCTGGGCTGGTTGCCCTGCTCCAGGGTCGCACCGGCTGCAGACAGCACGGCTGATACCTGGCTGCGCATCTGCGCATCCTGGCTGTCGAGCCAGAACGGCCGGTTGATCAGTACCTCGGTCGCAGCGGGCTCAGGTGTTTCGATCTTCTGACCGTTGTCATAGCGGTAGAAGCCCTGACCGGTCTTGCGTCCCAGCAGGCCGGCGGCAATGCGCTGGGCAGCGATGAACGACGGCGTGTAGCGCGGATCATGGTAGAACTGCTCGTAGACCGACTCCATGACCGCATGGGAAACGTCCAGGCCGGTCAGATCGAACAGCTCGAAGGGGCCCATGCGAAAGCCCGGGCCATCACGCAGGATGCGGTCGATCTGCTGCGGCGTGGCCACACCTTCACTGAGCATGCGCAGGGCTTCGGTGCCAAAGGCGCGACCAGCATGGTTGACCAGAAAGCCGGGGGTGTCCGGGGTGATCACGGCAAAGTGCCCAGCTTGTTCTGCCAATTGCACCAGACCGTCAATGTAGCGCTCTTCGGTACGTGAACCGCGAACCACCTCGACAATCTTCATCAGCGGTACGGGGTTGAAGAAGTGGAAGCCCGCTACCCGCTCGGGACGCTGGCAACCGGCGGCAATACGGGTAACCGACAGGGACGAGGTGTTGGTTGCCAGCAGGCAGTCGCTACTGACCAAGGCTTCCAGATCGCGGAACAGGTTCTGCTTGACCTCAAGGATCTCGACAATCGCTTCGATAATCAGGTCGCAGTCCTTGAGCGCTTCCAGGGTGGCGGCGGGCTGCATGCGGGCCACCGTGGCGGCGAAGTCGGCCTCGCTCAGCTTGCCCTTGGCGACACTGCGTTGCAGCAGGTCGGAGTTGAACTTGATGGCATCGTGAATGGCCTCGACGCGGGTATCGTAGATCAGGACTTGCTGGCCGCTGCTGGCAAACAGCTGGGCAATGCCGCGGCCCATGGCGCCTGCACCTATCACACCAATACGCTGGAACATGCGATGACTCCTTATTCACCCGATCAATTCCGCATGGCGGAATAGCATTTCGTTTAAGAAGGTGCGAGATTAAATCCTGTCGGTGTTCAGCGCAAGTTTACCGGTCTGGACCCGTTGGCTGTACCGCTGTTCGGTATTCCCCTGTGGCATACTTGTCTCATTACCGAACACCTGGCCCAGGGGTGCCCGTGTGCAACCCCGAGGGCATCAGCTTTAATCCAAGAGTGTAGTGAAAAAAGGTGAAGTCGCCGTGAATCAAGATCAGCGTCAGGCAGTGGAACGCTCCGTAACCGGTTTCTTTCAGGACCTGGGTTGTGAATTGACCGAATACCGTCAGGGCCGTGCCGTGGTCGCGCTGCGCCTGACGCCCAAGCACATGAACAACGCCAGTAATCTGCATGGCGGCGTCACGGCCAGCCTGCTGGATATTGCCATGGGTCTGTGCGGTACCTGGGCGGAGCATTCCGATGAGCGTCGCGTCGCCATTACCCTGTCGTTGAATGTGAATTTCTCCGCCACTGCGCCGGTCGGCACCCTGGTTCGCGCGGTGGCGACCTGCCGCAGCGCCGGTCACAAGGTGTTCATGGCCTCCTGTGATCTGCTCGATGAGCAGGATCGGCTGATCGGCTTTGGCGAAGGTGTGTTCAAGAAAGGCGCCTTCCGCAAGGACCTGCCCTGAGCCATGAAAGGCTATCTGCTGCCCCTGGCCGTCGGTCTTGAGCTGGCCTCGCTGCTGGCTCAGTTACCCTGGCTGAGCTGGTTGGCGGCGCTGGTCTTTCTTGGCTATTTTCTGTTGCACTACAGCCGCCTCAATCCCTATCCCCGTTGGCTTGGATTTATCACCTTGCTGGTGGTGGCGCTGGCCGCCTACCGTCACGGTAGCGACCTCGGGTTATGGGCCAAACTGGCCAGCTCGGCGGCCTACTACACCAGCTTTCTGGGTGCCCTGGGCTTGATGCAGCTGCTGGCCAAGCGTCTGCCGCAGCTGAGTGAGCTGCACAAGGCCCTGCTGTCCGGTTCCAAGGTCGTGCTCTACCCGCGCTATGTGCTGGCGGCTGGCAGCATCGGCTCGATTCTCAACTTCGGCATGATGAATCTGCTGTGTGGCACCCTGAGCGAGCATCTGAAGCGCTACGCCCTGACCGACGAGCAGCGGCGCGAGGGTCTGCGCAGCGTCATGGTCACCACCCTGCGGGGTTTTGCCCTGGTGCCGTTGCTGGCGCCGACCAGCGTGACCATTGCGATTATCTCGCGGGAAATGCCCGAGCTGACCTGGAGCATCATGCTGCCCTACGGCGCCGTCGCTGCCGCTATGATGATTGTCGTCGGCTGGCACCGTGAAACAGCCGGCCTGCTGGCCCTGCGCGATAACATCGGTGACAGCAGCCGTGCTCAGGGCATGGTCGGTCTGCTGGTCGGCAGCCTGCTGGGTCTGGCGGCCATGGCGTTGTTGGCTTCGGTCACCGTGCTCACGGCCTCGCAGGCGGCCATGGTGCTGGTGCCAGTCGGGGTGATCAGCTATCTGTTGTGGCGCGAGCGCTCGGTCAAGGTGGCGACGCAGGAAGTGGCCG
Source organism: Halopseudomonas sp. 4NH20-0008 (assembly GCF_057548395.1). NCBI lineage: Bacteria > Pseudomonadati > Pseudomonadota > Gammaproteobacteria > Pseudomonadales > Pseudomonadaceae > Halopseudomonas > Halopseudomonas sp. 4NH20-0008. The sequence continues at coordinate 29,423 of NZ_BAAJMD010000009.1, forward strand.
AGAATATGGCGACCATGCACAACGAGATGTTCATCTTCGGCTGTGCGGCACTGCTCGGTGGTGCCCTGGGCGCCTTGGTGCCGCTTGAAGCCTTGGCGCAGTGGCTGGCGCAGGAGCCCAAGTACAACGTGCTGCTGGCGGTGGCCAGCCTGTTCAGCACTATTACCTTGGCGGTAATTGGTGTGGCGCCAATCGTCTCGCTGTCGCTGATAGCCGGCTTGCTGTCGCAGTTGGCGCTGCTCGGTGTGCCGATCATGACCCCGGCCGTGGGCCTGATGTGCGGTTTCTCGCTGGCCATGATCTTTTCGCCCTTCGGTCCCTCGACACTGATTCTGGCTCGTTACAGTGGCGAAAAACCTTTCCGCGTCGCCTTTGGTTGGAATGGTCGCTTTGTCGCCAGTGTCATGCCGTTATTATTGTTGCTGCTGTTTGGTACCTATTGGTTGCATAGTTAGTAAAAAGCGGAAAGCTCCAAGCGGCAAGCCTCAAGTTTTAAACCAAAAGCGAAAGGTGAAAAATAAAGGGAGCATGTTGAGCTGGCCCAAATTTATCCGGCGCCGGTTAGCCGTTCCGCTTTGCTGTACCGTCGGAGCCCATGGAAGGGCGACGTCGAGCGCCCAGGGACGGGACAGCGTGTCAGCAAAGCGGGGCGGCTGATCGGCGCCTTACGCGGACCCGATGCTCAACATGCCGTACCGCAAAGAACCCAGTACCATGCCCCAATGCACACCCTTTAAACAGGCCGCACCATGCCCGAATTACCCGAAGTCGAAACCACCCGCCGCGGTATTGCCCCGCACCTTGAAGGTCGCACAGTGACGCGGCTGATCGTGCGTAATCGCAGCCTGCGCTGGCCGATACCGGAAGATCTGGCGATCCAGATCGAGGACCAGACCTTCAGCCAGATTCGCCGCCGGGCCAAATACCTGTTGATGGACATAGGTGGCGGCAGCCTGATCAGTCATCTGGGCATGTCCGGCAATCTGCGGCTGGTGCCGGCCGGCAGTCCTGTGGCCAAGCATGAACATGTGGATATCGAACTGGATTCCGGCATGGCGCTGCGCTACACCGATCCACGTCGGTTTGGCGCCATGCTCTGGGTCAAGGCTGGCGAAGTGCACCCGCTGATGCTCAAGCTCGGACCCGAACCGCTGTCCGATGCCTTTGATGGCGAGCGGCTTTATCAGTGCTCGCGTGGCAAGGCGATGGCCGTCAAACCTTTTATCATGGACAACGCAGTAGTGGTCGGCGTGGGGAATATCTATGCCACCGAGGCGCTGTTTGCAGCCGGCATAGATCCGCGTCGCGAGGCCGGTCGTATCAGCCGGGCGCGCTACCAGCGACTGGCCGAAGAGATCAAACGCATCCTGGCCTATGCCATCGAACGGGGCGGCACTACCCTGCGTGATTTTATCGGTGGCGACGGCCAGCCAGGTTATTTCCAGCAGGAACTCTTTGCCTACGGGCGAGGCGGCGAACCCTGCAAAGTCTGCGGCACCACCTTGATTGAAGTACGCCTGGGTCAGCGCAGCTCGGTATTCTGCCGGCGATGCCAGTCCTGAACGGTCTGGTGGCCGGCAGGGCATATTGCGCTATTGTGCAAACTGAAGGTTCAGGTCACAACGATATATAACAACAAAAACCGGAGTACCCATGGCATCCAGCCCCTTGTCCCAAAAGCTCGGCCGGGCCGCATTGCGCCTCTGCGGTTGGCGTATTGAAGGCAAGTTGCCCGACCTCGACAAGTATGTCGCGATTGGCGCGCATCACACCTCGAACTGGGACTTTGTGCTGTTTCTGGCGGTCAAGTTTGCCCTGCAAATGCAGGTAACCTGGTTTGGCAAGCACAGTATCTTTTTCTGGCCGGTTGGCTATCTCTGGCGCGCCTGGGGTGGCGTGCCGGTTGAGCGGCATCATAAGCGCAACATGGTGGATCAGGCGGTTGCACTGTTTCGCAGTCGATCGCAGATGGCGCTGGTCATTTCCCCCGAGGGCACGCGTAAAAAGGTCACGCGCTGGAAAACCGGTTTCTACCATATTGCTACAGGCGCAGGCGTGCCCATTGTTTGCGGTGCGCTGGACTTTGCCAACAGGCGAGTTGTGCTCAGCGAGCCATTCTGGCCTACTGGCAATCAGGAGGCCGATTTGTCGACGCTGTTGGCATTTTTCAAGCCCTACGTTCCGAAACATCCGGAATGTGCCTACAATGAAGTGTGAAGGCTACCCCGGACGGGAGCCTCAATGAGAAAAAACGCCTTTCGGGCCACAACCAGGGATTTATTTATGCGCCTGTTCCGTCATACCACCGCCTTGATGGCGGGCATGCTGCTCACTGGCAGCGTTTTGGCTAACGACCCGACTTACGCGGGTTATCAGGAAAATGTTGAGAATCCAGGCATATTTGCCATGGTCGGTGACCTGGTTATTGCCCGTCCGCTGGGCATTGGTCTGACCGCCATTGGCGCTACGGCCTTTGTCGTCAGCCTGCCCTTTACTGCGCTGGCGGGGAATACCAGGGAAGCCGGTCAGGAGTTGGTCGTGCGCCCTGGCCGTGAAACCTTCATGCGCTGCCTGGGTTGCACCCGAGTGGGTTATGGCCACAAGCAGCAGGAAGAAAACCGCTGATTTTCATGGGCCTTCCCTTGGGTCATTGAGCAGATGCCGATGACCCGCATCCCTTTTGGCGGGTTGTCAGCTTGATGCGCGCACTGTTCAAACCAATCTGGGTGCCAGCAGTTCTGCTGGCGCTCCTCTTTCTGTTTGTCTGGAAGCCGGAACTGGCCACCCTGGCTGCCGGTATCGCCTTGTTCATGATGGGCATGCACCACCTCGAGGACGGCTTCCGTGCCTTTACTGGTGGTGCGCTTGAGCACTGGTTGTCCAAGAGCACCGATCGCCTTTGGAAAAGCCTGCTTTTCGGCGTCACCAGCACGGCTATCGTTCAATCCAGCTCCCTGGTCACGCTGCTAAGCATTGCCTTTCTGAGTGCGGGCATGATCAGCCTGCTGGCCGGTATTGGTATTGTCTTCGGCGCCAACCTTGGCACCACAACGGGTGCCTGGCTGATTGCACTGGTGGGTCTCAAGGTTGATCTGGCGCTGGTTGCCATGCCCATGCTGGTATTTGGCGTGATGCTCGGGCGCCGTGCCGAAAGTCTGTGGAAGGGGCTGGGTCAGGTCTTGCTTGGTGTGGGCCTGCTGTTTCTCGGCATTGATCTGATGAAGGAGGGGTTCAGCGGCTTTGACGACATGCTGGCGCTGGATAGCCTGCATGTTACCGGCTTCAAGGGTGTGCTGATCTATACCCTGGTCGGGCTGGTTGCGACTGTGCTGATGCAGTCCAGCCATGCTGCCATGATGATTACACTGGCGGCGCTGGCGGCCGGTCAACTGGCCTATGGCAATGCCCTGGCCATGGCCATCGGGGCCAACCTGGGCACCACCATTACCGCCGTGATTGGTGCAATCGGCAGCAACAATGCCGGTCGGCGTCTGGCCGCAGCGCACATTCTGTTCAATCTGGTCACCGCGCTGGTGGCGCTGATGGTGCTCAATACGCTGGCCCAGACGGTGGACTGGCTGTCCGCCCTGTTCGGCATCGACGAGCAGGCCTATACCCTCAAGTTGGCCTTGTTTCATACCCTGTTCAACGTACTCGGCCTGGTCATCATGTTGCCCCTGGTGCCGCTGATGATTCGCCTGCTGATGCGCTGGCTGCCGGATAGCAAACCGGTTGGCAGTCCGGAGGCGGTATCCGTGGCGCTCAGTGAGCAACCGCGTATGCGCGCGCAGTATCTTAACGATTCGGCCCTGTTGCACGCCGATACCGCGCTCAAGGTGCTGGATCAGGAATTGCGCCATCTGGCAGCACTGAGTCGGCAGGTGATAGCGGCTGGCGTGTATCTGCCGGCGGGTGATCTGAACGATCTGTCCCGGGAAGGGCTACACCGTCTGGTTCAGCGGCCTGTCGCCATGGATGGCCGGGAGGATGCCGATGCGCTCTACGAGCGCCATGTCAAAGGGGTCTACAGCGACATTATCGACTTTATCAGTCGCATGGATCTGTCTCTGCTGCCGGAGCAGCAGCAATCGCTGATGGACATGAGTGCGGCTGCGCGTGAGCTGGTCGAGGCGGTCAAGGCCACCAAGCACCTGCAGAGCAACCTGAGGAAGCAGATCGACAGTACTCAGCCAGCGATCCATGATGCCTATGATCTGCTGCGTGAGCAGTGTGGTATGGCGTTGATCGATCTGGGCCGGCTGCTCGATCTGGAAAGTGACAGCGAGGCCCGCGCCAAGCTGTTCCAGATCTATCTGGATGATGAGAAGCTGTTTTCCGAGCACTTCCAGCACGAATTGCAGATGCGTTTGCGTAACCGCGAAATCGATGGCTGGCAGGCGTCTTCGCTATTGAACGATCTGCATTACCTGTTGCGCATCCGTCAGCATCTCTACAGCGCGCACGAGGCGCTGCATCATCCGTCCGGGGATGTTGCGCTGGAGCCGCCGATTGAGCGTATTGAGCCGACGCTTACCTTGCCCTGAGGGGCTGTCGGACGCTGGCGCTGCCGAGTCCGCGCGGGTCGCTGGCGGCGCTGAGTTCGCCACTGGCCTTGTCCCAGTGCAGCACCTGCATATCGCCATAATCCCGACCGACCGCCTCAATCCGATGCCCCAGCGCCTGCAGCGCGGCTGTCTGCTCGGGGCTGAAGGCCTGCTCCTCGACCTGGATGTGGTCGGGCAGATACTGGTGATGAAAGCGCGGCCGGCTGACCCAGGCTTCCGGCGGCTGGCCACGCAGGGCCTCCAGACTGGCCAGTAGAACCATGCTGATAATGCGGCTGCCGCCGGGTGTGCCCAATACCGCCAGTCGGCTGTCACTCTCCAGCATGGTCGGCGTCATGCTCGACAGCGGTCGTTTGCCCGGTGCCACGGCATTGGCTTCGCTGCCGCGCAGCTCGTAACTGTTGGCGCCCTGCGGGTCGGTGGCAAAATCGTCCATTTCATTGTTAAGCAGAATGCCGGTGCCGGGCACGGTAAAGGCTGCACCAAAGGGCAGATTGATGCTCAGGGTGGCCGATACGGCATTGCCGTCACTGTCCATCAGTGAAAAGTGCGTGGTATTGGTGCCTTCACTGAAGGGTGCAGGCGGCCCGAGTTCGGCACTCGGCGTGGCGCGCTCAGGATCAATACTCGAGGCCAGACTGATGGCGTGTTGCGGCGATGTCAGCCGCTCAACCGGCACAGCATGGAAATCGCTGTCACCCAGCAGCAGACGATCGCGGTAACTGCGGCGCATCAGCTCCACCAGTTGATGGGTCTGCGCCACGCTGCCGTGCGCTTGCACCGGTAAATGCTCCAAACCTTGCAGTACCGTGGCCAACAGGATGCCGCCGGCCGAGGGCAGGGGCGCGGTGATGACGTCCATACCCTGGCTTTGAAAGCGGATCGGTTCACGGCGTATGACCCGGTAGTTATCCAGATCGGCCTGTTGCCAGACCCCGCCAGCGGCCTGCACTGCCGAGAGCATCTGCGCGGCTACCGGGCCGGCGTAAAAGCCAGCCCGACCCTGTGCGGCCAGCTGTTTGAGGCTTTGCGCCAGCTCCGGCTGCCGAATCAATGTGCCTTCGGCGGGCATCTGCCCTTCACGCAGAAACAGCCGGGCAGTCTCATGATCAGCTTGCATGGCCGCGAGTCGGAACTGACCGAAGGCCCGGTAGCGTGAGGTAACGGCAAAACCCTGCTCGGCGGCCTCTATGGCCGGTTGCAGGCTCCGGGACAGTGGCAGTCGACCGTGCTCGTTGGCCAGCATCACCAGCGCGGCCGGTAAGCCGGGAATGCCGGCGGCACGCGGGCCATTGATGGCCGGATCGCGCTGGAACTGGCCGTTTTCATCCTGATAAAACGCCCGGTCAGCAGCCAGGGGTGCGGTTTCCCGGGCATCCAGAAAATGATAGTGCGGGTTGTCTGGCCGGGCCTCGCGCAACAAAAAGAAGCCGCCACCGCCGAGTCCCGAGCCGTAGGGCTCCACAACCCCCAGAGTGGCAGCGACGGCAATCGCGGCATCGAAGGCATTGCCGCCCTGATCAAGGATGCGGTGGCCAGCAGCGGTCGCCATCGGATGGGCGCTGGCGACGGCCTGTGAGCCGGGTTCCGCGGCCTGCACTGCACTATTGAGCAGCAGGGCTGCCAGCAGTATCAGGGCGGTGCCGCGCCGGATAGACATGGCGTCAGCTGCCGGTGAGGACTTGGTACTTGGCCAGCAGCTCCTCACGGCTCTCGACATGGTTGGGGTCCAGCGGGATGCAATCGACCGGACATACCTGCTGGCACTGCGGCTCGTCAAAGTGGCCGACACACTCGGTACACAGGTTAGGGTCGATCACATAGATTTCTTCGCCCTGGGAGATCGCCCCGTTCGGGCATTCCGGTTCGCACACATCGCAATTGATGCAATCGTCGGTAATGATCAGTGACATGCCGTGACTCCGCTGAGCCGATGTTCAGTCGTGGTAGCGCTTGATCAGCGCCTGGTTGACTATGGGATGAACGAACTTGGTAACGTCGCCACTCAGCGCCGCAATTTCGCGCACCAGCGACGATGAAATATACGAATACTTTTCCGAGGGCGTGAGAAACAGGCTTTCCACATCCGGTGCCAGCACCCGGTTCATGTTGGCCAGCTGAAACTCATACTCGAAGTCGGACACGGCACGCAGGCCACGCAGCAGCACGTTGGCACCCACCTCGTCGACAAAGTGCGCTAGCAGCTTGGAAAAACCGACCACTTCAACGTTGGGGATATGGGCTAATACCTGACGGGCCATATCGACGCGCTCATCCAGGGTAAAGGCCGGGTTTTTCTTGGTGCTGGCAGCCACAGCAACAATGACCTTGTCGAACAGCCTGGCGGCCCGCTCGACCAGATCGGTATGGCCCTTGGTAATGGGGTCGAAGGTGCCGGGGTAAAGAACCGTATTCATGTCGACTGATCCTGCGCGGATGGGTAATGGAGCAGATGGTAGCCGAATGCCGTCGCCGGGCCAACCGGCAAGGCTGGACCGGCGAGGTTATTGCCGGGCTCAGCCGAGTTCGCTGGCCAGTTGAGTCGCCATTTTCGATACCAGACCATAGATCGACAGCTGCGGATTGGCGCCAATACTGGTCGGGAACAGCGAGCCGTCGAAAATCGACAGGTTAGCCAGGTGATGATGACGCCCCTGGCTGTTGGTCACCGCCTGCTGCGGGTCTTCACCCATGGCACAGCCGCCCATCACGTGGGCACTGGCCAGGCGCACGTCATAGATGGCGTAGCGCAGCCCCTCGACCTGCTCCCGGTACTCCGCCCAACTACGGCTCAGCCGACCCTGGCTGTGGGTTGGCATCACTGCACTGGCGCCGGCGGCGAACTGGATCTCGCCCATCGCCAGCCAGGCGCGGCGGGCACCGTCCCAGATATAATCGTTGAGCGGGTAGTCGAGCAGCGGCGTACCGTCCTCGCGCAGGCTGACGCTGCCACCCTGGCTTTGCTCGTCAAAGCCATCGCGCATCAGCGCAATCAGCACATTGCTCTGCGCCAGCTTCTGCATGCGCTCCAGGTGCGCCTGACCGTGGCTGCCAAGCAGCGCCGAGGTAAGGCTCGGTTGCATGGGTGGTACTTCCAGTTTGAAACCGATCGGACCGGTCACGCTGTCCCATTGAAAGTGGTCGGAATAGATCGACTGCGGCGCACCGTAGAAGCCATTGATGGCCTTGTCATACTGCGCCACGCTGAAATTCACCGGGTGCAGGAAGGTGCGTTTGCCGATCCGTTCATGCGGGTCCGGCACCTTGGAGCGCAGCAGTAACGCCGGGCTGTTCATGGCGCCGCCAGCCAGCACGATATGCCGACCACGCAGCCGCAGGCGCTGGCCGTTGGCCTGATTGAGCTGCTGATTCATGCCGCGGCAGATGACCTCGGTGACGCGGTCGCCTTCGATTACCAACTGCTCGGCCCGCGCCTTGTGAATCAGGATGGCACCCTTTTCCAGTGCCGCCGGCAGGGTTGTGACCAGCATCGACTGCTTGGCGTTGGTCGGGCAGCCGGTGCCGCAGTAGCCCAGATTCCAGCAGCCGCGGACGTTGCGTGGAATCACTGCCCAGTGCCAGCCCAGCGCCTCGCAACCTTCGCGGATAACATCGTTGTTGGCATTGGGTGGCACGGCCCAGGGCGCGACGCCAAGGCGTTCTTCCATACGCGCAAACCAGGGTGCCAGGGTGTCCTTGTCCAGTCCCTGCACGCCATGAACTTCGGCCCAATGCGCCAGAGTAGGGTCTGGTGTACGAAAGCTGGTAGTCCAGTTGACCGTAGTGGTGCCGCCCACGGTACGGCCTTGCAGAATGCCGATACCGGCATCCTTGGTCGCACGTGTGGCACCCTCCTGATACAACTCGGCGTAGGCCTTGGCTTCATCATTCTTGAAGTCGCTGGAGGTTTTCAGCGACCCTTCTTCGACCAGCAACACCTTGAGACCGGCATTGGCCAGTATCTCGGCACTGGTGCCGCCACCGGCGCCGGTGCCGATAATCACCACATCGGCTTCAAAGGTCTGCTCGCTATCGAACTGGCTGGCATCCAACACCTGCCAGCCACGGGCCATACCTTCTAGGAAAAGATCAGGAACGGGCATTGGTTATACCTTTTATCAAGGGCTTATATGGCCGGTGGACCCGGATAGCCAGCGGCCTCCCAGGAGGCGGGGGTGGCGTACCAAGCCATCAGCAGCAGCTGTGTCAGGGCGCTGTGGCCCTGGCGCAGCATATCCAGACGGCTATCGCGCCAGCGTTGCAGAAAGGCGATTACCTTGTCGCTTGAGGTGTTTTCCCAGCTGCCCCAGATACCGGTCAGCGGGCCACGGGTAATGCCCATGGACAGCATGTCGAGCAGCTCATGCACATCTCTTTGGCCGGCGCTGCTGGCCCAGCTCAGCGTGGTATCGAGTTGGCGAATGGCCTTTTGCAGATTGGCCGGGTCTGCCAGGGCTGGATGCGGACCGACCAGGGCAGGGATGATGGCGGCAAGAATCGGCAGATCCGACGCACGCAGCACCATCATGTCCTGGCCTGGTTTGCTGCTGCTACAGCCGCTAAGGGTGGCGGTCATGCCCACCGTCGTCAGCGCGATGCTGGCGCCGAGGCCCAGTTTGAGCAGCTCACGGCGGCTCAGTGGGGTGGAAGTAATGGTGGACATGCTCAGCCCCTTGTGGAGTTGTGGTTATGTTTCAGCGAATAAAGAGCTTGTAGATCAACTTCAGTACGGCACCACCGTAGGGCGGGTAAATCGACCTGGCACCGTTGAAGCGTTGCTTGATATACACGCCCTTGGCCTTGCTGAAGGTCAGAAAGCCTTCATGCCCATGGTAATGGCCCATGCCCGATGGGCCGATGCCACCAAAGGGCATATCATCCTGGGCTACATGCAGAATGGTGTCGTTGATGCACATGCCACCGGCATGGGTCTGTTCCATCAGGCGTTGCTGTTCGGCCTTGTTATAACCGAAATAGTAGAGCGCCAACGGCCTTGGGCGTTCGGCGATGTAATCCATGGCCTGCTCCAGGCTGTCATAGGGGATGATCGGCAACAGCGGGCCAAAGATTTCCTCGTGCATGATCTCCATGCTGTCGTTGGTGCCAAGCAGCAGGGTGGGGGCCAGGATACGGCTGCTGCTCAGGTCTTCATCGCGCGGATTCAGTACGATCACCTCAGCACCTTTATCGCGGGCATCCTGCAGCAGTGCACTGATGCGCTGGTACTGGCGCGGATTGATGATCTGGGTGTAGTCGGGGTTATCCGCCAGGCTCGGATAGAGGCGGGCAAACTGGCGAGTCAGCGCCTCGACCAGTTCCGCAACGCGCGCACGTGGGCACAGCACATAGTCGGGGGCCACGCAGGTCTGGCCGGCATTTACGCCCTTGCCGAAGGCAATACGTTCGGCGGCATCGGCGATCGGCACATCGCTGGAGACAATCGCCGGGGACTTGCCGCCCAGCTCGAGCGTAACCGGGGTCAGGTTTTCTGCTGCCGCTCGCATGACATGCCGGCCAATGCCGGTGCCGCCGGTAAACAGCAGATGATCAAAGGGCAGACGTGAGAAGGCCACGCCCACATCGGCTTCGCCGGTGATCACCGCGACCTGATCCTCGGGGAATACCTGGGCCAGCATGCGTTTGAACACCTCAGCGGTGGCCGGGGTGGACTCGCTCATCTTGATCAGTGCCCGGTTGCCGGCGGCCAGCGCCCCGGTCAGCGGCCCCATGGCCAGGTACAAGGGGTAATTCCACGGCACGATGATGCCGACCACCCCCAGGGGCTGGTAAATCACCCGTGCCTTGCCGGGCTGGAAGGCCATGCCGACGTGGCGTTTGGAGGGCTTCATCCAGCGCCGCAGGCGTTTGCTGACGTAATTGATGCCTTCGATCGCCGGGAGGATTTCGGCCAGTCGGGTTTCATCCGCCGAGCGCCGGCCAAAATCGGCGCTGATGGCCTCGATCAGGGCCTGTTGATGGTCGAGCAAGGCCTGTTTAAGGCTGGCAAGGGCGGCAATCCGGCTATTGGCATCCGGCATGGGCTGCCGACGAAACGCCTGCTGCTGCAAACTGAACAGTTCCTGCATACGAGAAATGGCGTCCTGCTGGACCTGCATGTAGGCAATATCGGCTACCATGGGAACCTCTTGGGCAGGATTGCATCAACCCTGTTATTAGAATTAACAGTATTTTTAGAGTAATTGCTCTAAGCTGTCAAATATGACTTTGTATCAGCCGCACAGGCTGACTGACCTGGGTGATGGACTCTGTAGATGAAAACCCGCGACCGCATACTTCAGACCAGCCTGCAGCTGTTCAATCAGCAGGGTGAGCGCCTGGTGACCACCAACCATATTGCCCAGGCCCTGGGCATGTCGCCCGGCAATCTGTATTACCACTTTCGCAACAAGCAGCAGATCATTGCCGAACTGTTCAGCCAGTATCAGGCCCTGGTCGATGGTTTTCTGCGCGTGCCCGAGGGCCGTGCTCTGGAAGTGGCGGACAAGACCATGTATCTGGAGTCGATTTTCAAGAGTCTCTGGGAGTTCCGCTTTCTGCACCGGGATCTGGAGCACCTGCTCAACAGCGACGCGGAACTGGCCGAGCGGTACAAGGCCTTCTCGCGCCGCTGCGTGCAAAGTGGTCAGGCGATTTATCAGGGCATGATCGATGTCGGTATGCTCTGCGCCGAGAGCACCAATGCCCAGGCGCTGGCGGTCAACAGCTGGTTGTTGATGACCGGCTGGGTCGGCTTTCTCTGCACCAGTGTGCTGGATGATGAACAGCCCGAGCTGACCCCCGAGCTGCTGCGCCGGGGTGTCTATCAGGTGTTGTCGCAGGAAACCGGTCTGCTCACCGAGGGTGTGCGCAGCGAGGTGGAAAGCATGCTGCAGAGTTATTATGTACCGCTCAAGGTCTGAGCCAGCCAGGCGGGCAGGCGACGTTCCAGATAGTAGGCCGGGCGCCAGGGTGGCCCTTCGATAAAGCCGACATGGCCGCCACCGGTAAACAGCTCCATCTGCGTGCTGGCTGACAGCTCCTGACGCTCCGGCACACTGTGCGGGTAGACGAAGGGATCGTTCAGCGCCTGCACCAGCAGGGTCGGCACGCGGATGGCGCCCAGGAAGAAGCGGCTGCTGCAGCGCCGATAGTAATCCTCGGCACTGGCAAAGCCATGCAGTGGCGCGGTCACCCGCTCATCAAAATCCCAGAATGAGTCCATGCCTTCCAGCGTGCCCAGGGCATCCAGCCGTGCCTGCTCGGCGTGTTGACCCTGATGCGCGAACAAGCGCCGCTTGTTGACCACATAGGCCAGCAGGTCGCGCATGAAGCGCGCCTGATAGACCCGCGAAAACCCGACCTTGATCCGGTCTGCGCACTGATCCAGACGAAAGGGCACCGAGACCGCCGCCGCCGCCCGCAGCGGGCAATCCGCTGCGGTTTCGCCCAGGTACTTGAGCAGCACATTGCCGCCCAGCGAGTAACCAATGGCGGCAAAGGGGCGTTCAGGTTGGGCCGCGTGCAACTGGGCAACGACTTCGGCCAGATCTTCGCTGGCACCGGAATGATAGCCGCGCGCGCGCTGGTTGGGCTCGCCGGAACAGCCGCGCCAGTTGACGGCCACGCTTTGCCAGCCCTGGTTTGCCAGGGCCTGCTGTTGGCCGAGGATATACAGCGATGAGCTGCTGCCGGTCAGGCCATGCAGCAGGATCACACAGGGTGTAGCCGGATTGTCCGGGCCGTACCAGTCCAGATCCAGAAAATCGCCATCGCTCAGGGTCAGGCGCTGGCGCCGCCGCTGCAGAGCGGGTGGGCGCCGCAGCAGCGGGCTGAACAGGGTTGGCAAATGCCCGCCCGGCAACCATGCCGCCGGTCGGAAGGCGGTCATGCCTGACGTTGCCAGAGGCTGTACCAGACCTGACCGGCGCGTTTTTCCCGGTGCAGGGTCCAGTTGGCCGGGCGTGCCAACTGGCTGGCCGAGGATTCACTCTCGACATAGATCCAGGCTCGCGGCTTCAGCCAGCCATGGGTCTCCAGTGCTGCGCAGGCAGGTTCAAGCAGAGACTGATGAAAGGGCGGGTCAAGAAATACCAGATCAAAGGGCTGTTCGGGGGCGTTGGCCAGCAGGCTCAAGGCATCCTGTTGGCGTACCTCGCCACGCGCACAGTCCAGGCTCTGCAGGTGCCCGCGCAGGGTTGTCACCACCTCACGGCTGGTGTCGCAGGCCAGCGCATAGGCGGCGCCGCGTGACAGCGCTTCGAGTGTCAGTGCGCCGCTGCCGGCAAAGGGATCCAGACAGCGTGCCCCCTCAACCTGGCCACTGAGCCAGTTGAACAGGGTCTCGCGCACCCGGTCCGGGGTCGGCCGCAAGCCCGGTTGTTCGGTAAAGGTAAAGCGCCGGCTACGCCACTCGCCGGCAATGATGCGCAGCTGGCTGGGGGCAGGTTTGGCTTTGCTGCCGAGTTTGCTCATGCCTCCGGCTCCGTAGCAGCATCGCCCTCATCCAGCGCCTCATCCTCAGTCGCGGGCGCAGGCCCGACGGTGACGACCACACGCTGGTCTGCCGGCAGGCGACGGGCAAAGGCATCGCGGATCTGTTCGGCACTGAGCTTCTCGACCTGATCGAGAAACAGCTGCAGATGGTTCAACGGCAAGTTATAGAAGCCGATCATCCCCAGTTGGCTGACGATCGCGCTGTTGCTGGCGGTCGACAGCGGGAACTCACCGAGAATCTGGCGCTTGCTGCGGATCAGCTCGGCTTCGGTGGGGCCGTTGGCGATAAAATCATCCAGCACCTGATTGATCACCTCCAGCGCCAGCGGCACCTGGTCGCTGCGCGTCTGCATGCTGATCAGGTAGGGGCCGGTGGCCTGCATGGGCACCAGGCTGCTGCTGACCGAGTAGGACAGGCCGCGCTTTTCCCGAATCTCTTCCATCAGGCGCGAGCCAAAGCCGGAGCCGCCGAGGATCTGGTTGCCGACATAGAGTGCGGTGTAATCATCATCGTGGCGGTTGATGCCATGCTGGCCCAACAGGATATGGGTCTGCTGCGAGTTGAACTCGACATGCACATGCTGCGCTTGCAGCGCTGCCGGAGCGATTACCTCGGGTGCTGCCGGGCCTGCCGGCAACTGACGGGACAGCCGCGCAGCGATTCGCTCGGCCTGATGGCGGTCAATATTCCCAACCATGGCAATCACTGCATTCCCGGCACTGTAGTAACGCTGGTGGAAAGCACGCAGGGCGTCGGGGTTCAGGTTCTGCAGGGTGTCGGGCTGGCCCTGTGGCAGGCTGCCGTACGGGTGCTGTGGATAGAGTGTCGACCAGAATGCCTCACTGCCCAGCGCGCCGGGGTTCTGCAGACGGAACTGCAGGCTGGCCAGCATCTGGTTGCGCAGGCGCTCAAAGGCGTCGGCGGGAAAGTCCGGCTTGCTGATCACCTGGGTGAACAGGCCGAGTGCCGAATCAAGCTTGTCACTGGCGGTCAGACTGCGCAGGCCGACCAGCGCCATATCGCGGTGCGAGCTGTTGCTGAACTCGGCGCCCAACTGCTCGAAACCGGCGGCAATCTCACCGGCATCCTTGCCGCCAGCGCCTTCATTGAGCATGGCGTTGGTCATGCTGGCCAGACCGCTGCTCTCGCCATCGCGGCTGGCACCGGCGGCAAACAGCAGTTGCAGGTCGAGCATCGGGACTTCGGCGGCTTGCATGAAGTACACCCGCGCGCCTTCTTCTGTGACCCAGTGCTGCAGGTCCAGAGTGCGGCGGGCCGGTGCCTTGTCCAGATCAATCTGCTGCAAGGCGGTCAGCGGTGGCAGCGGCATCAGCTCGTTGTGATTATCGACAGCCGGTGTGCTGATGACCTCGGCCGGGGCTTCCGGGGCCTTGCGGATGTCGCTGGTCTTGTTCAGCAGCACGCCAATGATCAATGCCAGTACCGCCAGGGCAGCCAGCCAACGCAGGGGCGACAGGGGTTTGGCGGACATCAGTTGAGCTCCTCAGCGGTGTTGGCGGGCAGGGTATGGGCACGGGTCAGACGCTCGCGGACCAGATAACGTCGGGCAACCTCGCTGATCTGCTCGGGTGTTATGGCTTCCAGCGACTTGGCATCGGTATCCACCAGCGTCCAGGACAGGCCGACGCTTTCAAACTGGCCAATCTGCGTCGCTTGCTGGGTAATGCTGTCGCGGGCATAGACGTCACTGGCAATCAACTGGGTTTTGACCCGGCTGAGTTCGATGGCATCCGGCGGGGTGTTTTTCAATTCATCGATTTCCTGCCACAGCGCGGCTTCCAGCTGTTCCAGGCTGATATTGCGGCTCTGGTTCGGAACGCCGCTGAGGAAAAACAGGCTGTCGCCCCGGTTGAAGGCGCTGTAACTGGCACTGGCGCTGGTGGCAATCGCCTCACCACGCTCCAGTCGCGAGGCCAGTCGGGCACTGTAACCACCGTCCAGAATACCGCTGAGCAGGCGCAGGGCATGCACCTCCCAGGCCTGATCGGCGGTGCTCAGGCTGGGCACATTGAAGCCCAGTGCCAGACTCGGCAACTGCACTTCCAGGCGCTGGGTAATAAAACGCTCGGCGCCGCCGGGAATCTCCAGCGGGGCTTTCTGCTCCGGCACCGGGCCGGCGGGAATCGGACCAAAGTACTGCTGAACCAGCGGCCGCACATCGCTCAGGCGCACATCACCGACAATCACCAGAATGGCGTTGCCGGGGTGGTAGTGGGTGTCATACCAGGCGCGCAGGTCATCAACCGTCAGGCGTTCGATATCATGCATCCAGCCAATCACCGGTTGCGCGTAGGGGCTGGCCATGTAGGCCTGGGTCATGAACCGCTCGAAGGCCAGGCTGTTGGGGTTGTCATCGACCCGCAGGCGGCGTTCTTCCTTGATCACTTCCATCTCGCGCAGAAACTCGTCCTCCGGCAGGCGCGCGCTGCGCATGCGGTCGGCTTCCATTTCCAGGGCAATGGCCAGGTGCTCGTTGCCCAGAACCTGGTAGTAGGCGGTGTAATCGCGGCTGGTAAAAGCGTTTTCCTCAGCGCCCAGGCTGCCGAGCAGGCGCGAAGCCTCGCCGGGTTCCAGTTTGCTGCTGCCCTTGAACATCATGTGTTCGAGGGCATGGGAAATGCCGGTCTGACCGGGCGGCTCGTGGCTGCTGCCAACCCGATACCAGAGCTGTGACACCACCACCGGGGCGCGGTGATCTTCACGCACTATGACCCGCAGGCCGTTATCCAGCTGAAATTCATGGGTGTTCTGGGCCGTGTTGGCCGGCGCTGTGCTGCTGAACGTGACGAGGACGGCCAGCGACAGGATAATTCGTAAGCGATGCATGCAAGGGACCTGTAGGAACATACCGCCTGCGGCGGAACTGGGGTAGGATAACCCAACCTTCAATGCGCTGGCCAAACCGCCCGCGCCAGACTCAGATAGTGACCGTTCATGTTTGGTTCCAAAGACAAGCCAGAGCAACCCGCCAACAGCGACAAATCAGCCGATCAGTCCGCCGCCGAGAAAAAGGGCCTGTTCGGCTGGGCCAAGCGCAAGCCGTCGGAACAACCCGGCAACCCGGTCGAGAATCAGGGCCAGAATCAGGGTGTAGCAGCCGATCAGGCCGCCCGCGAGGCGGCCGAATCGCTGTTTGCCGGCCTGGGTCAGGGCCCAACCGAGACGCCCGAGCCGGTAGAGCAGGCAGACGAACCCAAGGGCTTCTTTGCCCGGATGAAGGCCGGCTTGTCTAAAACCAGCGTCAATCTGGGCGAGGGCATGGCTAATCTGTTTCTGGGTGAAAAGGACATTGACGACGAGCTGCTCGAGGAGCTGGAAACCCGTCTGCTGATGGCCGATGTGGGTATCGAGGCGGCCACTCTGATCATGGAGTCATTGCAAACCAGCGTGCGCCGTCACCAGTTGTCCAACCGCAAGGCGCTGTACACCGCACTGCAGAATGAACTGGAAGCCCTGCTGGCGAATGTCGCGAAGCCGATGCAGATCACCGCGGAGAAAAAACCCTTTGTGATTCTGGTGGTGGGCGTCAACGGTGTGGGTAAAACCACCACCATCGGCAAACTGGCCAAGCGTCTGCAGAATGAAGGCAAGCAGGTCATGTTGGCGGCCGGTGATACCTTCCGTGCGGCGGCCGTCGAGCAGTTGCAGGTCTGGGGTGAGCGCAACCGTATTCCGGTGGTTGCCCAGCATACCGGCGCTGATTCCGCCTCGGTGATCTTCGATGCCCTGCAGGCTGCCAAGTCACGCGGCATGGATGTGCTGATTGCCGATACCGCAGGACGGCTGCACAACAAGGACAACCTCATGGACGAGCTGAAAAAGGTCAAACGGGTCATGGCCAAGCTCGATCCCGACGCGCCGCATGAGGTCCTGCTGGTGCTGGATGCCGGTACCGGCCAGAACGCCATTTCCCAGACCAAGCTGTTTGATCAGGCTGTTGGTCTGACCGGCCTGGCCCTGACCAAGCTCGACGGCACCGCCAAGGGCGGCGTGATCTTTGCGCTGGCCAAACAGTTTGGTTTGCCGATCCGCTTTATCGGGGTGGGTGAGCAGATCGATGATCTACGCCCCTTTACCGCGCCGGAATTCGTCAAAGCGCTGTTTGGACGGGAATAAGCGATGATCCGCTTCGATCAGGTCAGCAAGCGCTACCCGAACGGCCACATGGGCCTGGATGATCTGAGCTTTCATATCCGTGCCGGTGAAATGGTCTTTATCACCGGGCATTCCGGCGCGGGTAAAAGTACCTTGCTCAAGCTGGTCATGTGCATGGAGCGCCCGAGTGCCGGGCAGGTCTTTGTCGGTGGGCAGAATCTGGCCGAGCTGAGCAGTGATGATATTCCCTATCTGCGCCGTCAGGTCGGCGTGGTATTCCAGAATCACCAGTTGCTGTTTGATCGTACGGTCTTCGACAACGTCGCCCTGCCGTTGATCATCAATGGCACCCCCGGCGACGAGATTGGCCGCCGTGTGCGCGCCGCGCTGGACAAGGTCGGCCTGCTGAACAAGGAAGCCCTGTATCCGATTGCGCTGTCCGGCGGTGAGCAGCAGCGTGTCGGTATTGCCCGCGCCGTGGTGCACAAGCCGGCCCTGCTGCTGGCCGACGAGCCCACCGGCAACCTGGATCCGGCCCTGTCGGCGGAAATCATGGCCCTGTTTGAAGACTTCAACCGGGTAGGCGTGACGGTGATCATCGCCAGCCACGATCTGCCGCTGATTGCCACGCTGGATCACCGCATGCTGACGCTGGACCAGGGGCGTCTGCTCCGGGATGGAGATTGAGCATGGATGACAGCAAGCGCAGCAACCCGCGCAAGGCCGCCAAGGCGCCCAAGGGCGCAGCCCGCTCACGCCGCGACTGGCGTCACCCGCTGCGCAGTTGGGTCAGCAGCCATCGTGACAGTGGCCGTCAGGCGCTGGAGCGGATTAAACGGCACCCATTCAGCAGTGCCATGACCATTCTGGTGATGACTATCGTACTGGCCCTGCCCATGGGTCTGGCGGTACTCATAGGTCAGGTCGAACAACTGGGTGTGAACTGGCAACGGGCCGCACAATTATCGGTATACCTTGAGGTCGGTCAGTCGGCCAGCGCCAGCGCCGCCCTGCATGAGCAGATTGCCGCGCTGGACAGCGTGGACAGCACCAGCCTGCTCGACCCTGACGCTGCGCTGGCCGAGTTCCAGACCTATTCCGGCTTCGGCGAAGCCCTGCAGCAACTCAGCTACAACCCCTTGCCGGCGGTAATTCTGGTCACGCCCAAGAGCCTGGACGGCGGTGCCGAGGCCCTGGAGCCACTGCGCGACCAACTGGCCGCGCTACCCGGCGTCGATCAGGTCCAGATCGACCTGCTGTGGATCGAACGCCTGACCCGTATTCTCGCCATGCTCGAACGCTTTACCGGCGGGTTGGCGGTATTGCTGGTGCTGGCGCTGCTGCTGGTGATGACCAATACCATCCGCCTGGCCATCGAAAGTCGCCGTAACGAGATTCTGGTGATCAAGCTGGTCGGCGGCACCGACGCCTTCGTGCGCCGCCCCTTTCTGTATATCGGCGTGCTCTATGGCCTGATCGCCGGGGTGCTGGCCTGGATCCTGCTGGGGCTGGGCATGCTCTGGCTGAATATCACCGTACGCCAAGTGGCCGCCCTATATCAGAGCGACTTCAGCCTGTCCGGCATGCCCTTTCTGGATGGCGTAAGCCTGGTTGCCGGCGCCATGCTACTGGGCCTGGTCGGCGCCTGGCTGGCCGTCGGCCGGCATATTCGGGAGATACAGCCGCAGTAGCCGCTTCGCGGCTACAGCTGCAAGTCTCAAGCCTCAAGCTGCAAGTTGAAACCGGGCCCTCTTTGCTGCGAACAACTGCTTCACACCGGCAGATCAATCGCTGCACCATGTTCTTCCAGCTTCCAGCTTCCAGCTTCCAGCTTCCAGCTTCCAGCTTCCAGCCTTCAGCCCAACCCCCAAAACCCGAGCCCCCCACCGGACCAACTTGCCGCTTATAGCTTGCCGCTTGCGGCTGAACTTCGCGCGTCTTTCACAGTCTGATCCGGCAGTGGTACACTCGGCTGTCCTTTTTGGGAGTACATAGATGAGCACTGCTTTACAGCCCGTACATAATCTGGTCCCCGGTGCCAATCTGGAGGCTTATGTTCAGACCGTGAGCAGCATTCCGATCCTCAGTGTCGAGGAGGAACGCGAGCTGGCTGATCGTTTGTTTTATAACCAGGACCTGGAAGCGGCACGCCAGCTGGTTATGTCCCATTTGCGTTTTGTTGTGCACATTGCCCGCAGCTATTCCGGTTACGGCCTGAATCAGTCTGACCTGGTACAGGAAGGCAATGTTGGCCTGATGAAGGCGGTCAAGCGCTTCAACCCGGAAATGGGTGTGCGTCTGGTGTCCTTTGCCGTGCACTGGATCCGCGCCGAGATTCACGAATTCATTCTGCGCAACTGGCGCATCGTCAAGGTCGCCACCACCAAGGCCCAGCGCAAGCTGTTCTTCAACCTGCGCAGTGCGAAGAAGAAACTCGCCTGGTTGTCCCAGGACGAAGTGGACGCCGTCGCTGCCGACCTTGGTGTTGCCGCCCGTGAAGTGCGCGAAATGGAAAGCCGTCTGTATGGCCAGGATCTTGGCTTTGACGGCGCCCAGGATGACGATGACGAAGGCCAGGCCTACGCCCCCGTGCATTACCTGGAAGACAAGCGCTACGACCCGGCAGCCCAGCTTGAATCCGCAGACTGGTCCGACAGTTCGGTCGGACTGCTGCAGCAGGGTCTGGAGCAGCTCGACGAGCGCAGCCGCGATATTCTCTACCAGCGCTGGTTGGCGGAAGAGAAGGCTACCCTGCATGATCTGGCGGCCAAGTATCAGGTTTCGGCGGAGCGTATCCGTCAGCTTGAAAAGAACGCCATGAACAAGCTGAAGAAAAACCTCGAGTCGGAAGCGGACCTCTAAGGCGCCGCTGGCTGGTAAATAAAGGCACCCCTGCGGTGCCTTTTTTGTTGCTGGCGGCCGGTTCCTGTCCGGGTCGGATGCTATAGTCCGCGTTTGAATCCCCAACCTGTCAATTCGGAGTCATGCATGCAGATGCGTCTACGTCCCGGTATGGCCACACTCTTCAGTGTGGTGATCATTGCTTTTTTTGCCCTTGGATCCTGGGTGCTGAAGCAGGGCGATCCCAAGCCGCTGGCCTGGCAGGCCACCTATCAGGACAGCCTGTGGCTGCCGCTGAAAGAGGGCCGATTGACCCTGGCTGGTGTAGACGCGGCTCTGGGTCTGGGCAGCCTGTGGATGATCAGTGCCGATGGCGAGCCCTTGCTGGTCAGTCGCTATCCGCTCAGCAGTGATGATCTGAACTGGCGGGCTCAAGCGGTGATCGACCTGAATCCCCAGCAGATGGAAAGCCTGATCAAGGCCCAGGCCTGGCAGGTCGATATGCGAGACCAGGCTGTGTCACCTGCTGTGGCGGCGGCGCTGTCCGGTCAGCCGGTGCTGCGCATGAGCATGATTCCGGCCGAGCCGGTCGGGGTCGAACAGATCATTGCTACCTTTGGCAATCCGGACATCAAGCTCGACGTACGCGAGGGCAACCAGGCCTGGGTCTATGGCCGTGCCGGTCTGGTGGTGGCGGTGGCCGAGGAGCAGGCGCATTCCATCATGTTTGGTCTGAAGGACGGTGCGACGCCCTGACAGCGCTGCGCTTTGCGGTCAGATAGCGAAGCGATTGCGCCAGTAGTTGACGCTCAGCCAGTCCGGCCAGTCGCGCCCCTGTTCCATCTCGCGCAGATAATGCGCACCGCCCAGCTGCCGTGACTGGCGCTGAATCCAGCTGGCGCGACGCTGCACATGCGCGGGCGGGTTGGCGGCACTCCACTCCCGTGGGTTGGGCAGTACCGCCGCCAGTTGCGCCGCCTGGCGATCGGACAGGTAACTGGCGCCCACGCCAAAGTGCCGCTGCGCCGCCGCCTCTACACCGAACACGCCCTCATCCCACTCGACAATATTCAGGTACACCTCGAGTATCCGCTGCTTTGGCCACAGCACTTCAATCCACAGGGTAAACCAGGCTTCCATGCCCTTGCGCAGCCAACTGCGGCCGGACCAGAGAAACTGGTTCTTGGCGACCTGCTGACTCAGGGTGCTGGCGCCGCGCAGGCTGCCGCCCCGGCGGTTATGCTCGACCGCCGCCTTGATCGCCTGCAGGTCAAAGCCATGGTGCTCGGCAAAGCGCTGGTCTTCGCCGGCAATCACCGCCATTTTCATGCTCTCGGGGATCTTCTGGTAGGGTAGCCACTCCTGTTGAATGACCACGGCCTGATCCTGTTGACGGAACTCCAGCCAGCGCTCGACCATCAGTGCCGAGCCGGGCGAGGGTACCCAGCGCAACAGCAGCACCGGCAACAGGCTCAGGGCCATGAGTATCAGCAGCCATTTGGTGGTTTTCAGCAGGATTGTCTTTAGCATGGGCCGGATCGTTGATCAGTCAGGCCTGCAGTATAGAACGGGGGGTTGGGCAATGGCCAAGGTGTTCCTGCTGTTGGCAGCGTTTGGTGGTTTTACCGGTGTCGGTCTGGGGGCCTTTGCTGCCCATGGTCTGCGTGGCCAATTGCCGCAGAACCTGTTGGCGGCCTTTCAGACCGGAGTGCAATACCAGTTCTGGCACAGCTTTGCGTTGATCGCCACGGCGCTGCTGTTGCTGCGCTGGCCACAGAGCAGGCTGATCAGCAGCGCCGGCTGGTTGTTTGCGCTGGGCATCCTGCTGTTCTCCGGCAGCCTCTACCTCATGGCCATCAGCGGCATTGGCCAACTTGGCATCATCACGCCCTTTGGCGGCGTCAGCCTGTTACTGGCCTGGTTTTGTCTGGGTCTGGGCATCTGGCGGCATGCCTGAGCATGGCCAGTCGCCGTTCACAGGGGCTATAATGCGGCCTTTCCCGCGAGTCTGACGAGATCCCCATGCAGATCAACCTGAATGGCGAAACCACCACCCTTGCACATGCCCTGACCTTGACCGAGTTGCTCGAACAGCTCGGGCTCAGCGGCAAGCGTCTGGCGGTCGAGCTGAATCTCGAGATTGTGCCGCGCAGCCAGCATGCGCAGACCCGGCTGGCCGACGGCGACCGGGTAGAAATCGTGCAGGCCATCGGCGGCGGTTAAGCTGTCCCTACGGAGAATGTCATGACTGATCAAACCCGCGACCCCTTTGTCATCGCCGGGGTCGAGTACCGCTCGCGCTTGCTGGTGGGCACCGGTAAATACCGGGATATGGAAGAGACCCGTGCGGCCATCGAGGCCTCCGGTGCCGAGATTGTTACCGTCGCCATCCGCCGTACCAATATCGGCCAGAACCCCGACGAGCCGAATCTGCTCGACGTGATCCCGCCGGATCGTTACACCATCCTGCCGAATACCGCCGGTTGCTATACCGCCGAGGATGCCGTGCGCACCTGCCGGCTGGCCCGCGAACTGCTGGACGGTCACAAGCTGGTCAAGCTGGAAGTGCTGGCCGACCAGAAGACCCTGTTCCCGAATGTGGTTGAGACCCTCAAGGCCGCCGAAGTACTGGTCAAGGATGGCTTTGACGTCATGGTCTACACCAGCGACGATCCGATCATTGCCCGTGAACTGGCGGCCATGGGTTGCGTGGCGGTCATGCCGCTGGCCGGCCTGATTGGCTCGGGCATGGGTATCTGCAATCCCTGGAACCTGCGCATCATCCTTGAAGAAGCCACGGTCCCGGTACTGGTTGATGCCGGCGTGGGTACCGCATCGGATGCCACCGTCGCCATGGAGCTGGGCTGTGCCGGGGTATTGATGAACACCGCCATCGCCCACGCCAAGCAGCCGGTGATGATGGCCGAGGCCATGAAGCACGCGGTGATAGCTGGCCGCGGCGCCTTCCTGGCCGGGCGCATGCCCCGCAAGTTGTACGCCACGGCCTCATCACCTTTGGATGGCACCTTTTTCTGAGAACGCGTCTACGGTCTGCTGCGCGTCGGTCCTACTGCGTTAAAAACAGGTTCGGAATGCTCATTTACAACTCGTAAACTCCGCTTCCAAACCTGTTTTTGCCTTGTATGGCTCTAGCTCGCGAGACCGTAAACACATTCTCTGAGTATCAATTTTTGAGGTTTACTGATGACTGACCAACCCGTCGCCCCCGAATTCCGCCGCGCCATCCGCAGTTTTGTCATGCGCGCCGGACGCATGACCGATGCGCAGAAGCGCGGAATTGATCTGGGTTGGCCGCGTTTTGGTCTGAATCTGGACAACGGCCTGCTGAACCTGGATGCGCTGTTTGGCCGTGTAGCGCCGCGTACCCTGGAGATCGGTTTCGGTATGGGTCAGTCCTTACTGGAAATGGCCCAGGCCGCGCCCGAGCAGGACTTTATCGGCGTCGAGGTGCATCGTCCCGGCGTTGGCTCGCTGCTCAACGGTGTACTGACGGCGGGCATCGACAACCTGCGGGTCTTCGACTGCGACGCCATCGAAGTGCTCAATCAGTGCATTCCCGATGGCAGTCTGGACCGCGTACTGCTGTTCTTCCCTGACCCCTGGCACAAGAAGAAGCACAACAAGCGGCGTATCGTGCAGTTGGCCTTTGCCGAACAGTTGCGCAGCAAACTCAAGATCGGTGGCGTCTTTCATATGGCCACCGACTGGGAAGCCTACGCCGAGCATATGCTCGAGGTCATGAGCGGCGCCCCCGGCTACCGCAATCTGGCCGCCGACGGCACCTATGTTCCGCGCCCGGAAGAACGCCCGATCACCAAGTTCGAGCGCCGCGGCGAACGACTCGGTCATGGCGTCTGGGATCTGAAGTTCGAGCGGGTGAGTTGATCGCATCAAGTATTGAGTAACGGCTATATCCCGGGCACACGCTGTGTGCGCCCGGCCCTGCGCATAGCTTTTGTTTGTTTTGACGGGTGGAGAGCTCCTGAACCCGCTGTCACAGGCGAGCTCAGATCTGCGACGGCCTGCTTATAGGTGACGTCAGTCATAGCGCTGAGAGAACTCGACCGTTGAGCCGTCAGCCAAAGTGATATCGTAGGCGTACAGCTCCAGCGGGCCGATATCGTCGTCCACAAAGCCGGTCACGCTGATGCTGTCGCCCGGTCTGACAGGCATTCTGTTTGGTCCGATATAGACACGGATACTGCCCGTATCATCTCTCAGCCTGAACTCGTCCTCATCGAGGATGCGTTCGACCTGGCCACTCAGGGTGGTCATTTCGCCACGATTTAGTTGTTCAATCGGTGTGCTATTTTGTGCATAGGCACCAGCAGCAAACAGCATGATCATTAGTGCGGTAAGGGTTTTCATTTTACTGTCCTCTGGGTAAGTAAGGGGGTGATTCGGTCAGCCGCTTAGTACATCGCCAGCAGCACCAGACCCACAAGGGCGGCAGCGCCATAAGCCAGCCACTTCTTCGGTACGCAAATTTCGACGTCGCCAGACAGCCATTCATCGGACTGCTTAAGGTCGATCTTCTTGACGTCTTTCATGGTCAACTCCTCTCGTTGAAGGTTTGCGATAACGCAGGATTAAGATAAGGAGCGAAGCTGACGGCAACCTGACGGCGCTAAAATAATTACTCGGCCACGAAGGTCAGGATAAACTCGGCGCCACCACCGTCTCGGTTGGTCGCCGTGACGGTGCCACCCTGGGCACGTTGCAGACGCTCGACAATGGCAAGTCCGAGTCCGGCCCCGCCCGGACTGGCCGATTCGCCCCGCCAGAACGGCTGGAACAGCCGCGTTTCAGCCTCAGCCGGGAAGCCGCAGCCATAATCCCTGACAGCCACCACCGGGCCGGGCCCGACGGTGACCTCAATCTGCGGGGTACCTGAGTGCACCATGGCATTTTCCACCAGATTGGACAGGGCCATTTCAACCGCATCTGACTGTGCCCGGACGAATACGCTGGGTGACTGGGTCACCAGCGACAGCTCGATACCCTGCTGATAGGCCGCTGGTGCCAGGGCGGCCAGAACGTTGCTGGCGACCAGGCACAGGTCGGTGCGTGTACCCTCGGTGATTTCCAGTCCGTCCGCGCGGGCGGAATCCAGTATTTGTCGAACGGTACGGGACAGAACAGCCAGGTCAGTCCG
Source organism: Halopseudomonas sp. 4NH20-0008 (assembly GCF_057548395.1). NCBI lineage: Bacteria > Pseudomonadati > Pseudomonadota > Gammaproteobacteria > Pseudomonadales > Pseudomonadaceae > Halopseudomonas > Halopseudomonas sp. 4NH20-0008. The sequence goes on from NZ_BAAJMD010000009.1 coordinate 54,615, forward strand.
CAACTTGTCAGTGACCGGGCCGGGGGGTAAGGCATCCAGACGGGCAATCAGGATTGCCAGCGGGGTTCTCAGCGCATGAGCGGCCTCGGCGGCGCGACGTTGCTCGGCCGACAGGGCCTCGCTCAACCGCTCCAGAGAGCGCCGGGTGGCCTCAACCAGATCGGTAATTTCGACAGGCAATTCCTTGTTATTCAGTACTGGTACCGCCATACCGGGCTTGATGCCCCTGGCCCATTGGGCTGCGGCAGAGATGGGCCGGACGCTGCGGCGAATCATCAAGGCATTGGCGCCGATCAGGATCAGTGAAATCGGCAGAATGGGCAGCCATATGTGCTTGATGAACTCGAAGACAAAGGCGCGACGTACCAGATTGGCTGGATCATCCCGCAAGGCGAATAGCCACAGCAATGCTTCGTCCTGAACCATCAGGGTGCGCGCTACCACCAGCTGTGAGCCCTCGGGATCGGGCAGTCGTGTTTGCCAGTTCTGCGCAAAGCGTCCACCTGCAAGGGCCTGCTCAGGGATCAGGCCAAGGTTCTCAGCGTCAAGGACCCGGCCGTCGGGATGTAAAACCGCAAACCCATAGGCCTCAGGGTAATCGACAAATAAGTGCCGGGCAGCTTGTGCCACGCGCAGCGGGTCGCCGGTCAGAGCGCTGGCCAACTGATCGATTTCATACTCAATGGCTTCGCGTTCCAGTGGCTGGTGATCAGCGCCGTAATAAACTGCTACGGCAAAGGCATTCACCAGCACGACAGCCAGCGCGATCCAAGCCAGGCGCCGGGTCAGTATGCTTGCCAGCGTAGGATCAGCTTTGCTCATGTTTCGGCTCTTTGACCAGCATCCAGCCAACACCGCGCACGGTCACAATCGGCAAGTCGCAGCCGGCTGACGCCAATGCCCGCCGAAGTCGGGAGATGGCTGCCTCCAGTGCGTTCGGGCCAACCTCATCGGCGTAATTATAGATAGTATCTTCCAGTACCCGGCGCGGTACCACACGACCGGCTGACTTCATCAGCAGTTCCAGCACGCCCATCTCGCGGCGGCCCAGCAATAAAGGCTCACCGTGGAGGTGAAGCGACCGGTTGAGGGTGTCCAGCGCCAGACCGGCGACCTCCAGAAGATCACTGGAACGGTCACCGGGGCGACGCAACACGGCTCTGCAGCGGGCGACCAGTTCGGGCATTTCTACCGGCTTGACGATGTAGTCGTCGGCTCCGCTGTTCAAGCCATTCAGGCGGTCTTCCAGCTGGTCCCGGGCGGTCAGGATGATTACCGGTACGCGGCCCTCTGCACGTAATGCCGGCAGGAGGCAAAGCCCGTCACGGTCAGGTAGTCCCAGATCAAGAAGCACCAGCGCGTAAGGAGTCATGTCCGACATCTGTTTGGCCGTAACGGCGTCAGGGGCGTGATCAACGGCAAAGCCCGCGCGACACAGGGCGTCTATGACGGCCTCTGCCAACGAAGGGTGATCCTCAACCAATAAAATTCGCATACGCTTTGCTCGAATCGAGTTTTGGAAAAGTCAGGTTACTGTGCCCCTGCTGTTATCATGCGTTGTTACTGATGTCAGGGCGATAGTCAGGCCGCAATAATATGCAGTTTATTGGCTTGGTGGGACAGAGTGAGCTTGCTGCGACGCTCTGCGGCAAGACTGCCCCTTAGTTAAAGGTAATAGATACGTGTGGGTATAAGACTGATAACTAGCCTGCGTCCGCCTTTCCTGTTGCTGGCGCTGGTCACCGTGCTGTTGGCCGCCGCCCTGGCGGGCGACTTTGCCTGGTTGACCTTTGCACTGGTGCTGATCGTGGCGCTGGCCGCCCATGGCGCGGTCAATGCGCTGAATGAATACGCCGACTTCCAAAGCGGGCTTGATCAAGGCACCGCGCGCACGCCCTTCAGTGGTGGCAGCGGCTACCTGCCAGCCCATCCCGCTGCCGCCAGGCAGGTGCTCTGCCTGGGCCTTGGTTTGTTGCTGCTGTGTTGCCTGCTCGGTCTGTATCTGGCTTGGCAGGCTGGCCCGGCCTTGCTCTGGATCGGACTTCCCGGTGTCGCTCTGGTAGCCGGATACACCCCCTGGATCACCCGTAACCGCTGGCTCAGTCTGGTTGCGCCGGGTATTGGTTTTGGCCTGCTGATGCTCTGCGGTGCCGAACGGGTCTTGGGCGGGCAGTATTCCACGGCCGGCTGGCTGACCGGTTTGATGCTGGCGTTGCTGGTCAATAACCTGTTGCTGCTTAATCAGTTGCCGGACCGTGAAGCCGACCGCAACGTAGGCCGCGACAATATCCCCCTGCGTTACGGTCTGGCTGTCAGCCGCCGGTTTTACGCGTTGCAGTGGCTGCTTGCACTGGGCTGCTATGCGCTGGCCCTGCTGCAGAACAGCGTCCCCATGCTGGCCCTCTTGGCACTGCCCGGCTTCGCCCTTGGCCTGCATGCCTGGCTGACCGTCTCAACCAACCTGCACGCCGCCCTGCGCAGCAACGTGCTGCAAACCCTGCTGGTGCCCGCGCTGATGGCCTTGGGGATTGGGCTTGGCTGAGTAACAAACCGCCTCGACAGCTCGGTGCTCAATTTTTTTCATCGCCGTTAAATTTTTTTTGAACCCATTACAAACTCGCCTCGACTCACTTGATGGAAACACCCACATCAACGATGGAGATCGACCCCATGAAAAATGCAAAACTGATTCCTGCCCTGTTTGCCGCCGTAATGGGCTTTTCTGGTTTGGCCATGGCCAACTGTGCTGATGACGCCATTGCCGTCTGCAATGAAAAGCACCCCAACCCCGATGCCAACTATGGCGCTTACAACCTGTGCATTCAGGCCCAGCTGGGTCAGAAGTGCCCGCATAGCGCCGTTGGTAACTCAGCGGCTACCCAGTTCCAGGCCGCGCAGCCAAGACCTTCAGTGCCAATGCAGCCGGTTCGCCGGGTAGAGATGCAGCAGGTCGCGCCTGAGCGTACTGGACGCTAAAGTAACCAGGCCGGGCTGCATAGCCTGGCCTGTTGTTGAGATGATCAAGGATGAACGAACCGGACAGCCGAAGAAACAAACACTTGGGCCAAGCAACACGGTGCGCTGACTAACGCCATCAGATCGCGTTGGTTTGCGGCGCTTCAGTGGGGTTGGGTTCATTGGTCGCCTGCTCGGTTTCCTGCGCTTGCTCCTCGGCCGGGGTCAGGGCCTCGTCAAGCCCTTCCTGCATGCCATCAATCTGTTCGTTGAGCTGTTGCATGGTCTCACCCACGGTCTCGTTCACCAGCTCACGGGCGGCTTCGGCGGTCTTTTCCATGGTCTCGTCCAACAGTTTCTGGGCCGATTCTTCTGCAGCATCACAGCCGGAAAGCAGGGCTAACGCCAGGCCCAGGCCCAGCAGCGATGCGTTACGTGTTTTACGCGTCATAGTGTCACCTCGTGGTTAGTTGAAATCGCAAGGCTCACCCGTCACCGAGCAAGCGTTAAAATTATTTGGCTGATACTCCAGTGGACAGAGCTTGGTTTGAGCTTTAAAGCCCGTCAGCAGCACGATACCTCAGCAACGACTGGCTCATGTTCAATTTCGGTGGGGAAAAACAACTGAGGGGGACCAGCCACAATGGGTTAGCTGGAACCAGAAAATTAGGACGTGGGAATATTTCCAGGGAATTCATGAGCCCCTCCTGACAGTCAAGTTGAACAGACTGTGATTCCGACATCGCGGTGTTAACCGCCAGAGGGGCCCGGCATCACGGGGCTAAATTAGCAGGTCATTCATGCCGCACAAGCAGCCATATGATACGGCGTGTGTCAGTCAGATCATGACGTCGCAGCTGGACAACACGCTGTATGGCTCAGGCTAATTTCACATTCATGGTGATGAGCGCAGTAGTGTTGATGAAAAACACTGCACTTATTGATATTAAAAATCATGTCACACACTGAGATGTTTTCTGTCCTAACCTGTTATGTTTAACCAAGCCGCTCTGCCAGTTTGCATCGGTGACTGATCAGTTTCATCACATCAACAGGGAAGTGATTTATGGCCTTAAGCGATTATTGGAATGGTCCTGCGCATCGGCAGCGGGCAGATGATCTGGATATCCAGCTGTCGGAACTTCAAGTACGTCATGCTCAGTTGCAAGCCCTAAACAAGAAGATTGGCGCAATGGATGTGCTTGAAGTCCAGAAGCTGATCGAGCAAGAGAAAAGCAGGCTGGCAGCCATTCGGAACTCGATCCAGCTCGCCGAGCAGGACAACAGCAATCTTGAAAAGCGCTCAATTGAACTTCATTCGCAAATCCTTGTTTGGGAGGAGGCGCTTCTATTGGAGAGTTTTGCGCTGTATGAACCCAAATTCAAGCTAAGTGCAAGTACTGAATACAAAGCTCGACTGGACAAAGTGCGTGAGCAGCAGAAGGCGATGATCAAGAGCGGCGATGCGGCCACTGGCAACAAGGACTGGTCTGTCAATGGTAGTAAGGCTCAAGGGAGAAAACTTGTTAACGACATGATCAAACTAGTTATTCGGTCGTTCAATAACGAAGCTGATTACTGTGTAGACAACGTAAAGTTCAACAACGTAGAGCTTGGTGAAAAACGTATTCTCAAATCCTTCGAGGCATGCAACCGCCTTGGCAAAATGATGAGTGTGGAACTATCAAGCAAATATTTAAACCTTAAGCTCGATGAGCTTCATCTTACGCATGAGTTTCAACTCAAAAAGCAAGAGGAAAAGGAAGAAGCAAAGCGCGCTAGAGAGGAACTTCGGGAGCAACAGAAACTTGAACAAGAGATTCGCGCCGCCCGGGAGAAGATAGCCAAAGAGCGCAAGCATTTCGATACTGCCCTGCGCGAGCTTCAGTCACGCCTGGACAAAGCAGAGACTGAAGACGAGCGCACTCTTCTTTCAATAAAACTGGCAGAGATTGAGCTTGGTCGGGCCGAGTTGGAAGGGGAAGAAAAACTCATCGATTATCGCGAGCAAAATGCTAAGGCGGGCTATGTATACGTCATTTCAAACGTCGGGGCATTCGGAAAGGATGTATACAAAATAGGCATGACCCGCCGTCTGGAACCAATGGACCGTATTGCAGAGCTCGGCGATGCGTCGGTGCCATTTTGGTTTGACGTGCATGCGATGGTTTTCTCAGACAATGCCCCCGCGCTGGAAGCCAAGCTGCACGAGAGATTTGCAGCAGGCCGGCTCAACAAAGTTAACGGACGAAAGGAGTTTTTCCGTGCCCGCATTGCTGAGATTGAGTCTGTAATCAGAGAGAGCTACGACGCTGCTGTTGAGGTCATCCACGAAGCACCAGCCGAACAGTACCGTGAAAGTCTGCGTATGGTTCTGCCTGCTGACCCTATCCAGCAATCAGAACGATCTCTGGCATCCAGTTAATGTTATTTACTAGTGACCTATTCAAATCGTTCGTGTTTGGATAGGTCACCAGAAAATAAATCCGAACAGTTTTTTTTGCTAAAAAAATTGTTAAGCCTGCTTGTCGATTAGGAATATGAATTCGCGGTTTGGCTCTTCTGCATCTCGCAACCACTCATTCGTCCATTTCATATCTGCCATCACATTTTTTTTGTAATCAATCTCTATTGTTTTAATCAATTTTCCATGGCGACTTAATATTCCGTTGAGTTCTTCTGCAGTGGCTTTTCCTCCAGAACTATAAGAGAGAGCCACATATTTTGCATTCGCGTTCTGAATAAGTCGTTCAATTGCTTTTACGGAAATGAAATGGCCATCGTTATCCTTGCGAAACTCTTCAAAAACTGTAGCGGCCACTCGATCCGATGTGTCCTCTCTACGAAGAGCTGCGCCGAAAACAGGAGGTTTATCATTTTTGCAGATAGTTGCCCACACATGATAGTAGGAGGCATAACGTACCCTTGAAGGAGGCATTTTTTCGTTATTGGAGCCATAGGGTGGATCAAAATACGCAAAGTCGACCGCAATATCTTTCATTGAATCAAAAATATCACCTTTTAGAACGACATTTTCTTCTGTGTTCTCAAAAATCTTCGGCACCTTAAGCCGCATTTCCTTATAGGAGCGTGAAGACCAATTCTTTAGATAAGAAGTGAAATGCCCAAGAGTGCTGTCAACCTCGTCCATTGCAAGAATAAGACTGGTTAAAGCAACTGCTTTTTCTATTTCTGGCAAACATAACGCATCAATTTCATCTCGTATTCCATCAAGTTTCTTCGTGTTATGGACTTGCCAAGGTTTTTTGGTGCCGTCTGGTTGTATTGCGCTACCTGAAAAATCTTGTCCACCATAATTTTCGGTGAACCAACCATCGTAACCCTTGATTGAATTCAAGTGCTCTATCAGCTCTTTATACTCGGATACTTTCTTCTTATTTTTTAAGTAGCATAACCCGAATACATATGACCATTCAGAAATATCGTTGCTTGTGACTTTGAATCCAGACTTTGCTAGCGCCTGAGATACACGAGTGGTTCCAGAGAATCCGTCGAAAACTGTTTTAACTTCAAGTTCATCAAATAGCGACAAAATGTGTGGAATTAGCTTCAGCTTAGAACCGGCGTACTTAACCCCTTGGGTTTCTGGAGTGTCAAGTATTGCGCCGCCAAATAAAGATAATGTTGATTTATGCATTTATTCCACTCGCCTGCTTTAACCTGGCTATGTCAGTTTTAATTTCTTCAAGTGCCGTTTCATGCCCTTTAGCGCTGGACACAAGCGCATGTGAAAAGAGTTTAACTAAAACCAAATTATGAGAATAGTCGACCCATCCGTTTGTTACACTGTCGAAAAATGGAGTTGCATTTTTTGTGTTTGTCCAAAGCCCGCGCTGTAGAGCGTTAGCTGTAGCGCTTCCGTATCTTACTTCACAAATATAACAGTCATTCTTATCGAAGAACCTATATGCAGGATGCTTGCGGCCAGCGCCCTCGGTCTCTTTCCTTATATAAGAAGTTTCGTTTCTTGCGCGCTCTGCGTCGAAAACCAAAATATTGCAGCGCTGTTTTTTTTCGTTGTAAATCAGAGGAAGAACGTTAATCTCGCTGAAGCATGAAAATGCCTCATTTTCAAATATACTTGATATTTGATCTTTATCTGTAATGAGCTCTCCAATACGTTCAAGTAAAGGGTACATCTGGAAATTTTTGTCCGTAGATAACTGAAGAGGTCCATCGCCATAGGCTTTAAGGCTAATAGGGAATTTTTCGTTTGTTATCTCGTTCTCAACAGTTATGTCTTCTTCTTTTGACTTGGCTCGGTAAAGATCTTTTCCTACGTGAATAGATTTGAAATCATACATATATTGGTTAATGAACTCAGAGATTGCAATTTCTGCAAGATCTCCATGTGTTTTATTGCCAATAAGACGCATAGTGAAAATATTGCTCAGAGTCATGGTTATAAGGGTTGGATGCTTCTTAATCAGAAGCCCAAAGCGTTTTGTGAAATCTTTATATGCGTCTTTACTCATAATTCCCTCAATGATTTCTTTATTCTTTTGCCAAGAGCAAGATCGTTAGTTTACACGGAGTCATATGGATGCGGGAACAACATCGTATTAGATAGTCGGCTGTATTTTCATATATCAGTAAGTTTTGTATGATCATGTTTTTGCCGGTTATGGACAAATAATCTTTATCTATAAAAATCAATTTGTTGCCTTTCTGGTAGCGACCTGCCCTAAGATCGCTTGACTTTTTTATTTTTTCACTCAATAAACTGTGTATCCAGTCAGTGCATTAGAATTTCAGTGCTTTCCAATCAAAATCCTGTGGTCTGGCTTGCAGATGCTCCTTTCGGTGATCAATCTCCAGACGCGCTACCCCTCGATCCTGATTTTGGACAAGTCGCGGTTTACTGTTCGGGTTGTACGGGGGAGGGCAGACTATCCGTGTCTTGCTTGGGGCTGACTGCAATCCCTTTCTGTTATTGAGAGTAAGTCAGGGTTGCTGGGCTGTCCAAGGCTTTTTGTCGCGCCAGAATTCAAGCAGCCCCCGGCAGCGTCTGTTGCCCCCCATCCACCCCAACAATACCCCCACATACGCTTTGGTAACTCAACTGGTCCCCGTGACCGGTGAGTTCTACACTGGTGCGACTTTGCTGAACGCCATGGAGCACCACTATGTCTTATGAAACCCTCGACTATCAGGTACAGGACGGCATTCTGACGCTGACCCTGAACCGCCCTGACCGCATGAATGCCTTTAACGGGCAGATGCGCCGTGAGTTGCTGGCGGCCTTTGATGCTGCAGATGCCGATGATGCGGTGCGGGTCATTATCATGACCGGCGCGGGCAGGGCCTTTTGTGCGGGTGCGGATCTGGAGAAGGGCGGTGACACTTTCAACCGCCATAAGCGTCAGGACCAGCCCGAAGGCGATGAGCTGCGTGATGGTGGCGGCACCGTGTCGCTGCGTATCTACGAATGCACCAAGCCGATAATTGGCGCGTTCAATGGTGCGGCGGTGGGTGTGGGCGTGACCATGACCCTGCCGATGGATATTCGGATGGCCTCGACCAACGCCAAGTTCGGTTTTGTCTTTGCCCGTCGCGGTATCACTATGGAGGCCTGTTCGAGCTGGTTCCTGCCGCGTCTGGTTGGCCCCATGCAGACCGCTGAATGGGTGCATACCGGACGGGTATTCGGCGCTGAAGAGGCGCTCAAGGGCGGGTTGATTCGCAGTATCCACGAGCCGGAAGAACTGATGCCGGCGGCCTATGCCCTGGCGCGTGAGATTGCGGATAACACCTCGGGTATGTCGGCCCTGCTGAACCGTCAGTTGATGTGGCGCATGCTTGGTGCCGATCACCCGATGGAGGCGCATATTGTTGATTCACGGGCGATTGCCTATATGGGCGAATCCGCCGATGCCAAGGAGGGGGTGAGTTCCTTCCTGGAGAAGCGCGCGCCGCAGTTCAAGCTCAGCCCGAGCAAGGATCGCCCGCCGTTCTATCCCTGGTGGGATGAGCGTAAATTTCGCTAAGGTATCCACGTCGATAGTCATCGGGAGCATGTCATGAGCCGCCATTTTGAATCTGCTACAGGACTGTGTGAGCAGCGTGATCCGGCTACGGAAGGCTTTGTATTCAATCAGACCATGCTGCGCATCAAGTCGCCGCAGGCGTCACTGGATTTCTATACCCGGATCATGGGTATGACGCTGGTGAAGAAGCTGGATTTTCCGGGCATGAAGTTCAGTCTGTATTTTCTCGCGGCGATTGACAGCCGTGATCTGGGTAACTGGTCAGATGATGCACAGGAACGGCTGGTGCAGACCTTTGGTCGACCGGCGATGCTGGAACTGACGCACAACTGGGGTACCGAGGACGAGCCTGATTTTGCCTATCACAACGGTAACGATGAGCCCAAGGGCTTTGGCCATATCGGTTTTGCCGTGCCGGATCTGGAGGCGGCCTGTGCGCGTTTTGAGGAGCTGGGTGTGAGTTTTGTCAAACGTCCGCAGGACGGCAAGATGAAGACCCTGGCCTTTATCCGTGACCCGGACGGGTACTGGATCGAGCTGTTCAGTCCGGGTGCGATGCGTGGCAGCTTCAGTTGATCTGACGTGACCAGAAACAACAAGGGCGCCAAATAGGCGCCCTTGTTGTTTTACTCACCTGCTGGCAAATCAGGCCAGATCGAAGCGATCGGCATTCATTACCTTGACCCAAGCGTTGACGAAGTCGCGCACAAACTTCTCGCGGTTGTCGTCCTGAGCATAGACCTCAGCGTAGGCACGCAGGATCGAATTGGAACCGAACACCAGATCTACCCGGGTGGCAGTCCACTTGGTCTTGCCGGTCTTGCGCTCGACGATGTCATACAGGTTGTTGCCTGTGGGCTTCCAGGTATTGGACATGTCGGTCAGGTTGACGAAGAAGTCCGTGCTCAGCACGCCTTCACGCTCGGTAAATACCCCGTGTTTAGTGCCACCATGGTTGGTCCCCAGCACGCGCATACCGCCAACCAGTGCTGTCATTTCGGGAGCGGTCAGCCCCATCAGCTGGGTACGGTCGAGCATCATCTCCTCAGGGGTGACAACGTAGTCTTTCTTGACCCAGTTACGGAAGCCGTCATGCAGTGGCTCAAGGACCTCGAAGGACTCAACGTCGGTCATCTCCTGACTGGCATCGCCACGGCCAGCCGCAAAGGGTACGGTGATGTTGACACCGGCATCCTTGGCCGCTTTTTCAACACCCGCAGTACCTGCAAGGACGATCAGGTCAGCCAGACTGACTTTTTTGCTCAGACCGGCCTGGATGCCTTCCAGCACCTTGAGTACTTTTTGCAGGCGGGCGGGTTCGTTGCCTTCCCAGTCTTTCTGTGGAGCCAGGCGTATGCGTGCACCGTTAGCGCCACCACGGCAGTCAGAGCCTCGGAAGGTGCGGGCGCTGTCCCAGGCGGTAGAGACCAGTTCGGAAACGCTCAGGCCACTGGCAAGGATTTTCGCCTTGATTTCAGCTACCTCTGAATCGCTCAGGGTGTAGTCGACACTGGGTACCGGATCTTGCCAGATCAGATCTTCAGACGGCACATCAGCACCCAAATAGCGGCTCTTGGGGCCCAGGTCGCGGTGTGTCAGCTTGAACCAGGCGCGGGCGAATACATCGTCAAAGTAGGCCGGATCCTTGTAGAACCGCTCGGAGATCTTGCGGTATTCCGGATCCATCTTCATGGCCATATCGGCATCGGTCATGATTGGATTAAGGCGGATCGAAGGATCTTCGACATCAACTGGCTTGTCTTCTTCCTTGATGTTGATCGGTTCCCATTGCCAGGCTCCGGCCGGGCTCTTTTTCAGTTCCCAGTCGTAGTTAAGCAGCAGATGAAAATAGCCGTTGTCCCACTGAGTCGGGTTGGTGGTCCAGGCCCCTTCGATACCACTGGTCATGGTGTCGCGACCAATACCCCTAGTTTTGTGGTTGTTCCAGCCCAGGCCCTGTTCTTCCAGCCCAGCAGCTTCCGGCTCAGGGCCGAGGTTGGCCGCGCTACCGTTACCGTGGCACTTGCCTACCGTGTGTCCGCCGGCGGTCAGTGCTACGGTTTCTTCATCGTTCATGGCCATGCGCTCAAAGGTAATGCGCACGTCATGGGCGGTTTTCAGTGGGTCGGGCTTGCCATCTACCCCTTCAGGATTGACGTAGATAAGACCCATCATCACGGCGGCCAAAGGGTTGGCCAGGTCGCGCTCACCGGAGTAGCGGCTGTTTTCGCTACCGGAAGGTGCAAGCCACTCCTTTTCAGAGCCCCAATAAGTGTCTTTTTCCGGATGCCAGATATCTTCGCGGCCACCGGCAAAGCCGAAGGTCTTGAAGCCCATGGACTCATAGGCCATGTTACCAGCCAGAATCATCAGGTCAGCCCAGGAGAGTTTGTTGCCATACTTTTTCTTGATCGGCCAGAGCAGGCGACGGGCTTTATCAAGGTTAGCGTTGTCAGGCCAGGAATTGATCGGCGCGAAGCGCTGGTTACCAGTACCGGCACCACCACGTCCGTCTGCAATCCGATAGGTACCAGCGGAGTGCCAGGCCATACGGATCATCAATCCACCATAGTGACCCCAGTCGGCGGGCCACCAGTCCTGGCTGTCGGTCATCAGTGCTTTGAGGTCAGTCTTGACGGCTTCAAGGTCAAGCTTTTTGAATTCATCCGCGTAGTTGAAGTGCTCTCCAAGCGGGTTGGTCTTGCGGTCATGCTGATGCAGGATGTCAAGATTAAGATTTTTTGGCCACCAGTCCATATTTGCATTGCCGGTGGCAGTATTGCCGCCGTGCATTACGGGGCACTTACCCTTGTTATCACTCATATCAGTCTCCAATGCCATCTGCGTAAACTCAGGCGGCGGATAGCCGCCTCAGGGTCATGTGTGGCCGGATCACAGCCACGTTTCACGATTCATTAATCAATTACTGCAGAAGGGTTAAATACCTCTGCCAGTATTGAGTCATTTAGTTTTAGCAACGATGTTTGATTACCGCCAGTAGGATTTTGACAGAACTCTGATAGATTTTTTATATAGATCAGGGCTGACAGGCTTGCGTAGCCTTGGTGTGAAACATCGCAAGCCCGGTAGTGAGGTGTTATTCGACCATCAGACGTTGCAGTGCATGTCGTGGTCCGGCCGGTATGGCACAGGACTGGTTGCTGCTGCGCTCAACAAAGACATGCACAAAGCGGCCGAGCGCACAGGCGTCATCTGTGCCTGACTTGAATACGGCCAGTTCATAGTGCACTGAGCTGTTACCCAGTTTGGTCACGCGCACGCCAATTTCAATGGCATCGGGGAAGGCAATCGGGGCGAAGTAATCGCAGCCGGAGCTGACCACAAAGGCGATCTGCTCGCCCTGATGAATATCCAGCCCACCCTGTTCGATCAACCAGCTGTTCACGGCACTGTCGAAGTAGTTGTAATACACCACGTTGTTGACATGGCCGTAGACGTCATTGTCGTGCCAGCGGGTGGTAATGGGGTGCAGGTAGGGGTAGGCGCTGCGTTGGGGTTTGTTGCTCATGTTCTGACGTGCTCTCTTTTGGTCGTATCGTGGGTACGCATTGGCAGATAGTGGTTATGGACACGCTGCAAGTACATCCCTGTAAGCTCGCTATGCCCATCCGACCGCCATGGATGGCGGAAGTGTCGAAAATGCAGGAGCAATTTTCGACCAGGGCATAGACGGTCCAGAACCGCTATCTGCCAATGCGTAGCCTCGGATTTGGTGGTTTTTGGTTCGGCATCGGCGGCCTTGGGCGACACCCTCCGTAGACACGCCGTAAACCCATCCCTGGGGGCTCGACTGCGCCCGTCCTGGGCGCAGACGGTCTACTGCGGGTATCACCCAAGGCCGCCTGGCATCGGTGTTGTCTGATGGAAAAAACTCAAAACGCTGCGCGATAAATCGCCAGTGCATCGGCTTCGGTCATGTCTCTTGGGTTATTGACCAGCAGGCGCTGTTGCAGCATTGCGTCCTTGGCCAGTTGCGGCAGACTGTCTTCCGGTACGCCTGCATCCCGCAGACGCGAGGGCAGGTTGCAGCGTGGGCTCAGATCGGCCAGTGCGGCGACCAGTTGTTCGGTCAGGCTGGCGGCGTTGCCAGGCTTGAGATCGGCGACCAGCAGCGGTGCCAGCTCGGCATACAGATGCTCGGCAGCGGGCGCGTTGAAGCCGATTACCGTGGGCAGTACCAGCGCATTGGACAGACCATGGGGGATATGGAAATGGCCACCCAGCGGATAAGCCAGGGCATGGACCGCCGCGACCGGGGCGTTGGCAAAGGCCTGACCGGCCAACAGGGCGCCGAGCAGCATGGCCTGGCGTGCTTCGCGGTTGCTGCCGTTGTGCACGGCTCCGTCCAGATTAGCAGCCAGCAGACGCAGGGCCTCGCGAGCGAGCATGTCGGACAGCGGGTTTTTCTTGATCTTGCTGGTATAGGCCTCGATGGCGTGGACCATGGCGTCAATGCCGGTGGCGGCGGTGACGGCGGGCGGCAGACCCAGGGTCAGGTCGGCGTCCAGCAGCGCCATATCCGGCAGCAAGATCGGTGAAACCACACCCATCTTGGTGGTTTCGCCGGTGGTGATAATGGAGATCTGCGTCACTTCCGACCCGGTACCGGCGGTGGTCGGCACCTGAATCAATGGCAGGCGCTGGCCCTTGGCATTACCGACGCCATAGATGTCACTGAGCTGTTGTGTGCAGTTGGGGTGGGCCAGAAAGGCGACCAGTTTGGCCACATCCATGGAGCTACCGCCACCAAAACCGACAACAAAGTCGGCCTGCATGGCCCGGCCCTGTTCTACCGCCGCCATGACCACCGCTTCCGGCGGATCAGCCTGCACGGCGTCGAAGATGTCTACTGCCATGCCCGCTTTGGTAAAGCCCGGCAGGATGTCATTGAGCATGCCGAGCTGGGTGATGCCCGGGTCAGTGACAATCAATACACGGCTGGCACCGCGCTCTTTGCACAGCTCAGCCAGGCGGATGGCCGAACCGGATTCGCAAAGAATTTGCGCAGTAGTGGCAAACAGAAAAGGGGACATGGGGACCTCGGTGACTGAGACAGTTTGGATTACTGTACAAGCTTCGAGCGGCAAGCTACAAGCCGCAAGCAGCAAGTAAAAACCTTTCGCGGCGGGGCCGCCGCTCCCACCCAGCATGAGTTTCACTTCACTGGTAGGAGCCGCGGCCTCGCGGCGAAGGGGTTGGGCTTGGTTTAAGCTTGCGGCTTGTAGCTTGCCGCTTGCCGCTTGTAGCGGCTGAGGAGCGCTCAGAGGAATCCTTCGAGCAGATCATTGAGAAACAACCGCCCGCGTTCGGTCGGGCGCAATTGCTGGTCCCAGGGTTCCAGCAGGCCTTTGCTGACGGCCTGGTTGAGCAGCGGCGCGATAGTCTCCAGCGACTGACCGGTGCGGTTCGGGTAGTGGCTGGCGGGGACGCCGTCTACCAGGCGCAGGGCGTTCATCAGGAAGTCGAAGGGCAGGTCGTCGGGGATCAGGTCCTTGCGGCCGGCGCAGTAGGCTTTGGTCGGGTCCAGGTAGTCCTTGGGCAGGCGGGTTTTCCAGTAGCGTTCGATGCGGCCATCCGGGTAACTGAGCTTGCCGTGGGCACCGGCACCGATGCCGAGGAAGTCGCCGTACTGCCAGTAGTTCAGGTTATGCCGCGCCTGGCGGTTGGCTTGGGCGTAGGCGGAGACTTCGTATTGGCTCAGGCCGATCTCGGCCAGTCGCGCCTGACCGGCTTCCTGAATAGCCCAGAGGGTGTCTTCAATCGGCAGGATTGGCGGCTTGTTGTAGAACACCGTGTTGGGTTCCAGTGTCAGCTGATACCAGGACAGGTGCTCCGGACTCAAGTCTATGGCCTGATTGATGTCCGCCAGGGCGTCGTCCAGGGTCTGATCCGGCAGACCGTGCATCAGGTCCAGGTTGAGGTTGTCGAACCCGGCCTTGCGCGCCATGGCGACGGCGGCCAGTGCTTCACGGTCATCGTGAATCCGTCCCAGTGCCTTGAGGTGTTTGGCGTTGAAGCTCTGGATGCCGATCGACAGGCGATTGATGCCGGCGGCGCGGTAGCCGGCGAACTTGGCCTGCTCGAAGGTGCCGGGGTTGGCTTCCAGGGTAATTTCAATATCGCGGGCAAAGCTCAGGCGACTGGCCATGGCCTCCAGCAGGCGGCCAAGGCTCGCGGCGGAAAACAGACTGGGCGTGCCGCCACCGAAGAAGATCGAGGTCAACTCACGGCCTTGCGTACCGGCCAGGTCCTGATCCAGATCGGCAATCAGCGCGTCGATGTACTGCGCCTCCGGCAGACCCTGGTCGCTGACATGCGAGTTGAAGTCGCAATAGGGGCACTTGCGCACGCACCAGGGGATGTGGATGTAGGCCGCCAGGGGCGGCAGCGGCAAGCGGCAAGTTGAAAGCGGCAAGCTGTCAGGGGTGTTCTTTGGGTTGGCTTGCGGCTTGACGCTTGCAGCTTGTGGCTTGTTCACACCAGCCCCAAGCGCACACGCAGTTGCGCCATGGCTTTGGCGCGGTGGCTCAGGCGGTTTTTTTCTGCCGGGCTGAGTTCGGCGCTGGCGCAGTTGGCTTCGGGCACCCAGAACAGCGGGTCGTAGCCAAAGCCCTGTTCACCGCGCGCTTCAGTGAGAATGCGTCCGTGCCAGATGCCTTCGCAGATGATCGGCGTGGGGTCTTCGGCGTGCAGCATCAGCACCAGCACCGAGATAAAACGCGCGTTGCGCTGTTCGGCGGGCAGGCCATCCAGCGCCTCGAGCAATTTGCGGTTGTTGGCCGCATCGCCGCCACTGCCGGCATAGCGTGCCGAGTAGATGCCCGGTGCGCCGCCGAGGGCGTCAACCGCCAGCCCCGAGTCGTCGGCCAGGGCCGGTAGGCCGGAGGCCAGGCAGGCGTGGCGGGCCTTGATAATGGCGTTTTCAACAAAACTCAGACCGTTTTCCACGGCTTCCTCGGCCACGAACTCGGACTGCGGCCGGACCTTGACCTGTTCACCGAGCATGGCCTGCAGCTCCCGCAGCTTGCCGGGATTGCCACTGGCCAGCACCAGTTGCTCGAAGGGCAGGGTGTTACTGGTCATCGGGGAAAAATTCCTGCTGGAAGCGGACGGTCTGCGGCGCGGCACCGGCGCTGCGGCGGAACTCCACCTCAAAGCGCAACAGACCGCGTTGGGCCGAGGTGTAATTGGCGACAAAGTAAACCGCTTCTCCTTCTTGCACGCGGATGAAGTCCAGTGGTGTTTTCTGTCCCAGCAGGTTGGTGACGCTGCCGTTGAGCAGGGCATCCACGGCTACCGGGCCGTTGTCGGTATCCTGCTGGATTGCCAGGTTCAGCACACCATGCCGTGGGCCGCGGATCAGGCCGGTGTTGGCGGCGATATCGGGTTGCAGATAGCTGCTGTTGAAAGTGTTGTGATAGACCAGCAGATCGCCAAAGCGTTGCGGGCTGACTTGCTGGGCCAGCAGCAGGGGGGCGTTCAGCAGCAACAGGGCACAGAGCAGGGCGCGGATCATCTCGAACTCCTAGCGGGTAACGCGGTAGATGGCAATTTCGCCGAGCAGATTCGGCCACAGCGCGCTGAGCCAGCTGCTGCGGTGGGTCTGATCCACCACCAGACGATCAAGGATGCGGATTGAGCGCTGTCGGCACAGGTCCTCGAAATCCTTGAAGGTACAGAAATGGATATTCGGCGTGTTATACCAAGTGTAGGGCATGAACTCCGAGACCGGCATGCGACCCTTTGTACCCAGATATAAACGGCAGCGCCAATGGGCAAAGTTGGGGAAGGTCAGAATCGCCTCGCGGCCGATCCGCAGCATTTCTTCCAGCACCTTGTCGGGGTAGTGCACAGCCTGCAGGGCCTGGGTCATGAGCACACTGTCAAAGCTGTTGTCACCAAAGTTGCTCAGCCCGCTGTCGAGGTTCTGCTCGAGCACATTGACGCCCTTGTCGATGCAGGCGTTGATTTTTTCGGGATCGATTTCCAGCCCGTAGCCGGTGACCTTGCGGTGATCGGAGAGGTAGCGCAGCAACTCGCCGTCACCACAGCCGAGGTCCAGCAGACGGCTGCCGGGCTTGATCCACTCCTGAATGATGTCCAGATCCGCACGCATGTCAGAGCACCTCGATACGGTTCATGTAGGCCTGAAAGGCCTCGATATAACGCGGGATGGGCAGCAGGAAGGCATCGTGCCCCTGCGCCGCTTCGATTTCCAGATAGCTGACCTGCTTGCCCGCCGCCAGCAGCGCATCGACCAGCTCGCGTGAGCGGGCCGGGGAAAAGCGCCAGTCAGTGGTAAAGGACATGACCATGCAACGAGCCTGCACCGGCGCCAGGCTGGCGGCCAGATTGCCGCCGTGGGCGCCGGCCGGATCAAAGTAGTCCAGCGCCTTGGTCATCAACAGATAGGTGTTGGCATCAAAGCGCTCGGAGAACTCCTGGCCCTGGTAGCGCAGGTAGCTTTCGACCTGAAACTCGACACTGGTGAAGTCGTAGTTGAGCACGTCGCTGCGCAGTTCGCGGCCAAACTTCGCGCCCATCGAGTCATCCGACAGGTAGGTAATGTGTCCGACCATGCGCGCCAGCATCAGGCCGCGCTTGGGAATCACGCCGAAGGCGGCGTAGTCGCCGTTATGAAAGTCCGGATCGGTAATGATCGCCTGGCGTGCCACTTCATTGAAGGCAATGTTCTGTGCCGACAGCTTGGGCGCGGTGGCGATGGCGACGCAGTTGCGTACCCGCTCGGGGTAGCGGATGGACCACTGCAGCGCCTGCATGCCGCCGAGACTACCGCCGACCACCGCGGCCCAGCAGTCGATGCCGAGCACGTCGGCCAGTTGCGCCTGACTGTTGACCCAATCTTCCACGGTGATCACCGGGAAGCTGGCACCATAGGGCTTGCCGGTTTCCGGGTTGAGGCTCGAGGGGCCGGTGGAGCCATGGCAACCACCAATGTTGTTCAGGCTGACAACAAAGAAGCGGTTGGTATCAATGGCCTTGCCTGGTCCAATGCAGGCATCCCACCAACCGGGCTTGCGTTCATCTTCGCTGTGGAAGCCGGCGGCATGGTGATGGCCGGACAGCGCGTGGCAGACCAGCACCGCATTGTTGCGTGTGGCATTCAGTTCGCCATAGGTTTCATAGACCAGCTCATAGCTGGACAGAGCCCTGCCGCAGGCCAGCTGCAGGGGCTCGGAAAAGGTCTGTCGCTGGGGTGTCACCAGACCGACGGAATCGGCGGGGAATCTGGACATGTTGAACCTGTTCCTGTGCTAGGTCGGCGGGGTGGCCCTTGAGGCGGTGCCGACAATCGAGGCGCCAGTCTAAAGAGGGTAGCGACCAGAGGCAATATATCAGCCGGGCTGTATGCCCAGTTCGGCGGGCAGTTGCTGTGGCCGGGCGATCAATAGGCGCTTTTGCCGGCTCAGTTCACCGCTGAGCAGGCTGATCTGACTCTTACGGACGCCAAACTGCTCAGCCAGAAAGGCCATCAGCAGCGCATTGGCCTTGCCATCCACCGGTGGCGCGCTGATACGGATTTTCAGGCGTTCGCCCTGTAGTCCGGCAAAGCCCAGGGTTTTCGCCCCGGGTTGCAGGTGGCAGTCGAGCAGCAGATCTTCGCCGCACCAGCGGTAGAAGCTGGGCGCGGCGGTCGCTAAAGCGGGCCCGGTTTCAGAGGGCAATGGTCATGGACCGGTACATACCCAGAGTAATAGCCGCAGGCAGCAGCACATAGGTGGTCAGCAAATGGATGGCGATAAAGGCAAAGATAGGTGACAGATCCAGGCCGCCGAGGGCCGGGATGATACGTCGAATCGGTGCCAGTGCCGGTTCACAGATCTGCTGGATCAGCATGGCACCCGGTGCGCGGCTGCCCGGTGCGACCCAGGAGAGGATGACACTGATCAGCAGGGCAAAGAAGTAAATCCGCAGGAACAGGGCGGCAACACAAATCACCGCCCAGCCAACAAAGCGCATCAGGTCCGGGAAGGCCGTGCTGCTGATCAGCAGAATGATCGACATCAACGCCAGTTGCACCAGCAGGGCCAGCACCAGCGAGGCAAAGTCGATACCGCCGTAGCCGGGAATAAAACGTCGCAGCGGCATCAGCAGCGGTTTGGTGATGCGCACGATAAATTGCGAAATGGGGTTGTAGAAGTCGGCCTTGGACAACTGCAGGATAAAGCGTAGCAGCACGGCAATCAGGTACAGGCTGCCCAATGTCTGGATCACAAAGATGACGGGCTCGATCAGACTGTTCATCGGCTTTCCTCAGGCAAGTTCTTGGGACATGGCGGCGGCGCGGTCGGCGGCGGCCTGCATGGCGCGGGCTACGGCGCCGGGCAGATCGTCACGGATAAAGCTGTTGATCGCCTGCTCGGTGGTGCCGCCGGGGGAGCATACGCGGCGCCGCAATTCAGCAGCGTCAACGTCACTGTGTACGGCCATATCGGCGGCACCCAGGGCGGTATACAGGGTCAGGCGTTCGGCGGTTTCCTTTGGCAGGCCCAACTGCTGACCGGCGGCAATCATGGCTTCCATCATCAGAAAGAAGTAGGCCGGGCCACTGCCGGAGACCGCGGTCACCGCGTCGATCAATTCCTCGCGCTCTAGCCACAGGCTGATGCCGACCGCGTTCAGAATAGCTTCGCTCTGTTGCCGTTGCGTGTCACTGACCTGGGTGTTGGCATACAGGCCGCTGACGCCCTGGCCGCGCAGTGACGGGGTATTGGGCATGCAGCGGACAATCGCGCTGTGCTCGCCCAGCCATTGCTCAAGACTGGCGCAACTGATGCCGGCGGCAATCGAGATGATCAACTGGCCGGGCTTGCGTGTGTCGGGCAGGGCGCGGCATACCGACTGCATGACCTGCGGCTTGACCGCCAGCACCAGGATGTCGCAGTCACGGGCCAATAGCGCGTTATCCGTGCCGGTGCGAATGCCAAACTGGATGCCGAGTTTGTCGGCCTGCTCGGGGCTATGGTCACTGGCCAGCAGCTGTTCGGCCTTGACGTTGCGTGCCAGCATGCCGCCAATCAGGCTGGTGGCCATGTTGCCGGCGCCAATGAATCCAATGGTCGGGGCTGTCATGCTTGTTCCTTGTTCGGGTTGTTGGGAGCGCTGGTCTGGCTGTTGCGGCTGCCAAACAGAGCAGTGCCAATACGCACCTGGGTCGCGCCTTCGGCGACCGCTTCGTTGAGATCATCGGTCATGCCCATGGACAGCGTATCCAGTGGCATCGCCAGTGACGCCATGCATTCGCGCAGGGCGCGCAGCGGTGCGCGGCGGCTGGCT
The DNA here is from genome assembly GCF_057548395.1 of Halopseudomonas sp. 4NH20-0008. Taxonomy (NCBI): domain Bacteria; kingdom Pseudomonadati; phylum Pseudomonadota; class Gammaproteobacteria; order Pseudomonadales; family Pseudomonadaceae; genus Halopseudomonas; species Halopseudomonas sp. 4NH20-0008. The sequence continues at coordinate 74,897 of NZ_BAAJMD010000009.1, forward strand.
TCGTCCTGGCCGGGGGCGGGAATCGCCATCAGACCGCGCAGACGCAAATTCGGCATCCTGGTGACGGCCTCGGCCAGCGCGGGCAATTGCTCTGGGCTGACACCGGACTTGCTGTCCTCACCACTGATATTCACCTGCAGGCAGATATTCAGCGGCGGCAGGCCAGCCGGGCGTTGATCCGACAGGCGCTGGGCAATTTTCAGACGATCGACGCTGTGTACCCAATCGAAATGCTCGGCGATCGCCTTGGTCTTGTTGGACTGGATCGGGCCAATGAAGTGCCAGGTCAGATCCAGGTCGGCAAGGCTGGCCTGTTTGTCGAGGGCTTCCTGCAGATAGTTCTCGCCGACATGGCGAATACCGGCGGCCCAGGCTGCACGAATATCCTCGGCCGGCCTGGTCTTGCTGACGGCGATCAGGGTGACGCTGTCCGGGCTGCGCCCGGCAGCGTGGGCGCAATGCCGAATACGATCACCAACGTTTGCAATATTCTCTGCTATCGTAGACATTACGGTCATTACACCTTGCCAATAGAACAATCGCTGCTGGCATTCTACATGCTTGCAGGCAGCAATGGGGAACCCTATGGATATTACCGAGCTGTTAGCCTTCAGTGCCAAACAGGGCGCGTCGGACTTGCACCTTTCGGCCGGACTGCCGCCCATGATCCGCGTGGATGGCGATGTCAGACGCATCAACGTGCCCGCCATGGATCACAAGATGGTCCACGGGCTGATCTACGACATCATGAACGACAAGCAGCGCAAGGATTTCGAAGAGTTCCTCGAGACCGATTTCTCCTTTGAAGTGCCCGGTGTGGCCCGCTTCCGTGTCAACGCCTTCAACCAGAATCGTGGCGCCGGTGCGGTTTTCCGGACCATTCCGTCCAAGGTGCTGAGCATGGAAGAGCTGGGCATGGGCGATGTATTCAAGAAGATTTCCGATGTGCCGCGCGGTCTGGTGTTGGTCACCGGGCCGACCGGTTCGGGCAAGTCGACCACCCTGGCGGCCATGCTCGACTATCTGAACAACACCAAATACCAGCACGTGCTGACCATCGAAGACCCGATCGAATTCGTACATGAGTCGAAGAAATGTCTGGTCAACCAGCGTGAAGTGCACCGCGACACCCTGGGCTTTGCCGAGGCTCTGCGCTCGGCCCTGCGGGAAGATCCGGACATCATTCTGGTGGGTGAGATGCGTGACCTCGAGACCATCCGCCTGGCCCTGACAGCGGCGGAAACCGGTCACCTGGTGTTCGGCACCCTGCACACCACCTCGGCGGCCAAGACCATTGACCGTGTGGTTGACGTGTTCCCGGCTGAAGAAAAGTCCATGGTCCGTTCGATGCTGTCAGAATCATTGACTGCGGTAGTGTCGCAGACGCTGTTGAAGAAGATCGGTGGCGGCCGGGTGGCAGCCCACGAAATCATGATCGGTACCCCGGCCATCCGTAACCTGATCCGTGAGGACAAGGTAGCGCAGATGTACTCGGCGATTCAGACCGGCGGTAACCTCGGTATGCAGACTCTGGACATGTGTCTGAAGACGCTGGTCGCCAAGGGTCTGGTCACCAAGGAAGCCGCCCGCGAAAAAGCCAAGTCAGCCGACAGCATGTAAAGGCGTACAGTCAGTCATTCGGCAGGGCTCAAACAGCGCTGCCATGCAGGTAGAAGAAGAGGCTTAAGATGGAGTTTGAAAAGCTGTTGCGTCTGATGGTCGAAAAGGGCTCATCGGATCTGTTTATTACCGCGGGTGTCGCGCCCAGCATGAAGGTGCACGGCAAGATTCTGCCCGTCACCAAGACCCCGCTGTCCCCTGAACAGACCCGTGAAACCGTACTCGGCGTCATGACCGAATCACAGCGCCGCGAGTTTGCCGAAAAGCGTGAGTGCAACTTTGCCATCAGTGCCCGGGGCATTGGCCGTTTCCGCGTCAGCGCCTTCTATCAGCGCAACCTGGTAGGGATGGTACTGCGCCGTATTGAAGTCAATATCCCCAGCATGGAAGAGCTGCGTCTGCCGGAGATCCTCAAGAAGCTGGCGATGACCAAGCGTGGTCTGGTTATCTTTGTGGGTGCTACCGGTACCGGTAAGTCCACGTCGCTGGCCTCGATGATCGGTTACCGCAACAAGAACTCCAGCGGTCATATCATTACCATCGAAGACCCGATCGAATTTATTCACCAACACCAGAACTGCATCGTTACCCAGCGTGAAGTGGGGATCGATACCGAGTCCTTTGAAGTCGCCCTGAAGAACACCCTGCGTCAGGCTCCGGACGTGATTCTGATTGGTGAGGTGCGGACCCGCGAGACGATGGACCACGCGGTAGCCTTTGCTGAAACCGGTCACCTGTGTCTGGCCACCCTGCACGCCAACAACGCCAACCAGGCGCTGGATCGTATCATCCACTTCTTCCCGAATGAGATGCACCAGCAGGTGTGGATGGATCTCTCGTTGAACCTCAAGGCGATTGTGGCTCAGCAGCTGATTCCGACGCCGGATGGCAAGGGTCGTCGGGCGGCGATTGAAGTGTTGCTGAATACCCCGCTGGCCGCCGATATGATCCGCAAGGGCGAGGTTCACGAGCTCAAGCCACTGATGGCACGCTCCAACGAACTGGGTATGCAGACCTTTGATCAGGCGTTGTACCGCCTCTACAGTCAGGGTGAAATCACCTATGAAGATGCCCTGGCCCACGCCGATTCGGCCAACGACCTGCGTCTGCTGATCAAGCTGGGTTCGGAAACAGACGGCAAGCATCTGATGGGCAGCAACAACGACTTTGCTCTGGAAGCCGACGAAACGGCCGACCACCGCCGCTGAGCAGTTATCAGGAAACCGCCAGAGCCTCAGGCCCTGGCGGTTTTTTTATGCCTGAAATACCAGTTTGCCGTTACACAGGGTGTGGCTGACCTTGCCCGGTGCGGTCTGGCCAATGAACGGGCAGTTGGCACCCTTGGATAGCCAGTTCTGGCCAATCTGACTGTCGCTGGCCGGGTTGAACAGGGTAATGTCCGCCCGTTCGTCCAGTGCCAGGCGTCCGGCGGGCAGATTCAGTGCCTGGGCCGGACCGCAGGTCAGGCGCGACAGCAGGGCTGGCAGTTCCAGCAGGCCGTCGGCAACCAGGGTCAGGGCCAGCGGCAGGAGTATCTCGATACTGCTGATGCCCGGTGCCGAGGCGGCAAAGGGGACGCGTTTGGCTTCCTGCTCGTGGGGCTGGTGGTGCGAAGCAATGGCCTGCACCACGCCACTCTGAACGGCTTCACGCAGGGCGCGACGATCCTGACTGCTGCGCAGCGGCGGTTGCACATGCAGCAGGCTGGAAAACCCCTGCAGGTCTTCGTCGCAGAGCAGTAACTGGTACATGGCCACATCGGCGCTGACGCGCAAGCCACGGGCTTGGGCGGTGGCCAGCATATCCATGGCGCGGGCACTGGTCAGGCCGCTGAAATGGGCCTGCACACCGGTCTGCTCGACCAGCAGCAGGTCGCGGGCCAGGGCCACGGTTTCAGCGGTTTCCGGAATGCCAACCAGACCCAGGCGCGATGCGGTCGGGCCTTCATGGGCGCTGCCGCCTTCGGCGATGTCGGCGTCCTGGGGCATGAAAATCACCGGAAGATCAAAGCCGGCAGCGTATTCCAGCGCCCGGCGCAGGATGCGGTTGCTCTTCATCGGTGCCAGACCCTGGGTAAAGGCCACACAACCGACATCACGCAGGGCCACCAGCTCGCTCAGGTGTTCGCCGTCGAGGCCGCGGGTCAACGCGCCGAGCGGGAATACCCGCACCTGACCGGCGCGCTCGGCACGATCAAGAATCAGCTCGGCTACCGCCGGGGTATCCAGCACCGGCTGGCTGTCCGGCAGACTGCACAGGCTGGTCACGCCACCGGCTGCGGCGGCGCGGGTTTCGCTGTCGATGGTGCCCTTGCGGCTGCGGCCCGGCTCACGCAGGCTGACGTTGAGGTCGACCAGTCCGGGGCTGGCGATCAATCCGCGGGCATCAATTTTCTGGTTGGCGACAAAGCCTTCGGGCGCGGCGCCGATACCGACGATATGACCGGCGGCAATATGCAGATCGGTGATCTGGTCAAACTGGCTGGCCGGGTCTATGACCCGGGCGCCTTCAATGCTCAGTCGCATGCTGTGCTTCCTGGTTATGCTGACGTTGGCTGCTCTGACCGGCCATGGCCATGGACATCACGGCCATGCGCACGGCGATGCCGTAGGTAACCTGATTGAGGATCACCGACTGCGGGCCGTCCGCCACTTCCGATTCGATTTCCACGCCGCGATTGATCGGTCCCGGGTGCATGACCAGCGCGCCTGGTTTGGCCAGCGCCAGGGTCTCGCGGGTCAGGCCGTAGAGCCGGTAAAACTCGCCTTCGCTGGGCAGTAGCCCGCTTTGCATGCGCTCCTTCTGCAGGCGCAGCATGATCACCACATCAACATCACGCAGACCGATGCGCAGGTCATTGAAGACCCGCACACCGTATTGCTCGATGCCTGAGGGCAGCAGGGTGCGCGGGGCGATCACGCGAATATCCGGACAGCCCAGGGTTTTCAGCGCCAGCATGTTCGAGCGCGCCACCCGTGAATGCAGAATGTCGCCGACGATGGCCACCGAGAGGTTGCGGAAGTCACCGGCATGCCGGCGGATGGTCAGCATGTCGAGCATGGCCTGGGTCGGGTGCGCGTGGTTACCGTCACCGGCATTGATGATCGCCACATCCGGGCACACGTGCTCGGCGATAAAGTGTGCGGCACCGGAGTCGCCATGGCGCACCACAAACATGTCGGCAGCCATGGCCTCAAGGTTGCGCAGGGTGTCGTACAGCGTCTCACCCTTGCTGGTCGAGGAGGTTTGAATGTTCAGGTTGAGCACGTCGGCGGACAGGCGCTTGGCCGCCAGCTCGAAGGTGGTGCGGGTGCGGGTGGAGTTTTCGAAGAACACGTTGCACACGGTCTTGCCGCGCAGCAGCGGGACTTTTTTAACCGCGCGTTCACCCACTTCGAGGAAGGAGTCGGCGGTATCCAGTAGCTCGGTCAGGATTTCGCAGGACAGGCTCTCAATGCTGAGGAAATGTCGCAACTGGCCCTGATGATTCAGTTGTAGGTGGCGTGATGGCGTACTCATGGGCCTCTCAGTGCTTGGCAGCGGGATTCAGGGTCAGTTGCAGCGGGTCTGGACCGGTCAATTTTATCCGTTGCCCGGCGGGCAGGGCCAGTGTTGCGCCAAGGATGTCGGCCCGGATCGGCAGTTGCCGCGCTTCGATGTCGACCAGGGTGACCAGCGTGACCGAGGCGGGTCGGCCGTAATCGAACAGCTCGTTCAAGGCGGCGCGAATGGTGCGGCCGGTCATCAGTACATCGTCGACCAGGATCAGATGGCGATCCTCGACGCTGAAAGGCAGGGCTGAGGGGCGCACGCCCTGGGGCAGGCCGTTCTGCTCGAAGTCGTCTCGGTAGAAGGCGATATCCAGGGTGCCGAGCGGCGCGTCCGGCAGACACAGGGCCTGCAGTTGCTCGGCAATCCACACGCCGCCGGTATGAATGCCGACCAGCGCCGGGTCATTGAATTGGCGCTTATGTAGATAGTCGGTCAGATCGCTGGCCATGCGCTGCAGCAGCGGTTTGACCTCGGGCAGGGTACTCATGGCATCTCCTTGGGTTGGTCACCTAGCCAGGTTTCCAGCAGCAGCGCAGCCGCCAGACTGTCGACCGGATTGTCGCGGTAACTGGCCGGTGTGCGGCCGCTGTCACGTACATGCTGTTTGGCTTCAAAGGTACTCAGGCGTTCATCAATGCAATGTACCGGCAGGTTGAAGCGGCCATGCAGGCGCCGGGAAAACTTCTCTGCCCGCGCGCTCATGTCGCTGGGGCTGCCATCCATGTTCAGTGGCAGCCCGACGACCAGGCAGTCGGGCTGCCATTCCTGGATCAGGCGGGCAATCTGTTCCCAGTCCGGGACACCATCACGGGCCCGCAACACGCTGACGGGTTCGGCCCGGCCGGTCAGGGTGCCCCCCACCGCCACACCGATCTGTTTGGTGCCGTAGTCAAAGGCCATGGCGCGGCGCGCTGCACTCATGCGTGCCCGGCCTGGCTGGTCAGCAGGTGCAGATCAACGCCCAGGCTGCGTGCAGCAGCGGCCAGGCGTTGCTCGCTGGGCAGGTCGAAGAGGATATGTTCATCCGCCGGGCAGCTAAGCCAGACGTTGTCGATCAACTCCTGATCAAGCTGACCGGCACCCCAGCCGGCATAACCCAGGGCGATCAATGCGCGCTGCGGGCCAATGCCGTGGGCGATGTCCGGTAGCACATCCCGCGAGGTAGTCAGGGTCAGCGGGCCGAGGTCCATGCTGGCTTGCCAGCGCTGGCCGCCATCATGCAGGACAAAGCCACGGTCGGTCTGTACCGGTCCGCCGTTGTATACCGGCAGGCTGCTGCGCAGGTCCGGGGTATCAATGGCAGGCTGCAGTTGATCGAGAATGTCGCTGAGGTCCAGCTCACTGGGTTGGTTGACCACCAGCCCCATGGCGCCTTCGGCACTGTGGTCACAAAGGTAGATCAGGCTGTTGACGAAACGCGGATCGGCCATGTGGGGCATGGCCAACAGAAAGTGGTGCTTGAGGTAGCTCGATGTGGTTTTGCTCATGACCCTAGTATTGGGCTTTGCAACCCAAGCTTCAAGCCTTGGCGCAGGTCGACCGGAATGGGCCGAGGCTGGCGCGAATTCAGAAGCTGGACACCCGGTCGCCCGGCTCGAAGCGCCAAGTGCGGATGATCTCCAGCACATCCACATCCATCAGGTCGCCAGTAAAAGGGGCGTAGGGCGAGGCCAGACGTACGATGCGGATGGCGGCATTGTCCAGTACGCGGTGACCCGACGACTCAAGGATCTGTACGTCGCGCAGGGTGCCGTCGCGGTTGATCGCCACCAGCAGGCGCAGACTGCCGTATATGCGGTTTTCGCGGGCTTCTGCCGGGTAGTTTTGATTGCCGATGCGTTCGACCTTGCGGCGCCAGTCATCCTTGTAATACGCACCTTTGTCCTGCATGGTCGAGGCGGCGTTCAGGCGGTGCACTCGAGGGCGATTGGCGTACTGCTGGCGCTCTTCTGCCAGTTGCGCCTCGAGACTGGCAATCTCGCTGCTCAGGCGCTGGATGTCGAAACGCTGATTGGCCGGGTTGGCCGGGACCGACTCCGTCTGTGGCGCCTCCAGCTGCAGGCGTTCAGGGCTGGGTGCACGGGTGGTGACAACCGGTAACGCGACCTGGGGTTCCGGTGGCGGTGCGGTGGCTTCCTGGGGGGGGCTGACCTCATTGATCTGGTCGCTCTGGAAAACCGCTTCTTCTGTGGTGCTGGGCGCGGCTTTATGTTCCAGGGTGCCGCTGCCTTCCTGGTTGACCTGGGCCAGATAGTCAGCCTGCTCCGGCGGTCGGTCACTGGGCTGGGTCGCCAGGGTGATTTCCAGAGTTTTCGACAGCTCGCTGGGGCTGGGCAGGTCAAAGGTGATGCCGAGGATGACAAGGGCATGCACGACCCCGGCGAGAAACAGGGTAAAACCCAGACGGTCACGTGCGGTCACCGTCACGCTGGCGGGGCTGTTAATCAAATCCGGGGCTGTCGCTGCTGTATTCATGCTGTCCATAGTGGCCGTTGCGGGCAATCCTGCCAAAGTCTGCCGCGCCGGCCGCTAAAAGTCTATGCACGCGTGCGTGCTTTGAGAAGCTGGTCAATGGCCTCCATCAGTTGGCCGCCGATGTCAGTGTTGTAGGCTGCATCAATTTCACGGATGCAGGTTGGACTGGTGACATTGATCTCGGTCAGATAGTCGCCGATCACATCCAGGCCAACAAACAGCAGGCCGCGTGCCTTCAGGCTCGGTCCTACCTGGTTGGCGATCCAGCGGTCGCGCTCGGTCAGCGGGCGGGCCTCGCCACGACCGCCGGCGGCCAGATTGCCACGGGTTTCGCCCTGTTGCGGAATGCGCGCAAGACAATAATCCAGCGGCTCGCCATCAATCATCAGGATGCGCTTGTCGCCATCGACAATCTCGGGCAAGTAGCGCTGCGCCATGATTTGCTGGCGGCCATGATCGGTCAGGGTTTCAATGATCACACTGAGGTTTGGATCGCCTTCGCGGATGCGAAATATCTGCGATCCACCCATGCCATCGAGCGGTTTGAGAATGACGTCACGGTGTTGTTTGGCAAAAGAGCGCAGAATGTCGCTGCGTCGGGTAACGATGTTTTCTGGCGTGCACTGGGGGAACTGGGTAGCGAACAACTTTTCGTTGCAGTCGCGCAGGCTGGCAGGTCGATTGACGATCAGCACGCCTTCGCGCTCGGCAGCTTCGAGTATGTGGGTGGCATACAGAAACTCGTTATCGAAGGGCGGATCCTTGCGCATCAGGATCACATCCAGCGAGGCGAGCGATTGCTGGCTGGCGTCACCCAGCTCAAACCAGCGTTGCGGGTCGGCAAAGACCTGCAGGGGGCGTATGGAACCCATGGCCTGGCCGTTGGCCAGAAACAGGTCCTCGGGCTCCATGTAGAAGAGTGTCCAGCCGCGTTTTTGGGCGGCGAGCAGCATGGCCAGGGAGCTGTCTTTCTTGTAGTGGATTGACTGAATCGGATCCATCACGATGCCAAGACGTATACTCATGCTATAAGGCTTCCGCTTCAAAGGGCTGGGAGTCACAGAGTGTACTCTCTGCTCGGGTCCGGGTGAAGGTTGACTAATGGCTCTGGATGTCTCATACCTGACGCATCGGGACAAAAAGCATAAAAACGCGTTGCTCAATAGATTGACTGGATAAACTATGTTAAAAGTACGCGAAAAGGGATTGGCTGGTTGTACGCTTGGCGCCATGCCGTTTGCGCAAACGACCCACCATCAATAACAAGGGCTGGTCATATGGAAGAAAATTTCGAAAGCCTGAAAGTCATGGTGATTGACGACAGCAAGACGATTCGTCGAACGGCAGAGACTTTGCTCAAGAAGGTTGGATGTACGGTCATCACCGCCGTTGACGGCTTTGACGCATTGGCCAAAATCGCAGACAACCACCCCGATATCATCTTTGTCGACATCATGATGCCACGGCTTGATGGATATCAGACCTGTGCGCTGATCAAGAACAACAGTGCGTTCAGGTCCACGCCGGTGATCATGCTGTCCAGCAAGGACGGCCTGTTCGATAAGGCCAAGGGGCGTATCGTTGGCTCGGATCAGTATCTGACCAAGCCGTTCAGCAAGGAAGAGTTGTTGGGTGCAATCCGCGCCCATGTTCCGCAATCTGATGATTTAGCGGGTGCCTCCGGGGTTTGATCCTGGAGTACCCATCGCCATATCGGGGGAGTCAAATGGCCCGCATTCTCGTAGTAGATGATTCGCCGACCGAGCTGTATAAGCTGACCGGCATGCTGGAAAAACATGGTCATGAAGTGCTCAAGGCCGAAAACGGTGCCGATGGCGTTGCCCTGTGTCGCCAGGAGAAGCCCGATGCCGTGCTGATGGATATCGTCATGCCCGGTCTCAACGGCTTTCAGGCCACCCGGCAGTTGACCAAGGATTCTGAAACAGCGCATATCCCGGTGATTATCGTGACCACCAAGGATCAGGAAACCGACAAGGTCTGGGGCAAGCGTCAAGGCGCGCGTGACTATCTGACCAAGCCGGTTGAAGAGGCTACGCTGATCTCGACCTTGAAGTCCGTGCTGGGAAGCTGACCTTCCCCGCACATTGCCGCATAACAACCAGAACAGGCTCGGCATGGCAGAAACAATACACCCCTTCGATATTCTTCGGCAGCTGGAGCAGCGGTGTCGCAGTCAGGCCATCGGTCTGCCTGCGCAGGACGTGCTCAGTGAAACCTGGAGCGGTGTCGGTTTCAGGGTGGCCGGCCAGCCCATGGTTGCGGCCATGGGGGAGGTTAGTGAAATCCTGCACGAACCCCGTTATACCGCCCTGCCCAGGGTCAAGACCTGGGTCAGAGGGGTTGCCAACGTGCGCGGCCGCCTGTTGCCGATCGTTGATCTCAGCCGTTTCTTTGGGTCTACCCTAACTATTCCACGCAAACAGCGACGCGTTCTGGTGCTTGACCGGGATGATCTGTTCGTTGGCCTGCTGGTGGATGAGCTTCTGGGTATGCAGCACTTTCCGGTTAACCATTTTTCTACAGACTTGCCCACCCTCGACGAGGTCTTTCGACCCTTCGTGGTGGGAGCTTATGTCCAGGACACCCCCACATTGGTGTTCAACTTCCGGGCATTGGCACGTGATCAGGCGTTTCTTGATGTGGCGATCTGATCAGGGGGCGACCGGCCAGTCCGGTAACGCGACAGACATGAGTAACAACAAGAACCATGTGGTAGGCCAGGTAGGGGCCAGATGATGAAAAAGCTCGATATACAGTTACTGTCCACCATGCGAAGCAATCGTACGCTCAGCGGCCTGTTCGTGGCGCTGATTCTTTCGTTGCTGCTGCTGTTCGTCAACTTCCTGTACCTGAACATCCAGAGTGGTTATGACACGGAATACATCGGTCACGCCGGTGAGCTGCGCGTACTCTCGCAGCAGATTTCCAAGACCGCGACCGAGGCCGCCGGTGGTAACGCCGAGGCCTTCGGCCAGCTGCGCGAAGCCCGTGACGACTTCCAGGCGCGCTGGAACTACCTGACCGATGGTCGCCAGGAAACCGGTCTGCCCGCCACGCCGTCGGCATTGCAGGAGCCGCTCGCACTGGCTCAGGCTGACTGGGATCGGGTACGGGTCAATGCTGACAGTATTATCTCCAGCCAGACCACGGTACTGACGCTGAATGAGGTTGCCCTGACCCTGGCTGACACCATTCCGCAGATGCAGATTGAGTACGAAGACGTGGTGGAAGTGCTGATCGATATCGGCGCGCCAGCGGACCAGGTCGCCATCGCCCAGCGCCAGGCACTGTATGCCGAACGAATCCTCAACTCGGTCAACAGTGTGTTGGCGGGTGGCGACGACGCCGTGATGGCGGCAGAGAACTTCCGGGTCGATACCAGCCTTTATGGTGAGGTTCTGCAGGGCATGTTGCAGGGCAATGCGACCATGGGTATTCAGCAGGTGACCGACTTTGAAGCCGTGCTGCTGCTGGAGTCGATTGCCGAGCAGTTCACCTTCGTATCCGATTCGGTTGAAGAAATTCTGCTGACCTCCCCCGAGCTCTATGACGTGAGCCAGGCGGCTACCAGCATCTTTGACGACTCCCAGTTGCTGCTGGAAAACGTATCGACCCTGACCCAGGGTTTTGAAGCCCGCAGCGATGCGCGCTGGATCAACACCCTGTTCGGTTACGTTTTTGGTCTGATCGCGCTGGGTAGCATTCTGCTGATCGGTGTGCAGATGACCCGCGAGACGCGCCTGCGTCTGGCCGAAACCGCCGAAAAGAATGACAAGAACCAGGCTGCGATTCTGCGTCTGCTGGATGAGATCGCTGACCTTGCAGACGGTGACCTGACAGCGGAAGCGACGGTATCCGAAGATTTCACGGGTGCCATTGCTGACTCCATCAACTTTACCATCGACCAACTGCGCGCCCTGGTCGGCACGATTAACGAGACCGCCTTGCGGGTATCGACGGCGGCCCAGGAAACCCAGGGCACGGCGATGCATCTGGCCGAAGCATCCGAGCACCAGGCGCAGGAAATTGCCGGTGCCTCTGCTGCTGTGAACGAAATGGCCGTGTCGATTGACCAGGTATCCGCCAACGCCGCCGAGTCAGCTGCGGTAGCGGAGCGCTCGGTAGCCATCGCCGGTCGCGGTAACGAGGTGGTGCAGAACACCATCACCGGCATGGATACTATTCGCGAGCAGATTCAGGACACTTCCAAGCGGATCAAGCGACTGGGTGAATCGTCCCAGGAGATTGGTGACATCGTAAGTCTGATTAACGATATTGCCGACCAAACCAACATTCTGGCATTGAACGCGGCGATTCAGGCCTCCATGGCCGGTGATGCAGGTCGAGGCTTTGCGGTGGTTGCGGACGAAGTACAGCGACTGGCAGAACGTTCCTCAGCGGCGACCAAGCAGATCGAGGCACTGGTAAAAACCATTCAGACCGATACCAACGAAGCGGTTATCTCGATGGAGCAGACCACCTCGGAAGTAGTTCGTGGAGCACGACTGGCACAGGATGCGGGTGTGGCACTGGAGGAAATCGAAAAGGTATCCACCAGCCTTGCAGCCTTGATTCAAAACATCTCCAACGCGGCACGTCAGCAGGCATCTTCTGCGGGTCACATCTCCAACACCATGAACGTGATTCAGGAGATTACCTCGCAGACGTCCGCGGGTACTACCGCTACCGCGCGCAGCATTGGCGATCTGGCCGCCCAGGCCGAGTCGATGCGCGAGTCGGTTGCCGGCTTCACGTTGCCCAATCAGTAATACCAGGAGCGCGGGCGGCCTCAGGGCAGCCCGCCAGCCGGCATGAGCGAAGGACATACTGTGCAAAGAACGCCTAATTGGTCATTGCAGCAACTGCCGGAGATGGATTCTCAGCAATTCCATCAGTGGCAGTCGTTGCTTGAGGCGCGAACCGGTGTTTGCGTCAATGACCAACGTAAGGTGTTCCTGCAAACCAGTCTCTGTGCGCGCATGCGGGAATTGCAGATCAGCGATTACCAGGCCTACTACGAGCACGTTACCGATGGCCCTACCGGTGCCATCGAATGGTCTGCCCTGATCGACAAGCTGACGGTGCGCGAAACCAGCTTCATGCGTCATCGTCCGTCCTTTGATTGCGTTTCCCGGCATTTGCAAAGTCTGCTCAAGACACGGCCGGCTGACCGCCCGCTGCAGCTCTGGAGTGTGGGTTGTGCCAGTGGTGAGGAGGCCTATTCACTGGCCATCATCAGTGAGCAGAGTCTGCTCAGCCAGCCCGTCGAGCAACGTCCCGGCTATGGCATCTGGGCTACCGATATCAGTCTCAAGGCCCTGGAGCAGGGCCGTGCCGGACAGTTCAGCGCAGGCCGCCTGGGTGGCCTGACCGAGCTGGAGCGGAGCAAATGGTTGCATCTTTCCGATAGCGGGCAGTACCAGATACTGCCGGCTCTACGTGAACGTATCTGCTTTACCAGGCTGAACATCCTGGAACTGGCCCAGGCCCCGATTCGGGACCTGGATATCATCTTTTGCCAGAACCTGCTTATCTACTTCCGCCGCTGGCGGCGTCGCGACCTGCTGAATCTGCTGGCCAAACGGCTGGCACCAGGTGGCATGCTGGTCATCGGCCTGGGTGAGATAGTTGACTGGAACAACCCCCTGCTGGAGCGTCTGCCCGATGAACGGGTACAGGCTTACGTGCGGCGGGATACTCATGAAAGTCTGGAGTGAATATGGGTGATCGGCATGATTATGTCGCCCTCGACTGGGTCAAAGGCGAAATTTCCGAGACGCTGAATCAGGCGCGTCAGGCCCTTGAAGCCTTTGTTGAGAATCCTGGCGACTCGACCCGGCTGCGTTTTTGTCTGACCTATATTCATCAGGTTCACGGCACACTGCAGATGGTCGAGTTCTACGGCGCAGCCCTGCTCGCTGAAGAAATGGAAAAGCTGGCACAGGCGTTGATGCACGGTGCTGTCAGTCGCGAGAGCGAGGCGCTGGATGTGCTCATGCAGGGCATCCTGCAATTGCCTACCTACCTTGATCGGGTCCAGAGCGGACGGCGCGATCTGCCGCTGGTTCTGCTGCCATTGCTGAATGACATGCGCACGGCCCGAGGGGAAAAACTGCTCTCGGAAAACGCCTTGTTCAGCCCCGACGTCGACACCGGTAATCCGATTGATGAGTCGGAGCGGCTGACCAACTTCAATGACGAACACACCATCTGGCAGTTGCGCAAACTACGCCAGGCCATGCAGGTGTCCCAGGCCGCGATCATTCGCTCGCAGGATGTGGAAGTCAACGCACGCCAATTAGGCAAAGGCTACGGTCGTCTGCAATCACTGTGTCAGGGTTCGGCCTATGCCGACCTGTGGGCGGCGTTTGCCGGCGTGGTCGAGGGGATTGAACACGGTACCATCGATAATGGTGCGGCTATTCGACAGCTGCTGCGTCAGGGTGATCGCGAAGTGCGCAGCCTGCTGGAGCAGGGCGCAGCGGCGCTGGACAACCCGCCAGCACCCGAGTTGCTGCGCAATCTGCTGTTCTATGTGGCGAAAAGCCCGGGCGGTAGCGTGCGTCTGGATGCGCTCAAGCAGCGCTATCAACTCAAGGCCCTGCTGACCGAGGACGATATTGCCAACCAGGCCACCGGCTCGCGCCTGGTCGGCCCGGATCGCAGTGCCATGAAATCAGTGGTTGATGCGCTGGGTGAAGAGCTGTTGCAGGTCAAGGATCAGCTCGATCTGTTTGTCCGCAGTGATCGCCAGCAACTGGATGGTCTTGCTTCGCTGGCACCGGCGATCAAACAGATTGCCGATACCCTGGCCATGCTCGGCTTGGGGCAGCAGCGTCGGGTTCTGCTCGAGCAGGTTGATCTGGTCGAACAGATGGTGGGCGGTCGCTCGGCAGTGAATGATGCCGGCCTGATGGATATCGCCGGTGCGCTGTTATACGTGGAAGCCAGCCTGCAAGGGATCCTGGGTATCGAGCGCAGCGACAACAGTGCGGCAGCCTCGGATATGCAGCGCCTGGCTGCCGCCCAGGATATGACCCTGGTGCACCAGCAGGTAGTTCAGGAAGCGCGTAATGCGCTGGAGCAGACCCGCGAAGCCATCAATGCCTTTATCGCCAGCCAATGGGATCACAGCCAGCTCGAGCCGGTCAGTGACCTGCTGAACAGTGTGCGTGGTGGTCTGGCCATGTTGCCACTGGAACGTGCCGCTACCACCATCGGTGCCTGTCGCCGTTATATCGATCAGGAACTGCTTGAACCGCGCAAGGTGCCAGGCTGGGTAGAACTGGACGCCCTGGCGGACGTGATTACCAGCGTCGACTATTACCTTGAGCGACTGGCTGAAGACGATGCTGAACGCAGTGACAATATTCTCACTGTTGCAGAAGATCGCCTGGCCACACTGGGCTATGGATTGAACGGCCAGCCGGCCAGGACGGACAGTGTCCAGCCGGTTGAAGACGAACTGGTCGATACCCTGCCGGATGTTGAACTGGAGCTATTGTCAGATCTGCCCGACCAGCCTGTCGAGGATGAGGCACCCGAGCTACTGGAATTCGATAGTCCTGATCTTGCCCACGAGCTGGACGAAACAACTGATGACATCTCGGATGAGGCGTTAGTACCGCCGGTCATCGAGGTGGAGGAAGAGCTGCTGCTTGACGCGGATGAGCAGACGCCTGCGCAAAGCGATGAGGCGGACAGCGACACGCTGGCGTTCGACTCCGCTACGCTTGAGTCAGGCCAGGAAGCCGAAGCCGACACACCTGCGCCGGTTGCCCCGCAAGTGTCCTCTGCTGAGGTCGAGGAAGACGAAGACGAGCTTGATGAAGAGCTGATTGAAATCTTTGTTGAAGAAGCAGGCGAGGTGCTCGACACCCTGACCGAATACACGCCGTTGTGGCAGGCTGATTCCGAGGATCACAAGTCCCGAGCCGAAGTGCGCCGTGCCTTCCATACCCTCAAGGGCAGTGGTCGGATGGTCAAGGCCAGTGTGCTGGCAGAGCTGGCCTGGTCGGTCGAGAACATGCTGAACCGGGTAATCGATCGCAGCATTGAGCTGACGCCGAGCATCTTCGAGGTGATGAATGCTGTACGGGGCTTGATGCCGCAACTGGTTGAGGACTTCTCCCAGGGTCAACAGCATATGTTGCCCGAGGTCGAGCGCCTGTCGCGCCTCGCCGATGCCTTGTCCCAGGGCGAGAGCATTGAGGATCTGACAGCGCTTGCCGAGTCAGAGAGTCCATCCGCAGAACATAATGAAGACCTGCTCGAAGAGCCGATCACAGGCGAAGAGATTGAAGCGGTTTCGCTATCGGACTTGCCGACGGACGAGCCGGACTGGGCGCTGCCAGAGGACGGGCAGGCGGACGCGGATGAAACGGATGCCGCGACTGAATGGGATACCCTGGGCGAGCTGCCAGTGGTTGAGGTCGAGGACCAGGAGCCGGTTGCAGAGACCCTCGATTCCGAATTCGAGGCGATTGCTGAACAGTCGGAAGAGCAGCCATTTGCAGCCGATGTCAGTACCGAGATAGTCGCCGAAACCGGGCTTGACCCGATTCTGCTGGATATTTTCCGCAACGAAACCCAGTCACATATCGAGCAGATCAACGCCTTTATCAGCCAGTGCCAACAGGCCTTGCCACGTCCGATCAGTGATGCCTTGCAGCGTGCCCTGCATACGCTCAAGGGCAGTGCACATATGGCTGGCATTCAGCCGATCGCCGTGGTGGCAACGCCGCTTGAACGATTGGCCAAGGACTTCAAGGCCAATCTGGTTCCGGCCGAGCAACCCCTGGTTGATTTGCTCAGTGAAGCAGTCGAGATGATTGAAGCCGGTATCGTGCAGCTTGAGCACGCGCCAGAGCTTGAACTGCCCGGCACTGAGAGTTTCCTTGCGCGGGTCGAAGCCCTGCGCGAAGCCGGGCTGGCTGCGCGGCACAGCAGCCGCAGCGACCTGGACGAAGGCAGCGTCGGGAATGTGGGTTTGCTGTCGATTTTCCTGACCGAAGGCATTGATCTGTTGATGGATGCCGCCGATCTGCTCGACAGTTGCGAGCCGGGTGATTTGTCGGTCATCGACCTGCGTGACATGCGGCAAAGTCTGCGTGCCCTGGGTGAAGTGGCTGCCGAGGTGGATCTGCAGCCGATTGAAGGCTTGTGCCAGGCCCTCGAAGATGTCTATGAAGCCGTCAGCAACACCAGTATCGACGCCGATCAGTCGGTTATTGACGCGCTGTCCGTTGGCCATGAACGCCTGATTGGCATGATGGACCAGGTGGCTGCCCATCAGCATATTGCCTCGGCAGCCAACGAGTTGGCTGCACTCCAGGCGCTGTTGCCGCATCCGGTCATCAGCGCGCCAAGTGCTCCGACGGCAAGCCCCGTATTGGCTGCGAGTGTACCGGCAGCGCTGGCGGGTGGTACCTGGAATCCCGGTGATGCCGGTACCGATGCCGAGTTGGTCGAGATATTCCTCGAGGAAGCACAGGAAATCATTGATAGCGCCTCTGCCAGTCTGCAGAAGTGGCTGAGCGATACCGGCAATACCCTGGCGGTAGAATCCCTGCAGCGTGACCTGCACACCCTCAAGGGTGGCGCGCGGATGGCCGAGATTCCGCCGGTGGGCGATCTGGCGCATGAACTTGAATTCTTGTATGAGGGCCTCTGTGCCCAGCGTTATGAGCCCAGCGAGGGTCTGAGCGAATTGCTGCATGCCTGTCATGACAGCCTCGCCGAGATGGTCGAGGGTGTGATTGCCGGTCGACCGATCAGCGATGGCAGTGGACTGATCAGCAGCATCAAGGGCTATCGGGCCAATCCGCACTTGTCGCCGCAACTACCGGGTAGCCTGCAAGCCGCTCACAACGAGCTTGCCCCAGTGTCTGAGGTTGAGCAGGCGAATACAGCAGAGCAAGCCGTGCAGAGCGCTGCGCCGAGTGATGATCCGCTGTTGGGCATGTTCCTTGAAGAAGCCCGTGAGCTGCTGTCACCCTGTCCCGATCTGTTGCTGCAGTCGGCGGAAGACAGTACCTCGGCAGCGAATCTGCTGCACCGTATCCAGACGCTCAAGGGCAGTGCCAGAATGGCTGGCCAGGCAGCGCTGGCCAACAGTGCGCGTGATCTTGAAGCGGGCTTGCAGACCGGCCGTGATCCGCAGATGCTGGGCGCCCAGTTGCAGGCACTGATGGCGGGTATCGAGCAGCTTGGTCAAGGGGTCAGTGATGCCCCGGCCAACTGGAACATGCCGCAGGTCCAGCCCGCCGCTACCGTTGCCGCGACTCCGGTGGTGGACGCCTCGCGCCAGACCCTGGCGCAGGTCAAGCAGATACTGCAGCAGGCCATGCAGAGCGGTGAAACCGCTGAAGAAGCCGCCAATCAGCGCGTCAGCGGGCAGGAGACCGTCAAGGTGCCGGCCAAATTGCTCGAAGAGCTGGTCAACCTGGCGGGTGAAACCTCGATTTTCCGCGGCCGGGTTGAGCAGCAGGTCAGCGATCTGGGTGCAACCCTGAACGATATGGACAGCACCATCGAACGTGTGCGCGATCAGCTGCGCCGTCTTGATATGGAGACCCAGGCGCAGATTCTGTCGCGTCACCAGGATGAAATCGCACAGCAGGGTTACGAGGACTTCGACCCGCTGGAAATGGACCAGTACTCGCAGTTGCAGCAGTTGTCGCGCTCACTGTTCGAGTCCGCGTCTGACTTGATGGACTTGAAGGAAACCATCGCCGCCAAGAGCCGCGACGCGGAAACCCTGTTGCTGCAGCAGGCGCGGGTCAATACCGAGTTGCAGGAAGGTCTGATGCGCACCCGCATGGTGCCCTTTGACCGCTTGTTGCCGCGCATGCGCCGCGTTGTGCGCCAGGTTGCCGGGGAGCTGGGCAAGCAGGTCGCGCTGGATATCGGCAGTGCCGAAGGTGAAATGGATCGCAGCGTACTGGAGCGGATGATTGGTCCGCTGGAGCACATGCTGCGTAATGCCGTTGACCACGGTATCGAAATGCCGGATCTGCGCAGCACCCGTGGCAAGGCCGTGGAAGGCAAGATTCGCCTGGATCTGCACCGTGAGGGCGGTGAAATCGTTCTGACCCTGTCCGACGATGGCGCCGGTATCAACCTGGACGCCGTGCGCCGCAAGGCCATCGAGCGTGGCTTGATGGATGCGGATGCCGACCTGACCGATCAGGAAGTCCTGCAGTTTATCCTGGAGGCCGGTTTCTCCACGGCGGACAAGGTCACACAGATTTCCGGCCGCGGCGTCGGCATGGACGTGGTCAATGCCGAGGTCAAACAGCTCGGCGGCAGCATGAGCCTGGATACGCGGCCCGGTGAGGGCAGTACCTTCAGTATTCGTCTGCCCTTCACCGTATCGGTCAACCGGGCGCTGATGGTGTATTCCGGGGATGATCTGTACGCCATTCCGTTGAACACCATCGAGGGTATCGTGCGGGTTTCCGGCTATGAGCTGGAAGCCTACTATTCGCCGGATGCGCCGCCCTTCGAATATGCCGGCAAGCGTTATGATCTGCGCTACCTCGGCGACCTGCTGGTGACCGGCCAACAGCCGCGTCTGAGTGGTCACAGCCTGCCCCTGCCGGTGATTCTGGTGCGCGGTGCCGATCATACGGTTGCCGTTCAGGTTGACTCTCTGGCTGGTTCGCGGGAAATCGTGGTAAAGGGTCTGGGCAAACAGTTTGCGGTAGTGCCGGGTATTTCCGGTGCGACCATCCTCGGTGATGGCCGTGTGGTGGTGATTCTTGACCTGCTGGCAGTGATTCGTGCGCAGCAGGCGTTGCAGTCGCAGCAGCGACTGGCTGCTGAGCGTGCCCAGGCCGCGATCGAGCTGGCCGATGAGCGCTCCACCCTGGTCATGGTGGTGGATGACTCGATCACCGTACGCAAGGTGACAACGCGCTTGCTGGAACGTCATGGCATGGAAGTCATCACCGCCAAGGACGGGGTTGAGGCTATCGCCCGCCTGCAGGATATTCATCCCGACATCATGCTGCTGGATATTGAAATGCCGCGCATGGACGGGTTTGAAGTCGCTACATTGGTTCGCCATGATCAGCGCCTCAAGGACCTGCCAATCATCATGATTACCTCGCGTACCGGTGAGAAACACCGTGACCGAGCCAGGAGCATCGGGGTTAATGACTACCTCGGTAAGCCCTATCAGGAAAGCCAGTTGCTGGAAGCGATTGGTAACCTGGTCAAGGTTCGTGACTGATCAGGCTGCGCCGGCCGTCGCCCTGTTGGCGGTCAACGCCGAAAAACGCGCGCTGTTACAGCGGGTGCTTAGTGAGTTTGGCTATCAGGTAAGTTTTGCCGGAGAGCCGAGTGGCCTGGACTGTGAGGCCCTGGCGAATATCTCGGCTGATCTCTGGTTGCTGGAACTGCCGGATGAGTCAGCGCTGTCCGATTGGCTGCTCGAACACAGTGATGTGCCGGTCTTGCTCGGTGCCGGAGAGGTGCCCGATCTGGACAGCGAGGATTATCCGCGCTGGGAACGACGTCTGTATGGCAAGTTGATCCCTCTGCTCGGAGAGGTGCCGGGCGGACGCATTCCGCGGCTCGCGGGAGGCCAGGATGCGCCTGCCACTGCCGGAGAACAGCCGCATCAGGCGCCCAGCGTCTGGTTGCTGGCGGCATCATTGGGTGGCCCGGATGCGGTCAAAGCCTTTCTTGACCGCCTGCCCGCCGAGTTACCCGTGGCCTTCGTGTATGCCCAGCATATCGATGCCGGTTTTGAAACACGGCTGCCGACCATCATCGGGCGGCACAATGCCTGGCGTGTGATCAACTGCGTTCAGGGCGCGCCGTTGCAGGCTGGCGAAGTCCTGATTGCACCGATCAAGCGACGACTGGGTTTCAGTCCACAGGGTTGCGTGGAATTACACGAGGACGGCTGGCCAGGACCCTACCAGCCGTCCATCGAAACCATGCTCGACGAGGTTGCCAGGGCCTTTGCTCCGGCCTGCGGGGCGATCATTTTCAGCGGTATGGGCGAAGACGGCGTGGCTGCCTGTGGCCGTTTGCGCAATCAGGGCATACCGGTCTGGACCCAGGACGCAGGCAGTGCAACCTGTGAGGTCATGCCCATGGCTGTAGCCGATGCCGGTTACAGCAGTCTGCAGGGCTCACCGCAGTTGCTCGCCGATGCATTGCGCGACTGGTTGGCGCAGGAATGGCCGCTGGCGCTGTAGTGCCCATTGAATCAAGAGGAAGTTAGGCATGTCCGATGCACTGGAAAGTTTGAACGGTCTGGTTGTTCCGCTGAGCGAGCAGGGCTTGTTATTGCCAAACGTCGCGGTAGCCGAATTGGTCGGTTTCAGGTTGACGCGGGTTGCCGACAACGCCCCGGCCTGGTTTCTCGGTTGGACCCAGTGGCGTGAGCAGGTTGTGCCCCTGGTCGACCCCTATATTCTGATGGGCCAGACGCCGGCAAGCAGCGAACGGCCACCGCGGACCTTGATCCTTAACGCAGTGGGCGAGCGTGCCGGCGTGAATTTTGTCGGTCTGCGCATCTTCAGTATTCCGCGGTCACGCAAGGTGGTTCGCGGTGAGATCAATGCGCTGGAGCTGCACGGCGAGTATATCCAGCAGGCCGTACAGCTGGCCGAAGAACCCGAGGTGCTGGTTATTCCGGACCTGGCCGCCATTGAGGACGAACTGGATAAAGCCGGATTGCTGCGCCCCTGAGTTTGTTCAGATCGGAAAGCTCAGGCGCGCTTCGGTACCGCCACCCGTGCGATTCAGCAGTTGTACCGTAGCACCATGTGCCTCGGCAATTCGCTTGACGATGGCCAGGCCCAGTCCCGTGCCCTTGGTCGTCCGGGCGCGGTCACCGCGGGTGAAAGGAGTAAAGAGTGCCTCGCACTCAGTTGGATCAATACCCGGTCCGCGGTCAAGCACGGCAACGACCAGATAGGGCTTGGCGGCTGAGCGGGTCACATAGGTACAGACCTCGATGCCATCGCGGCCATGGGTCAGGGCGTTTTCTATCAGGTTGGCCATCACCCGCTTCATTGACAGGCGTCGCAGCGGAATGCGCGGCACCGGCTCCAGACACAGTCTGACGTTCTCTTCTCCGGTATTCAGCGGCGCGATGACCTCGCGAATGATGTCGTTGATGTCTTCGGGATCAGCGGACTCGGTACTGCCATCGCGCATGAAGGCCATGAACTGGTCAAGAATCGCATCCATGTCCTCGATATCGCGAATCATGCCTTCGGTCAGGTCCGGCTCGGCGCTGGACAGCAGCTCGGTGGACAGGCGCATACGTGTCAGTGGCGTACGCAAATCGTGTGAAACGCCTGCCAGCAGCAGCGATCTGTCACGATTTGCCTGCTCCACATCATCGGCCATCTGATTGAAGGCGCGATAGACTTCGGCAATTTCCTTGGGGCAGCTGGTGTCAAGCAGGTGCACACTCTGGCCGCGACCAATACGCTGGGCAGCCTGTTCAAGCTTCTTCAAGGGTTGGTTCAACTGGCGCACAAAAATCCAGGCGGCGGCGGTCGACAACACACCAATCAGCCCCAGCCAGAGCACCACCATCCAGACCCGTGCGCCCCTTAGCGGATGCGCATAGAGTGGTACCTTCAGCCAATGGCCCTGGTGGCTGGGTTGATGCACCCAGATGGCCGGTTCACCCTGAATACGCACACGCACATCGGTCTGATCACCGAGTTCATGGCGCATCTGTTTGGTAAAAATGCCGGTGTAGGGCCAGTGGACTTCCCCGCGTGGCACCTGATCATGGGGGATCAGCTGCATGCCGGTCATCTTCTCAATGTCGTCCCGGGTTTGCTCGTCACTGGCCCAGTAGGCGCTGATCAGCATAGCCGTACCGTGACTGTACTGACGGTCCACCAGCAGGTCTTCATTGCTCATCAGATAGAGCATGGTCAGAAGCTTGGAAAACAGTGTGACCAGGAGTACCAGCAGGATGGTCCGGGCAAAAAAGCTACGCGGCAGCAGAGGGTGCCATCCCGGACCACCCTTCACGAATTTTTACCGTCCGGTACAAAAACGTAACCCACACCCCAGACAGTCTGGATATAGCGTGGCTTGGATGGATCGGGCTCGAGCATGCGGCGCAAGCGCGAAATCTGCACGTCGATCGAACGTTCCAGGGCGTCCCACTCACGACCGCGGGCCAGCTGCATCAGCTTGTCACGGGTCAGGGGTTCACGCGGATGTTGAACGAGGGCCTTGAGTACGGCAAATTCACCGGTGGTGAGCATGTGAACTTCATCGCCACGTCGCAACTCACGGGTAGCCAGGCTGAGAAGAAACTCGCCGAAGGTGACTTCTTCGTCTTCACCGCCCGGCGCGCCGGGCACTTGGGGTGCCTGACGGCGCAGCACGGCCTTGATCCGGGCGACCAGTTCACGCGGATTGAAGGGCTTGGGCAGGTAATCGTCGGCACCCTGTTCGAGACCGAGAATACGGCTGGTCTCGTCACCCTTGGCTGTCAGCATGATGATCGGCGTGGTGTTTTCCTGATCGCGCAAGCGCTTGCAGGCGGTCAGGCCGTCTTCGCCGGGCAGCATCAGATCGAGCACGATCAAGGCATACAGCTCGCGAGCCAACAGCCGGTCCATCTGCTCGGTGTTTTCCACCGCGCGAACACGATAACCCTGCTCGGTAAGAAAGCGTTCGAGCAAACGACGCAAACGCACATCGTCATCAACAATCAGGATTTTCTCGCCTTCGCTAGTCATACCCGTACTCACCTTGATTAAGTTGTAAGCATTGTGGCTGAAGCCACCTGTTTTGTTGCTCAGGCATTGTTACAAGAGGTTTCTTTTGTACAAGTTTTTGGCGCAAATGGCCATCCCCTGATGCGCACCCCACGGCGTGATCAGTCGGTTATACTGCCCGACCAGTCAGTTGAAGCGGATATTGTCAGTATGGATTCCATTGTCTCGCGCATCGCCAATGAACTTGCGGTCAAACCGGAACAGGTCGATGCCACCGTCAGGCTTCTTGATGAGGGTGCCAGCGTGCCCTTCATTGCCCGTTACCGCAAGGAGGTCACCGGCAGTCTGGACGACACACAGCTGCGCTACCTGGAGGAGCGTCTGCGCTACCTGCGCGAGATGGAAGAGCGTCGACTGAGCATTCTTGCCAGTATCACCGAGCAGGGCAAACTGACCGCCGAGCTTGAGCGTGATATCCGACAGGCGGATACCAAGACCCGGCTTGAAGACCTCTATCTGCCGTACAAACCCAAGCGCCGGACCAAGGGCCAGATTGCGCTGGAGGCGGGACTGGGGCCGTTGGCCGAAGCCCTGTATGCCAATCCCGAACTGAATCCGGAAAATGAGGCACAGGCCTTTATTGATAGCGACAAGGGTGTAGCTGACGTCAAAGCCGCCCTGGATGGCGCCAAATACATTCTCATGGAACGTTTCAGCGAGCAGGCCAGCCTGATTGACAGTCTGCGCCAGGCGCTGCGCCAGGATGGTCGGGTGGTCTCCAGGCTGGTGCCGGGCAAGGAAGAGGAGGGTGCCAAATTCCGCGATTACTTTGACTATGCCGAAGCACTCAGCAAGGTGCCCTCGCACCGTGCGCTGGCGATTCTGCGTGGCCGTAACGAAGGCATCCTGAGTATTGCCCTGGAATTGGGTGAGGCTGATACGCCATCCACTGCCATGCACCCCTGTGAAGGGATTATCGGTCAGACCGTGGGTATTCGCGACCAGGGTCGCGCCGCCGACAAGTGGCTGGCCGAAGTGGTGCGCTGGACCTGGCGGGTCAAGCTGCTCGGGCATCTGGAAACCGAACTGCTCGGTGACTTGCGTGAAGCCGCCGAAGACGAGGCCATTCGGGTGTTCGCCAACAACCTCAAGGATCTGCTGCTATCGGCCCCGGCCGGCCCACGGGTTACGCTGGCGCTGGACCCGGGTCTGCGCACCGGGGTCAAGGTGGTGGTGGTGGACGCCACCGGCAAGCTGGTGGACTACACCACCATCTTTCCGCACGCCCCGCGCAACCAGTGGCAGGAATCCCTGACCGTGCTGGCGGCGCTGTGCCAGAAACACAAGGTCAGCCTGATTGCCATCGGCAATGGTACGGCCTCGCGGGAGACCGACAAGCTGGCGGCTGATCTGATGACACTGTGCAAGATCCCCGGCCTGCAAAAGATCATGGTCTCCGAAGCGGGCGCCTCTATTTATTCTGCCTCGGAACTGGCGGCCAAGGAGTTTCCCGATCTGGATGTGACCTTCCGTGGCGCGGTTTCCATTGGCCGCCGTCTGCAGGACCCGCTGGCTGAACTGGTGAAGATCGAGCCCAAGTCGATCGGTGTTGGCCAGTACCAGCATGACGTATCACAGGTGAAACTGGCCCGTAGTCTGGACGCGGTGGTCGAGGATTGCGTGAATGCCGTTGGCGTGGACCTGAATACTGCTTCAATGCCGTTGCTGACTCGGGTGTCCGGTTTGAATCCGAGTATTGCCCAGAACATTGTGGACTATCGTGACCAGCACGGCGCCTTTCGCAGCCGCAAGGAGCTGCTCAAGGTCAGCCGCCTGGGTGACAAGACCTTTGAACAGGCTGCCGGTTTTCTAAGGGTGATGGATGGCGACAATCCGCTGGATGCCTCCGCCGTGCATCCGGAAGCCTATGTGCTGGTTGAGCGTATTGCCAGCCAGACCGGCCGTGATATTCGCAGTCTGATCGGTGATTCGGCCTTCCTGCGCAAGGTCGACCCCAAGGCCTTCACCGATGAACACTTTGGTGTGCCAACCATCACCGATATTCTCAAGGAACTGGACAAGCCCGGTCGCGACCCGCGTCCTGAATTCAAGGCCGCCGCCTTTCAGGAGGGGGTTGAGAGCCTGAAGGATCTGAAGCCGGGCATGCAGCTTGAAGGGGTCGTCAGCAACGTGGCCAACTTCGGTGCCTTTGTCGATATCGGTGTGCACCAGGATGGTCTGGTGCATATTTCCATGCTCTCGCACCAGTTCGTCAAGGATCCCCGCGAGGTGGTCAAGGCCGGTGATATTGTGCGGGTCAAGGTCATGGAGGTGGATATCCCCCGGCAGCGCATCAGTCTGAGCATGCGCATGGACGATGAGCCCGGTGCCGGCAAGTCCCAGCCATCCGAACGCGGCCGTCCCGAGCGGAGTCGTGAAGGGGGTCGCAATACCGCAGCTGCTGGCAAAACGCCTGAGCCGAGTGCTACCTTTGCCAACCTGTTCGCCAATGCCAAGAGTCTGAAGAAGTCCTGACATGAGTCTGCACCCTAATCTTGACGAGTTCGCGAGGAATCGCATGAGCGCTTTTACCAAATTGCTGGGGCTGGAGTTTCAGTCCATCGACAAGGGCACCTGTACCCTGTCGCTGGTCATTACCGAAGCGCATTTCAACTCCACCGCCCGGGTGCATGGCGGAGTGATTTTTTCCCTGCTTGACTCGGCCATGGGCGCCGCTGCCTTCAGCGTACTGGACCCCCACGAAAGCACGGCTACAGTGGAATGCAAGATCAACTACACGCGCGCCGTCACCGGTGGCGAGTTGAGTTGTGTTGGCAAGGTGGTGCATGCCGGTACCCGCACCGTGGTGGTGGATGGTGAAATCTGGCAGGACGGTGCCCTGGTAGCCAAGGCGCTCGGCACTTTTGCCCGGATCTGAACAACCGCAGCCGCTGACGCAAGCTGTGCGCCAGCGCAACTGACTTTCTGAGGAGTGGCAGCATTGTCACCAACGTTAAGCGATACCCTGATACTGCTGGCTGAACCGGCCCAGCGCGAACGCCTGCGCGGTTGCCAGCACGGCATCGAGAAGGAAAGTCTGCGCACCACCCCGAGTGGAGAGCTGGCGACCACAGCGCACCCGCTGTCCCTCGGCTCGGCCTTGACCCATCCGAGCATTACTACCGATTACTCCGAGGCCCTGCTGGAGCTGATCACGCCGGTCAGTACCAGTCTCGAGAGCTTGTTCGAACACCTCGACACGACCCACCGCTTTGTTTATGCCGAACTGGGTGATGAGCTGCTGTGGACCGAATCCATGCCCTGTCGGTTGCCCGAGGTAGACGCGGACATCCCGATTGCCTGGTATGGCACCTCGAATGTCGGCATGCTCAAGCATGTCTACCGGCGTGGTCTGGCGATCCGTTATGGCAAGGCCATGCAATGCATCGCCGGCATCCACTACAACTTTTCGCTGCCGCCACAGCTCTGGCGCATCCTGCAGGAGCAGGAAGGCGACACGCGCTCGGCGCAGGATTACCAATCCGATCGCTATATGCGGCTTATCCGCAACTTCCGACGCTATGCCTGGCTGTTGATGTATCTCTTCGGGGCCTCGCCAGCAGTCTGTGCGAGCTTTCTGCAGGGCCGCGACCACAAGCTGCTGCCACTGGGTGAGAAAAGCCTTTACCTGCCCTATGCCACCAGCCTGAGGATGAGCGACCTGGGGTATAACAACAATGCCCAATCCGGCCTGAACGTCTGCTACAACAACCTCGACAGCTACATTGACAGCATGCTCGAGGCCATCAGTCTGCCCTATGAGCGTTATGCGCAGATGGGCACCCATGATGTCCGGGGTGAGTGGCAGCAGCTGAATACCAACCTGTTGCAGATCGAGAACGAGTTTTACAGCCCGATCCGGCCCAAGCGCGTGACCCTGAGCGGCGAAAAGCCGGTGCATGCGCTGGCGTCTCGCGGCGTGGAATACATAGAAGTCCGCTGCATGGATATCGACCCCTTCGTGCCTCTGGGTATCGAGCCGTCGACCGCACGCTTCCTCGACAGTTTCCTGTTGTTCTGTGCGCTGGACCAGAGCCCGGCATTGACCGAGGACGGTTGCAACGAAACCTCGGCCAACTTTGCCCTGGCGGTCAAGCGGGGTCGTGAGCCAGGTTTGCAATTGCATGATGAGGGGCAGTCGCGGAGCTTGAAAGACTGGGGCCTGAGTCTGCTTGAGAGCATTGCCGCCTGCGCAGGCTTGCTGGACAGCACGCATCAGACCCAGGCCTATTCAGAGAGCCTGATAGTGCAGCGCAACAAGCTTGAGGATGCCGCGCTAACGCCTTCAGCGCGGGTGCTCGAAGCTATTGCGGCGCAGGGCAACAGCTTCTTCCGCTTCGCCCTGAGTCAATCCGAGGCACATCGGCGGTATTTTCTGGAGCGGCCTTTGAGTGCTGAACAGACAGCGCTTTTCGAATCTCAGGCAGCGACTTCTCTGGCTGCCCAGGCGGATCAGGAAGCGGCCGACGACGTGCCCTTTGCAGACTTTGTCAGACGCTTTCTGGAGCAGGGTGTAGACGGCTGAGCCCGGCTTACTGGGTGATCAGGTTGGTAAACAACAGATCATCCACCAACGGGGCACCTTCTTCTTCTTCCAATACACTGCGCACCGCAGCCAGGGCATCGGCGCGCAGTTTTTCCTTGCTCTCCAGGCTGGCCAGATCATCAGCTGTCTGCTTGCCGAACAGCGTAACCAGTGCGTTGCGTATCAACGGGTCATGGTACTGGATGCGCGCTACGGCAGCGGGATCGTTGACGCGCAACGCCACATCGGCTTTCAGGTACTGGATGCGTGGCCCCGGGCCAATGGTACCAACGAAGGATGGCGTCAACTCGATGTACTGGGTTCCGGCAGCGGGTGCCGGCGTCTCCGCCAGCAGAGATGAAGACAGGCTTACAAGCAGGGCAAACAGGGCAAATCGGCTTAGCATCCTGGGGACTCCTTTAGGTTGCAGACAGAATAGCCGACTCCGCCTGCATCGCCAAACGCCGTCAGGCCTTATGGTGTTTGATCAATCAACAGCATTGTGATTGACCCGGCTCCCCCGCTTACGACTAGACTGTGACAAATCCCTGATAATGGAGACATCATGAAAGCCGTATTGTGCAAAGCCTATGGCCCCGCCAGCAGCCTGGTTCTGGAAGAAACCGCCGACCCGGTAGCCAAGCCGAATGACATCATTGTTGATATCCACGCCGCTGGTGTGAACTTCCCGGATACCCTGATCATTGAAGGCAAATACCAGGTCAAGCCGCCTTTCCCCTTTTCTCCGGGTGGCGAGGCGGCCGGTGTCGTGGCCAGCGTGGGTGACAAGGTCAAGCATGTGAAGCCCGGTGACCGGGTTATGTGTCTGACCGGTTTCGGCAGCTTTGCCGAGAAGATCGCTGTGGACGCCATGCGTGCGCTGCCCATGCCGGCTGATATGGACTTTGTCACTGCGGCTGGCTTCAGCATGACCTACGGTACCTCGATGCACGCTCTGAAGCAGCGCGGCGAGCTAAAGCCAGGGGAGACCCTGCTGGTTCTGGGCGCCTCAGGTGGTGTGGGCCTGGCCGCTGTTGAAATCGGTAAAGCCATGGGTGCACGGGTCATTGCCGCTGCCTCCAGCGCCGAAAAACTGGAAGTGGCCAAGGCTGCTGGCGCTGACGAGCTGATCAACTACAGCGAAGTCAGCCTCAAGGATGCAGTCAAGGAGTTGACCAACGGCCAGGGCGCTGACGTGATCTATGATCCGGTCGGCGGTGATCTGTTTGATCAGGCTGTGCGCTCGATCAACTGGAAGGGACGTTTGCTGGTGGTCGGCTTTGCCAGCGGCCGTATCCCGGAGTTCCCGGCTAATCTGGCACTGCTCAAGGGCTCATCCATTGTTGGCGTATTCTGGGGCGCCTTTGCTGCCCGCGAGCCACAGGTCAACCTGGAGAACTTCCAACAGCTGTTTGCCTGGTTCAGCGAGGGCAAGCTCAAGCCGCTGGTATCGCAAACCTATGCCCTGAACGAATACGAAGCCGCGCTGGAGATTCTTAGCTCCCGCAAGGCAGTCGGCAAGGTGGTCGTCAAGGTACGTTAAAGGCAGCGGCAAGCTTCAAGCGACAAGCTGTCTGAGTAGGGTGGACGTATTGAGTTATTGCCGATAGAAAGCCGTTGACAGGCATAGCGCTACCCCCAAACTGATTACGCTTGCAGCTTGCAGCTTGCAGCTTGCAGCTTGCAGCTTGCAGCTTGCAGCTTGCAGCTTGCAGCTTGCAGCCCGGCGCGCCTAAAGCGCGCCGGTAAAACCCTGCTGGCGCCAGGCTTCGTAAATCAGGACAGCGGCACTGTTCGACAGGTTCAGGCTGCGGCTGCCCGGCATCATGGGTATGCGCAGCACCTGCTCGGGTGGCAGGCTGTCACGGACACTGGCTGGTAGGCCACGGCTCTCCGGACCAAACAGAAACAGATCGCCTGCGCCGAATTGCACCTCACTGAAACCCATCTGACCCTTGGTGCTCAGGGCAAATACCCGTGCCGGTTTGACGGCTGCCAGACAGGCATCCAAATTGGCGTAGGTCTTGACCGCAGCAAACTCATGGTAATCCAGTCCAGCCCGGCGCAGCCGCTTGTCATCCAGCTCAAAGCCCAGCGGTTCGATCAAATGCAACTGGCAGCCGGTGTTGGCGCACAGGCGAATGATATTGCCGGTATTGGGCGGGATTTCGGGTTCGAGCAGGGCGATATGGAACATGGGCGGCGCGCCAGTGAGTGCGGTGGTTGCGCAGTCTAGGTGTTCAGGCGAGGAGCGGCAAGTCACGAAGGAAGGCTTGAAGCGGGAAGCTTGAAGCTGAATGTGCTCCGTGCGGGTTGGGGGGTATGCGGATAAAACGAGACCTGCTTGACTTCTGGAACTCAGGCCCAAGACTTTTCCAGCTTCCAGCTTCCAGCTTCCAGCTTCCAGCTTCCAGCTTCCAGCTTCCAGCTTCCAGCTTCCAGCTTCCAGCTTCCAGCTTCCAGCTTCCAGCGGCTTTATCGCGACCATAAAAAAAGGCGACCCCAGCCTGCCTGAACCGGAGTCACCCCAAATACACCCAATTTATCTAAAGCATCAAGCGTGCCAAGTAGCCAAAGGCCAGCGGTTATTCGCTGTCGTCCTCGTCGCTACCGTCGATATTCATGCCCAGCTCCTTGATCTTGCGGGTCAGTGTATTTCGGCCCCAGCCCAGTAACTGCGCGGCATCGCGGCGTCTTCCGGCGGTGTGCTTCAGGGCCGTTTCGATCATGATGCGCTCAAAGGCAGGTACCGCTACATCAAGCAGATTGCTGACCCCGCGGGTCAGTTCCTGGTCTGCCCAAATGCGCAAACTGTGCTCCCAGTGGCCATCCGGTGCACTGTCGTGGTGCTGGGTGAGCATTTCCGGGGGCAGATCTTCAATCAGTACTTCGCGGCTGGAGGCCATCACAGTGATCCAGCGACAGGTGTTCTCCAGCTGTCGTACGTTACCCGGCCAGGGTAGATTGCGCAGGTAGTCCTGGGTTTGCTGCTTGAGCACCTTGGGCTCGACAGCCAGTTCCTGGGCCGCGCGGGCAAGGAAGTGCTGGGCCAGCGCCGGAATGTCCTCGCGGCGCTCCGAGAGCTTGGGAATATGAATGCGGATCACGTTCAGGCGGTGGAACAGATCCTCGCGAAACTTGCCGGCCTGGACCAGACCCTCTAGGTTCTGGTGGGTAGCGGCGATGATGCGCACATCGACCTTGATCGGCGTATGCCCACCCACGCGGTAAAACTCGCCATCGGCCAGCACACGCAGCAGGCGGGTCTGGGTTTCAGCCGGCATGTCACCGATTTCATCAAGAAACAGCGTACCGCCATCGGCCTGTTCGAAGCGTCCACGACGTTGTACCGCTGCACCGGTGAAAGCGCCTTTTTCATGGCCGAACAGTTCTGACTCCATCAGATCCTTGGGGATCGCCGCCATGTTCAGGGCAATAAAGGGATTGCGTGCTCTCGGGCTGTGGCGGTGCAGGGCATGGGCCACCAGCTCCTTGCCGGTACCCGACTCACCATTGATCAGTACTGTGATATTGGAATGCGAGAGGCGACCGATAGCGCGGAATACCTCCTGCATGGCTGGCGCTTCACCAATGATTTCCGGGGTGCGGGCCTGGGTCGATTCCGGCTCCTGCTCTTCCTGCTCGCGGCTGTGCGCCAGCGCGCGGCGCACCAGCGCGACGGCCTCATCGACGTCAAAGGGCTTGGGCAGATACTCGAAGGCACCACCCTGGTAGGAGGCCACCGCGCTATCCAGATCCGAATGCGCGGTCATGATGATCACCGGCAGTTTCGGGTGCTGTTCACGGATCTTGGCCAACAGTTCCAGCCCGCTGGTGCCAGGCATGCGGATGTCGCTGATCAGTACATCGGGATGCTGGCGCTGCAGGCGAGCCAGAGCACTGTCGGCGGTGTCGAAGCAGACCGGCTCCATGCCTTCCTGTTGCAGGGCTTTTTCCAGTACCCAACGGATTGATCGGTCGTCATCAACAATCCAGACATTTTCAGCTCGGCTCATAGGATTAGTCTCCCGGTACGGGTTCCAGAGGCAGGAACAGGGTGAATACGGTGCGGCCAGGCTTGCTCTCACATTCGATCAGGCCCTGATGCTGGCTGATGATGTTCTGGGTGATCGAGAGCCCCAGTCCGGTGCCTTCGGCACGGCCACTGACCATGGGATAAAAGATACTTTCAATAATTTCTTCGGGAATGCCTGGTCCGTTATCAATGACTTGAACCCGGCAGACCAGACGATGGCGCGTCTGGCCGATAGTGAACTGTCTGAGTGAGCGCGTGCGCAGGGTGATTTTCCCCTGCTCGAGCCCGACGTGTTCTGCCAGCGCTTGCATGGCGTTGCGCACGATGTTCAGCAGCGCCTGTATCAGCTGTTCGCGGTCGGCCATGATGTCAGGGATGCTCGGATCGTAATCGCGCATCAGCTGTAACTGGCCCTGGGTCTCCGCTTCGATCAGGCTGTAAACCCGTTCGGTGATTTCATGAATATTGATAGGCTTCAGGTTCGGTGGCCGGTAGGGTCCGAGCATACGGTCGACCAGGTTGCGCAGGCGGTCGGCCTCTTCAATGATCACATCGGTATAGTCGCGCAGCCCGGCATCCGGTAGTTCACGGGCAAGCAGCTGGGCCGCACCACGAATGCCGCCGAGGGGGTTCTTGATCTCATGGGCCAGGCCACGCACGAGCACCTTGGTGACTTCCTGCTTGGACAGCTGAGCCTCTTCCTTGGTGATGCGCAGCAAACGGTCACGCGGGTGCAGCTCCATCAACAGCCAGTGCATGTCGCCGGCCATGATCGGTGTGACTGAATAATCGACCATCAGCAAGTGACCATTATTCAGGCTCAGCTGTGCTTCGCGTTTGGTAAAGGGGTGGCCGTTATCAATCGCGTGCTGCAATGATTCCAGTGCTACCTGGGTGTCGTTGAACAGTTCGCCAATGTGCTGGTGAGAGACGCGTTGGCCGCTGACGGCGAGCAACATTTCTGCAGCTGGATTCATGTAGCTCAGGTGCAACCGTTTATCCAGCAACAGCACAGCTGTGGTCAGGTTATCGAGAATCTGGCGAAGAAAACGGTCTGGCAGCATAAGGGTTTCCCTGGTTTGAGCAGACAAATGCAAGAAGCGAACCAATTCAGGGCGCTGTTGCCATAAGCCGTCAGGCTATTGCAGCGGTAGCCAGCAGGTCAGCCCTTCAGGTCCCAGTCGTGCGCCGATAGATCAGCGTTAGAGCCAGTCTGGTCAAGGCTTTCTAACGCTGGAATCGATCAGCGAGCGGCTATTGGTAACCGCCATCAAGGTCACAATTGGGGCAGGTGTTTCTGGCTGCCGTAGCGGCGGCTGCACAAAATAGGACGCATGCACACGAGATTGTGCACTATATTAGTGCATGCGTCATCGATAATGCCCGGTGCTTATCAGGCGAGGCTGTCAGGGGGCTGGTTTGGGTGCGGGGGTTTGGCGGCTAGGTTGATTGATCGATATGCGTTGCAGGTGCACGGTGACACTGCTGCTGCGTTGCACTATCTCGCCACGGGCATTGACGACTACGGCGCTGAGGTTATGAGTACCACGATCAACATTGCTGATGCTCAGCGTGGCGCTGGTTTGGCCATTTGCCGGCAAGGCGGGGCCGACTAGCTGACCGTCGAGCTCCGCGCGCAGCAAATGGCTGGCATCCATGGCGGGTTCGATCTGCACTTGCAGATTGAGCAGGCCTTCATTGCTGCGGATCGACTCGTCATTGGCCGGGCTGACAATGCTCAGGTTGCTGTAGCTTGCCTGCTCGCTAGAATCGCCGTTCTCTGGTTGCCCATACCCATTGCTTTGGTAGGCCGGTTGTCGCGGGGGCTCAACCACGTTGGTTGCCGGCAGATCAATTGCCTGGGCATCCGGGTGTGGTTGATCGGAAAAGATCGTATTGCCTTCGGCATCTTTCCAGGTGTAAATCTGCGCCGTTGCAAGGTGCGATAGCAAAGCGAATGCGGTGCCAAAAAGAATCGGCATGATGATCTTGGACATGCTGTGTCACTCCTGTGAGTCTGTAAACAAGACTTGCACCGAATGGCCATGAAGGCAAGATGTGGCGGACAGGCGAAAAAAAAGGGCGTCCGAATGGACACCCTTTTTGTCTGCGCCGTAGCGCCAGAATCAGACGCTGTAGTACAGGTCGTATTCCAGCGGGTGCACAAAGGTGCGCACCTTGATTTCTTCAGCGGCTTTCAGCTCGATGTAGGCATCGATGAACTCATTGGTGAAGACGCCGCCCTTGGTCAGGAACTCGCGATCTGCATCCAGTGATTCCAGGGCTTCCTTCAAGCTGCCACAGACCTGTGGGATCTGCTTGGACTCTTCCGGCGGCAGGTCATACAGGTTCTTGTCGGCTGCATCGCCAGGATGAATCTTGTTCTGGATACCATCCAGGCCGGCCATCAGCAGCGCTGCGAAGGCCAGGTAGGGGTTGGCAGCCGGATCAGGGAAGCGTGCTTCGATGCGACGGGCTTTCGGGCTGGAAACGTAAGGAATACGGATCGAAGCGGAGCGGTTGCGGGCCGAGTAGGCCAGCATCACCGGAGCTTCAAAGCCGGGGACCAGACGCTTGTAGGAGTTGGTCGACGGGTTGGTAAAGCCGTTCAGAGCCTTGCCGTGCTTGATGA
The DNA here is from genome assembly GCF_057548395.1 of Halopseudomonas sp. 4NH20-0008. Lineage (NCBI taxonomy): Bacteria > Pseudomonadati > Pseudomonadota > Gammaproteobacteria > Pseudomonadales > Pseudomonadaceae > Halopseudomonas > Halopseudomonas sp. 4NH20-0008. The sequence goes on from NZ_BAAJMD010000009.1 coordinate 109,531, forward strand.
TACCGCCAATAAAGTACAGGGCAGTGTCGGACAGGCCGGAGTAACCTTCGCCAGCAAAGGTGTTCTTGCCATCCTTGGAGATGGACATATGAACGTGCATGCCGGAGCCGTTATCACCATACAGCGGCTTGGGCATGAAGGTGGCGGTTTTGCCATAGGCATCGGCCACGTTGTGTACGCAGTACTTCAGGGTCTGAACTTCATCAGCCTTGGCGGTCAGGGTGTTGAACAGCACACCGATTTCGTTCTGGCCGGCCGTTGCCACTTCATGGTGGTGAACTTCGATGGTCAGACCCATTTCTTCCATGGCATTACACATGGCAGTACGGATTTCGTGGTCGTGGTCGACCGGAGGAACGGGGAAGTAGCCGCCCTTGACGGCTGGACGGTGACCCTTGTTGCCGCTTTCGAAGTCGGCGTCAGTGTTCCAGGAAGCCTGCTCAGAGATGATCTTGAACATGGAGCCGGAAATATCGGACTTGAATTTGACTTCATCGAATACGAAGAACTCGGGCTCGGGACCAACGAAAACGGTGTCACCAATGCCGGTCGACTTCAGGTATTCTTCAGCGCGCTTGGCGATGCCGCGCGGATCGCGCTCGTAACCCTGCATGGTAGAGGGTTCGATAATGTCGCAAACGATGATCAGGGTGGGTTCTTCGGTGAAGGGGTCGAGAACCGCAGTGCTATCGTCGGGCATCAGGATCATGTCGGAAGCTTCAATGCCTTTCCAGCCAGCGATCGACGAACCGTCGAACATCTTGCCTTCTTCAAAGAAGTCATCATTGACGTCACGGGCCGGCATGGTCACGTGCTGCTGCTTACCTTTGGTATCGGTGAAGCGCAGGTCAACCCACTTCACGTCAAACTCTTTGATCAATTGAATCGCTTTCGACATGGTTTCCTCCAGAAGGAATCGTTTGCCGGACATTGGGTCCGACGCTGCTAAATGCGAGCGGAACAGGCTTGAGCGTCCGCTTGCCTTATAAGTGAGCAAAAGCTGTGCCATTTCGGAGCATTTGCGCAAAGCCGCACGACAAAGGGCTTTCAGCGAAAGGCCGGGACAGATGCATCTGAATGAAGCACTAAATCGGTGCATTAATGCACTGATTCGCACCAAAGTAGTGCCTGCATGGCTACTTAATCGACCCCACACCTATGTGGGCCAACTATAATGCGCTGCTTTGCGACATCCTGCATCAACGGCGTGAAAAAAGGCAGGGAGACAGAGGCTTAAAGGCGGAAAATCCTCGAGCGCGTACAAAAAACATACACTGTCATCATCATCTCTGTATAATCCCATCCTCTTTTTTCAGTTAGTCCGGCCGTTGTCGGGCAATCCAGGATGTCCATTGTGATCGAAAATCTCCGCAATATCGCCATTATCGCCCACGTTGACCACGGTAAGACTACCCTCGTCGACAAACTCTTGCGCCTGTCCGGCACCCTGGACCGCAAGGAACTGGAAAGTGAGCGGGTGATGGACAGCAACGATCAGGAGAAAGAGCGGGGCATTACCATTCTGGCCAAGAACACCGCGCTGAAGTGGAACGGTTACGACATCAACATCGTGGATACCCCCGGTCACGCCGACTTTGGTGGTGAAGTCGAGCGGGTAATGAGCATGGTTGACTCGGTTCTACTGGTGGTCGATGCCCAGGATGGCCCGATGCCGCAAACCCGCTTCGTGACCCAGAAGGCATTCAAGGCCGGTCTGCGTCCGATCGTGGTTATCAACAAGATCGACCGTCCCGGTGCCCGCCCTGATTGGGTAGTCGACCAGATCTTCGATCTGTTCGATAACCTCGGTGCCACTGAAGAGCAGCTGGACTTCCCGATTGTTTATGCCAGCGCCCTGAACGGTATCGCCGGTATGGACCACGAAGCCATGGACGACCACATGGATGCCCTGTTCCAGGCCATCGTCGACCATGTGCCTGCACCGGCCGTGGATTCGGAAGGTCCCTTCCAGATGCAGATCTCCCAGCTTGACTACAACAGCTTCCTGGGTGTGATCGGTATCGGTCGTATCGCCCGTGGCAAGGTCAAGACCAACACTCCGGTGATCGCCATTGGTGCTGACGGCAAGAAACGTCAGGGCCGTATTCTGAAGATCATGGGTCACTCCGGTTTGCAGCGTATTGAAGTCAACGAAGCCCAGGCTGGCGATATCGTCTGCGTCAGCGGTATGGACGAGCTGTACATCTCCGACACCCTGTGTGACATGAACAACGTTGAGGCCCTGCCGCCGTTGTCAGTTGATGAGCCCACCGTATCCATGACCTTCCAGGTCAACGACTCACCTTTCTGCGGCAAGGAAGGCAAGTTCGTGACCAGCCGTAATATCAAGGAGCGCCTGGAAAAGGAGTTGCTGCACAACGTGGCTCTGCGCGTTGATGAGGGCGACTCGGCGGACAAGTTCAAGGTCTCCGGTCGCGGCGAATTGCACCTGTCGGTACTGATCGAAACCATGCGTCGTGAAGGCTTCGAGCTGGCGGTAGGTCGTCCTGAAGTAGTGATCAAGGAAGTCAACGGCGAGAAGCAGGAGCCCTACGAGAACGTCATCATCGACATCGAGGAAACCCACCAGGGTGCCCTGATGGAGCAGATGGGTCTGCGCAAGGGTGATCTGACCAACATGGTTCCGGATGGCAAGGGTCGTATTCGTCTGGAGTACACTATTCCGGCTCGTGGTCTGATCGGCTTCCGTAACAGCTTCCTGACCATGACCTCCGGCTCCGGCATCATGACCAGTACCTTCAGTCACTATGGTTCTATTAAGCTCGGTGAAGTGGGCCAGCGCCAGAACGGCGTTCTGGTCTCCATGGCCACCGGCAAGGCACTGACCTACTCGCTGGAAACCCTGCAGAGCCGTGGCAAGCTGTTCCTGGAGCCCGGCCAGGAGGTCTATGAAGGCCAGCTGGCTGGTATCCACGCCCGCGACAACGATCTGGTCATCAATCCGACCAAGGGCAAGAAGCTTGATAACATGCGCGCCTCCGGCAAGGACGAAGTCATTGCCCTGGTACCGCCGATCAAGTTCACCCTGGAGCAGGCGCTGGAGTTCATCGACGACGACGAACTGGTTGAAGTGACGCCCAAGTCCATTCGCCTGCGCAAGAAAGTACTCAACGAGAACGAGCGCAAGCGCGCCAGCAAGGGCTAAGCCCGGTTGTCCCAATCTGGCCTGCCTGCAGGTTGGATTGTCGCATCTCGATTGACATCAAGCCCCGCCGGTTTGCACCAGCGGGGTTTTTTGTGGCGGGCTATCGCAGTCAGGGAGTGGTATCGGCTTATGCCAGTGTCCTGTGCTTGTCAGCGGCTTTCCTGTTCCCTAGTATCAGCACCCAATTGCCTGTATCCATGGAAGGACGATCTGAATGTCATGGGACTCTTTTGCCTATCTGTGTCGCCGTGCTGCCCACGAACTGGGTGACGGCGAACCCCTTTCTGCCTGTTTCCAGCGTCTCTCGCAAGCACCCTCCGCCGGATTCTATGGTGCACGCCAGTTGCTGACTCGCTGACGGCAGACCTGCTTGCCCGGCTTGGGGCTGAGCCGGATCGGGACCGGGCCCTTATCGCCCTGCGGGCCTATGCCGGCATGGGTCAGCTGAGTCTGGTGGACCGGGCCATGCAGTTCAAACGGGTGCTGATTTACCTGGGCTTTGTTGCTGTGATTTTTTTCTTCATGAGCGCGATTTACCAGATCAAGGTATTGCCCGCCTTTATTGAAACCTTCAAGGCCTTTGATGTGCCTTTGCCCGCCAGTGTGTTCTTTCTGCATGAGTACTGGCACGTCTTTTCCTTGACCGTGATGTTGTTATTGCTGCTGGCGCTGTTAATCGGGCTGACCCTGCGCAGGTTGCTGCGTTTGCCGGTGGTGGCTGACAGGAAGCTGCCCCTGGGCTTTCTTCTGTTGCCAGGTATCAAACGTGCGTACCTGTCCTTGCAGGATATTCTGACGTTTCCTTTGCGCCCGTCGCTGGACAACAACAGTGTCATCGACGTGCACCTGGCCGATATTCAGCGCTGCGGGATGGATCTGGGTCGTGAAATGCAGATCATGTCGGGCATTGCCTTGCAGGAGCTGGTTCAACAGTGTGAGCGGCAGATGCGCGTCATCTCAGTAGCTATCGCACTGCTGGTAGTGGCCAATGTGCTGTTCTTCATCAACAGCGCCTATTCACCGATTTTCATGTTAGGAGAGGTGGTATGAGCAGGATGCACGGTTTTACTTTGATAGAACTGATGGTCGTGGTGGCCATTATCGGAATTTTGGCGTCCATATCCCTGCCGGCCTACCAGGTCTATATTCAGCGTAGCGAAGTTACCGAGGCCTTCAGCATGGCCAGCGGCGTGCGTTCCAAGGTCAATGCACATTATGAAGAGCACCTGGACTTTCCTGCGAGTAATGCCGCAGCAGGTCTGCCGATGCCGTCGCAGCTGATCGGTAATCGTATTACCGGCGTGGTACTGGAGCAGGGCGCCATCCATGTCACCATGGGCAACAAGGCTTCAACTGCCCTACAGGGTAAGACCTTGAGCTTTCGGCCGGCGGTGGTCATTGGTAGTCCGACCAGCCCGATTTCCTGGTTATGCGGTTATGATGAGGCCGTAGAAGGCATGCAGGCGATTGGTGAAAATCGCACCGATCTGGAGTCCGAGTTTCTGCCCGCCATTTGCCGACAACGCGGCTAGTCCGGCTGCCCCTCAACAGGGGAGCGCATGACCCTCGCCCTTGATGGCCCTGCGCAAGCGATTATCTTCAGGCTTGCGCAGGTCCATGTCTGACTGCCTTATCCCGCTATTGATTCATCCCATGTCCGTTGCACAGCGGTCTCATTGCCGAGAGTAATCCACGCCTGAGAGCCAGATTGCCATCCGCAATACAAATATCGCCCGAACGGGGTATGGGACAGACTGTCTCGATTGGTTCTAATGATCCTGCGCGCAATATTGCTCATTTCGAGGCACTAATTGAAAGCGCAGCAATATGCAAAAACAACTACAAGATGAAATTGGAGCTTTTATGAAAGCCAACCTAATCAGCAGATCATTGTTTTCTGCCCTTGCCGTAGGTGCCCTGGCGCTGTCAGCCTCGGTTATGGCGTCCAACCCCACGCCGCCACCCACCAATCCTGATCCAGGTAATAGCGTGTTTCAGCGCGGCCCCAATCCGACCCTGTCCTTTGTTGAGGGCTCTCGCGGCCAGCACAGCGTTTCGACACGCAGTGTCTCGGGTCTGGTGAGCGGTTTTGGTGGAGGCACAATCCACTACCCCAATAACACCACCGGAACCATGGCCGCTATCGTCGTGATTCCAGGTTTTGTCTCGGCCGAGTCGTCCATCGACTGGTGGGGCCCCAAGCTGGCGTCCTACGGTTTCGTGGTCATGACCATCGACACCAACAGTGGCTTTGATCAGCCGCCGAGCCGTGCACGTCAGATCAACAATGCACTGGACTATCTGGTCAGCCAGAACAGCGCCAGCGGCAGCCCGGTCCGTGGCATGATCGATACTAACCGTCTCGGTGTCATCGGTTGGTCCATGGGTGGCGGCGGCACAATTCGTGTTGCTGGTGAGGGCCGCATCAAGGCGGCTATTCCGCTGGCACCCTGGGATACCTCCTCCTTCTATGCTCGTCGTGTCAGTGCGCCGACTCTGATTATTGCCTGTGAATCAGACGTTATTGCACCTGTTCGCAATCATGCCTCACCCTTCTACAACAATGTTCCTAACAGCATCGAGAAGGCCTTTGTCGAGCTGAACGGTGGTAGCCACTACTGCGGCAATGGCGGTGGTTTCGGCTCTTACGATGCCGAGCTGGGCCGTTTCGGTGTGTCCTGGATGAAGCGCTTCCTCGATGAGGATACCCGCTACAGCCAGTTCCTCTGTGGTCCGAACCACGCGTCTGATCGTGATATTTCCGAGTATCGCGGTAACTGCCCTTACTAACAGGGAGGCAGGGCACCGGCTGATGCGGGTGCCTTGAATCGTAGGTAATAAAAAACCCGCTACGTTCAACGTAGCGGGTTTTTTTAACCCTGAGCTATCAGTGTTGCATCAAATCTGATCAGCCTTGGGGTTAGGGCCGTACTGGTTATCTTCCCGTTGGGTATCAGACGCCAGAAAGACAATAAGGACAATGACGCCAATCACAGGGATAAGCAGAATCAACTGCCACCAGCCGGAACGGTTGGTGTCATGCAGGCGGCGGGCAGCGATGGCGAGACTGGGGATCAGCAGAGCCAGAGCGAAGAGCGCCGTCAGCAGGTTCATGCCGATGATGTAATCAATAACGCCCAGACCAATGTAAATCAGGATATAAAACAGATAGAACATCCAGTACTGCGTGCGGGTGGCTCGCCCTGTGAAGTCAGCATAATGCAGCTTGATTGCGTTGACGAAGTGCTCCATGCAACTCTCCTTGTGAGTTGTTTTTTAGTATTAAGAGAACGTAACCGTCCTGTTCCCCGTTTCAAAATGTAACGGTTAACGACCACAAAGGGAATGCCATTCTGGCAACTACTTAATATTAATAAAGAAAACACCACGTGAAAGCGCCCCGGGCGCTTTCATTTCGGGGACTTAGCCTGATCAATAAATAGCCGGGCGATAAGCACAGAACCCTGGGCGCGGCCCGACCTGTGGGTGGTTGCGGCAGGTATCCGGACGCAGGGCATAGACACTGCAGCGCCTGCTGACGGGGTCCAGATACAGGCAGTCATTGTTGGCCATACGGCTCAGGGTGAAGATCTCTGTGCCGTGGTTGAAACGCTCCACCTCGCCGCTCTTTTGCAAGCGCCGGGCAATCAGCCTGAGCGGCTCAGCCCGTTCGAACTCGTCAACCAGGCCCAGGCGGATCAAATCGTTCAGACGTACTTCCACCGGCAGGGTGCAGCAACTGGCATGGCAGTTGTCGCACAGGCCCTTGCGGTAGCGTTGCCAGGTGTCGGTACGGTCAATATCGGCGGCTTTGATCAGAGGTGGTTTCATGTTCGCAACCCGGGGTGATCGAGCCCGCATGATAATCGATGAACGAGGCTGCAGGCAGGGGCTAGCGCACAAATGGGTAACTGTGCAGGGCTACTCTGGCTGTTGCGACTTGCGCAGCCAGCGTTGTCTGAGCAATGCCCCGAGAATCATCAGCCCAGCAAATATGAACAGCGGCAGCATGGCGTAGACACTCAGTGCCTGTTCCGCTCGGTTGGCCGAGACCATGCCATGTACAGCATGGGCATACAGGCTCCACTTGATGCCCAGGCCCAGTAGCGCAGCCAGGCTGAAGGACAGCAGCGGCAGATGCAGCACACCGCCAGCCAGGTTGATAAACGCGTGTGGGAAACCGGGCAGAATGCGCAGTGCACACTGCGTTAGAAAATCACTACGGCTGCCCAGTAGACGCAACACCTGACGTGCATACTTGTCCGGCCGCCATCTGTCACCCAGCCGCTTGCCGACGCGATAGGCCCCCAATGCGCCGCCTATGCTGCCGACCAACAGCATGCAGGTGCTTAGCCAAGGCGCATGAAAGGGGGCGATGATCCAGAACAGCAGGCTGCCAGGCAGGCCAAAGCTCATTGTCACGGCCATTAACACCACGATGCCAACGATAGCCAGTGGGTGTCCAGCCAGTTTTTCGCCCCACTGCCATAAATCGCCTACGCTGATGGGCAGCAGAGCGGCAATCAGTAGCAACAGGGCAAAGCCAATCAGAATCAGCATGGGCAGGCGCGGGTGGCTATATCTGAACATGTTGCATGCCCTGATGGGATCGGATACTGATGGTGACAAGCAACCCTAGCAAAAGCAACAGAGCGACATCCGCCGTGACCACTAATTAGCGGGTTGAACGCACTGCTTGGGTGGGTGTCTGAGGTGGAGCTTAATTTGACGGAGAAAGACCATGCGGTTTTTGACTGCCCTGACCCTTACTGGCCTGGCCATTCTGGTCGGCTGTAACGATGATAGCGATAACGCAGTACAGCGCAGCGAGGCTGAAGCGCCAGCTCCTGAGCAGGCAGTCGAGCAGCAGCAACGATTCACGGGTAGCCTGACTTACCGTGCCCGGATTGCCCTGGCGCCCGGTAGCGAGGTGGTGCTTGAGCTGCGTGATCCTGAGGCAGCCAGCCCGGCAGACGCGCTGCGGGCTGAAACCCGCTTCAGTCTTGATGGCCGTCAGGTGCCGATCAGCTTTGACTGGCCGGTGGTGGTTGAGCCTGAATACAGCGGTACGGCCTATCAATTTCGCGCGGGTATTCGCGAGGATGGACGGCTTACCTGGCTATCCGAACCGATCAATCTTGAGCTGACCGCAGGCCCTACCGAGCTGGGCGAGTTGATGCTGATGCCATACCGCAAAAGCGCCTTCAGCAGCGTGATGCAGTGTGGTGGCCTGCAGATCAGCGTCGGCTATGAAGGCGCTACACTGGTTCTTGAAGCGGCAGGCGAGACATACAACTTGTTGCCCGTGGTTGCGGCTTCGGGATCCCGCTATGAGGCGCAGGCCGATCCGGATACCCACTTCTGGAGCAAGGGACATCAGGCGCAATTGAGTCTGAATGGCCAGGCCTATCCGACCTGTGTTGCTCCCGGCGATATTGTTGAACCCTTCAGCGCCCAGGGCAACGAGCCGTTCTGGCAGTTGCAGCTGGATCAGGGCCAGGCGCTGCTGCAGCGTCTGGACGCGGAGACTCCGATTTCGGCGGCCTATCAGCGGGGCGAACCCGCCGGCGGGATCTTGCCGTTGCAGATCGGTGATGGCGATTACAGCATGCAAGCATCCATCAAGGCGCAGCTCTGTCATGACAGCATGACGGGCATGCCCTATCCGCACGGTGTTGAGCTGACGCTGGCAAACGGCGAGCAGTTGCAGGGCTGTGGCGGTGAACCAGCGCGACTGCTGCAGGGCATTGAATGGGTGGTTGAGGATGTTAATGGCGGCGGCATTATCGATCGCTCACGCATCACCCTTAATTTTTTGCCTGAAGGCCGCGTGGCGGGGATGGCTTCATGTAACAACTATTTTGCCGAGTATCGCTTGAGTGGCGAGGGTCTGAGCGTGTCGTCGGCAGGTAGTACCATGAAGGCCTGTGCGCCCTCATTGATGGAGCAGGAGCAGCGGGTGCTGGCTGCATTGGCTGCAGTACAGCGTTTTGATATCAGTGCCGACGGCGCCCTGATACTCTATAGCGACTCTGAACAGAGTTTGACCGCGCGCGTGCAGTAAGCGCGCCTGGTTCTGGTCCCATTAGAACAAGGATAATTCCATGCTGGCATTGATCATCGGTCTGCTTGTTTTCCTCGGCGTGCATTCAACCCGCCTGTTTGCGCCGCACTGGCGCGCAGCGCAGATCTCGCGCCACGGCCTGTTGCCCTGGAAAGGGGCTTATGCGTTGCTTTCGCTGGTCGGTCTGGCGCTGATCATCTGGGGTTACGGCGAAGCGCGACTGTCTCCCACCTGGCTGTGGGTGCCGCCGGTCTGGACGCGCCATCTGGCTGCACTCTTGACCATTCCGGCCTTTATTCTGCTGGCGGCGACCTATATACCGGGTTCGCATATCAAGGCGCGGGTCGGTCATCCCATGTTGCTGGGTGTGAAGTTCTGGGCCATTGCGCACCTGATTGCCAACGGCACCCTGGCTGATGTGCTGCTGTTTGGTGGCTTTCTGGCTTGGGCCGTGGCGCTGTATATCGTCAGTCGTCGGCGTGATCGCCTGGCCGGTGTTGCGGCCGGACCGGTGCGTGTCAGCATGGACATAGTGGTTGTCGTGGTCGGGTTGCTGGCCTGGGTGGGCTTTGCCCTCTGGCTGCATGGCCTGCTGATTGGCGTCAAACCCTTCGGCGGCTGATCAGCCCGACATTCGCGGTCAAGGCCTGGCCGCAAAAGGGTTGGCCTTTGATCCTGCGATCACTCCCAGGTCAGTCGGTGTAACAGCCACTCGCCATCCTCTTCCAGCCAGTTCAGCGTCACGCTGTAAAGGCGGGTGCTGTCGGGAATAAAGCGCTGTGCACCGCTCAGATTGATCTGTGCCTGGGTGCGGGCCTGGCCGGTATATACCGGATCAATGCGGGTTTGCTGGCTGATGACCAGCAGATTGACGCGCTGGTTCTGCAGGAACAGCAGGCTGGCGGTGCGCCTGGCCCAATCGCGATCATATTGCTGGTTGGCGATGAAATCCGGATGCAGGCGAGCCATCAGTTGATCGGCAGAGCGCGATTCAATCGCCTCCTGCAGCTGCGTCAGGCTCTGGTTCAGTCGTTCATCGGCACTTTGCTGACCACAACCGGCCAGCCACAGCACCAGCATCAACAGGGTAATACAGCGTGTAGGTGACATATGCCTCGCCTGTCAGTAATGTTGTCGAATGAACCTGCCGCCATCTAGGGCGGCCACCCAGGCCAGGAGCCCATCATGCAGCTGTTGTACCCTGAGATCAAACCTTACGCCCGTCATGAACTGGCCGTTCAGGCACCCCATGTGCTCTATGTTGACGAGAGTGGTCAGGCCGAGGATGGTCTACCAGTGGTGTTTATCCACGGTGGACCCGGTGCCGGGTGCGACAGTCTCAGTCGGCGTTTCTTTGATCCCTCGGTGTATCGCATCATTACCTTTGACCAGCGTGGCTCGGGACGCTCCACCCCGCATGCCAGCCTGGAAAACAACACCACGCAGCACCTGATTGAGGATCTTGAGGCGCTGCGCGAGCACCTGGGGATCGACAAGTGGGTGTTGTTTGGCGGTTCCTGGGGCTCAACGCTGGCCCTGGCCTATGCCCAGGCTCATCCTGACCGGGTCATGGGTATGATACTGCGAGGTATTTTTCTCTGTCGGGATCAGGATATTCGCTGGTTCTACCAGGAGGGCGCCAGCCATGTGTTTCCCGATTACTGGGAAGATTACCTGTCATTGATCCCCGAGGATGAACGACACGACATGGTGGCGGCCTACTACCGGCGGCTGACCGGTGACGACGAGATCTGCCGCATGCATGCGGCCAAGGCCTGGTCGATCTGGGAAGGCCGCTGCGCCACTCTGCGACCCAGCTCGCAGGTGGTCGATCGCTTCAGCGACGCCCGGCGTGCCTATGCCATTGCCCGCATCGAATGCCATTACTTTATTAACAAGGCCTTTCTCGAGCCGGATCAACTGCTGGCCAACATGTCACGTATCGAACATATCCCCGGCATTATCGTGCATGGTCGCTACGATATGGTCTGCCCCCTGGACAATGCCTACAGCCTGCATCAGCGTTGGCCCGGCAGTGAGCTGAAGATTATCCGTGATGCCGGCCATGCTGCCTCAGAGACCGGCATAGCCGATGCCCTGGTACGCGCCACCGAGACGCTGTCACGGCAACTGCTCAATCTACCGCCGCTGGTCGAATAAGCGCGTATGAAGGCACTGCTGCAGCGGGTCAGTCAGGCCCGCGTTGAAGTTGCAGGTGAGGTGGTCGGCGCCATTGATCAGGGCCTGCTGGTGCTGGTCGGTATCGAGCCTGCGGATGACCAGGCCAAGGCCGACAGAATGCTGGCGCGCCTGCTCGACTACCGGGTCTTTGCCGATGCCGACGGGCGCATGAACTGCTCGCTGACGGATATCCACGGCGGCTTGCTCCTGGTGTCACAGTTCACCCTGGCCGCCGATACCCGCAAAGGCCGCCGGCCCGGATTTTCCACAGCCGCCGCGCCGGATCAGGCCGAGGCGCTGTTCAGCTACCTGTTGCAGCGTGCCCGGCAAAGCCATGCCAAGGTGGCCAGCGGCCGCTTTGGCGCCGATATGCAGGTGCATCTGGTCAACGACGGCCCGGTCACCTTTCTGCTGGAGATGTAAGCCGGGCCTGGCTGCTCAATCCTGTAACGCCTCTTCAACAAACTCCAGGCGATCCTGACCAAAGAACATCTCCTCGCCGACGAACAGCGTTGGTGCGCCAAAAACGCCGCGCTGGATAGCGTCTTCGGTAGTGCTCTTGAGCTGCTCCTTGACCTGCGGATCACTGATCCGCTGCATCACCGCCGCCACATCAAAACCGGCACGCGACAGTACCTCGGCAACGATTTCCGGCTGGCCCATATCCTTTTCCTCGACCCACATGGCGCTGAAGACCGCCGTCAGGTAGCGCTGGAAATCCTCGGTTCCCAGGTACGCGGTGGCGCCACGCATCAGTTGCAGGGTGTTGATCGGAAAATAGGGGTTGTGCCTCAGCGTTACCCCGTAACGACGGGCAAAACGCTGGAAGTCTCGGCGGCTGTAGTTGCCCTTGGCCGGCACGGTGGCCGGTGAACTGTTGCCAGTGGCCTGGAAGACGCCGCCCAGCAGCATGGGTTTCCAGACAATGGTCGCAGCATGTCGCTCAGCCAGAGCCGGCAATTGGGTCCAGGCCAGATAGCTGGCCGGGCTGCCAACATCAAAGAAGAACTCGATCTGTTTGCTCATGGGGGTGTGCCTGTGTTGTGGGTGTGGTCAGAAGGTTTCCATCCAGGGCCGCAAGTCCAGCTCCTGAGTCCAGCAATCGCGTGGTTGGCAATGCAGTTGCCAGTACTGCTCGGCAATGTGCTGGGGATTGAGGATGCCGTCCTCATCCTTCAGTGCATAGCGCTCCGGGAAAGTGTCACGGATAAAAGCGGTATCGATGGCGCCATCAATGATCGGATGCACCACATGAATACCCTGTGGCCCCAGCTCACGGGCCATGCTCTGGGACAAGGCGCGCAGGGCAAACTTGGCGCTGGCAAAGGCGGCAAAGCCACTGCCGCCCCGCAGTGAGGCGGTGGCGCCGGTGAAAATGATGGTGCCACGACCGCGTGGCAGCATGACCCGGGCGGCTTCCCGTCCGGCCAGAAAACCGGATAGCGCCGCCATCTCCCAGACCTTGCGATAAACCCGCTCGGTGGTCTCGGTAATGCCAAAGCGGACATTGGCGCCGATGTTGAACACCATGACTTCAATCGGCCCGATGCCCCGTTCGATCTCGGCGAACAGGGCCAGGGTCTGCTCTTCGCTGCGGGCATCGCAGCCAAAGGCATGGGCTTTGCCGCCGCTGGTCTGGATCTCATCGATCAGTGTCTGCAGCTGCTCGACATTGCGGCGGGTGACGCACAGGGTAAAGCCTTCGCGGGCAAAGCGTTTGGCCACGGCACCGCCAGTGGCATCGCCAGCACCAATGACCAGTGCAACAGGGGATCGGGACATGCTGGACTCCTCGATTAGTTAGTTCCTTTTTGAAACTAACTCGATAGTCAGTTTCTTTTTGGAACTTGTCAAGCTATTGTAGACGTCCATTATCAAGGGGAATCGACATGCGTTGGGAAGACCTGGATCAGCAACCCTGTTCGCTGGCGCGCACCCTGTCGGTGATCGGTGACCGCTGGACCCTGTTGATACTGCGTGACTGCTTTCTTGGCGTGCGCCGTTTCGACGGCTTCGAGCAGCGCCTGGGTATCACCCGTCACCTGCTCGCTGACCGGCTGAAAAAGCTGGTTGAGCATGGCGTATTGCAGCGGGTGCCCTATCAGCAGCGTCCCCTGCGTGAAGAGTATCGGCTGACCGAAAAAGGCCTGGACCTGCATCCGGTGCTGCTGACGCTGGTCAGTTGGGGCGACCGGCATATGGCCGATCAGCGCGGCGCGCCGATTCGCCATGTGCACAAAACCTGCGGTCAGGTCATGCGTCCGCTACTGGTCTGCTCAGAATGTGCCGAGCCGGTTGGCGCACGGGATATTCGCGTGGAAGTGGCCGAGGGCTGGGAAGAGGGTTCCATCCTGCCTGCCCGAGCAGCGGACTAGAACAGTCGGCCGATCAATGCCGTCACAGCCGTTTCCACCCGCAGAATCCGTTCACCCAGCTGCACCGGCTCAAAGCCAGCGGCGCAGAGCATGTCCACTTCATAGGGAATCCAGCCGCCCTCGGGACCAATTGCCAGGCAGCAGGGCTGATCAATCGCACGGGGGCAGTCGGGATAATCGCCGGGGTGGGCCAGCAGACCAAGCCGACCTTCCAGCACAGTGGGCAGGCGATCTTCAACAAAGGGTTTGAAGCGCTTTTCGATCTGCACCCGGGGCAGCAGGGTATCGCGCGCCTGTTCCAGGCCCAGCAGCAGATTCTCTTCAATCTGCTCGGGTTGCAGAAAGGGCGTCTGCCAGAAGCTTTTCTCCACCCGGTAGCTGTTCAGCAGAATGATCTCGGCCACGCCGAGGGTAGCGCAGTGCTGCAGAATGCGGCGAAACATCTTCGGTCGCGGCATGGCCAGCAACAGGGTCAACGGCAATTTGGCCGGTGGCGGCTGGTCCAGCCTGACATGCAGTTCCGCCTGCTCGGCATCCAGGCTGAGCAGCGTTGCCTGCCCCATCAAGCCATTGATGCGCCCGGCGCGCAGGCTGTCGCCGACGCTGGCCTGGTGTACGCTGATCAGGTGCTGCAAACGCCGACCGCGCAAACAGATCCGGTCGGTGGCAATAAAGTCAGCATCATGCAGCAGCAGCAGGTTCATGCCGGAGGCGTGTCATCCGCGGGCTGTCTGCGCTTGATCAGCAGACTGAACAGAATGCCGACTTCGTACAGCAGCCACATGGGGACGGCCAGCAAGGCCTGGGAGATCACGTCCGGGGGGGTCAACAACATGCCGATGACAAAACAACCCACCACCACATAGGGGCGGATTTGCCGTAGTTTGGCTACATCCACCACGCCAGCCAGCACCAGCAATACCGTGGCCACCGGGATTTCAAAAGCCAGACCAAAGGCCATGAACAGGGTCAGGACAAAGTCCAGGTACTTGTTGATGTCGGTCATCACCGTCACCCCGTCGGGTGCGGCGCTGGTGAAGAAACCGAACACCAGGGGAAAGACGACGTAATAAGCAAAGGCCATGCCGGCATAAAACAGAAAGATGCTCGAGGCCAGCAGAGGCACAGCCAGGCGCTTCTCATGCTTGTATAGACCCGGTGCAATAAAGCCCCAGACCTGATGCAGCACAAAGGGCATGGCCAGGAACAGGGCACTGACCAGTGCCAGCTTGAACGGGGTGAGGAAGGGAGAGGCCACATCGGTGGCAATCATGCTGGTGCCTTCCGGCAGAAATACCCGCAACGGCTCGGAAATGAAGCTGTACAGATCGTTGGCAAAATAGAACAGCCCGGCAAAGATCAGCATCCACAACAGCACAATGCGCAGCAGTCGTGAGCGCAACTCGGTCAGGTGGGCAACCAGAGGCATGTCGTCGGCCAGTTTGGCCGGGCTGCGTTTGTCACTCATGGGGTTGGGCTTTGACAGGTTTGGTTGCGCGGTCATCGGGGCTTACTCTGACACCGGGCTCTGCAGTGTCGCTGGAGTCTGTGACAGTCGGTTGACTGTCCTGTGACAGGCTGGTGTCGCCTTCGGGCTGGCCCGCTGAGCTCTCCTTGCGTTTCGCTATGTCCGCCAGAATGCGCTCGTTATGCAGTTGCTGGCGGATCTCGTCAGCACCGATTTCACGCTCGACCTGACTGCGCACCTCGGCAAAGCTGCGCTTGATCCGGCCAATCATCAGCCCGGCTGTGCGCACAGCGCCAGGCAGGCGCTCAGGCCCGAGCACCAGCAGCGCGACGATGCCGATCACCAGCAGTTCCAGAAAGCCCATGTCGAACATGCTGAATCAGTCTCCGGACTGGCTGTCCTGCTTCTTTTGCGGCTCAACGTCGAGGGTTTCACCGGGCTTGTTCTGCACCGGGGGTTTTTCCTCCTCGGTGTTCACCGACTTGCGGAAGCCCTTGATCGCCTCGCCCAGGTCCGAGCCAATGCCTTTCAGGCGCTTGGTGCCAAACAGCAGAATGACGATAAGCAGAATGATCGCCAGTTGCCAGATGCTGATGCCGCCGAATCCCATTGCAATTCTCCCGGGCCAGAGCCCTAATCAGGTTGACGTGCTGCTTTTTCCGCCAGACCGGAGAGGTCAAAGCGCCGCTCCAGTTCAGTCAGTATGTCCTGCGGGCCCAGGCCCAGATGGCTGAGCATCACCAGGCTGTGAAACCACAGGTCGGCTGTTTCATACACCAGGTCGGACTTGTCCGCGCTGTGCTGGCAATCCTTGGCCGCCAGCAGCGTTTCGGTGCATTCCTCGCCGACCTTTTCCAGAATCTTGTTCAGGCCCTTGGCGTGCAGACTGGCGACATAGGAGCTGTCGGCTGTGGCCTGTTTGCGTTGCTCAAGTACCTCGGCCAGACGGGCCAGGGTGTCAGTCATGTTGCTGTGCATAAATCTGCTCCGGATCCTTGATGACCGGGTCAACCACCTGCCATTGACCATCGCGATAGACCCGGTAGAAACAGCTTTCCCGGCCGGTGTGACAGGCCATGCCGCCCACCTGCTCGATCATCAGAATGATCACGTCGGCATCACAGTCCAGGCGCAACTCGTGCACCTTCTGGATATGTCCGGACTCCTCGCCCTTGCGCCAGAGTTTCTGACGCGAGCGCGACCAGTAAATGCCACGGCCCTCTTCAGCGGTCAGCTGCAGGGCTTCGCGGTTCATCCAGGCCACCATCAGTACGCGCTGGGTGTGCACGTCCTGGGCAATGGCGGGAACCAGGCCATCGGCATCCCATTTGATGCTGTCCAGCCAGTCGGTAGTGGTGTTTGCGTTGGTCATGGACGAAGTGTGCCAGTTATGGGGTCAGGTGTGCCAGTGCTTTGCAGCGGCTCAGGGATGGCGCAGGATCAGCCAGCCGCCGAGCAGAATCAACAACCCCTGGGTCGCAGAGGCATCCAGCCATTGACCGGGGTCGGCACCCAGACTGCTGGCGCCGACCAGGGTCAGCAGCAAGCCGGCCAGGCGCAGTGCGGTACTGCCACGGGCCGGGGTAGCTGGCGCGCAGTCCATGGGCAGTCGATCCAGGGCCTGACGGGCACTGTGCAGCAGCGGCGGAATCTGTTCCAGCTGCTGTTGCCAATGCTTGAGTTGCTGCGGTGGCAGGGCGCGCTCGCGCATCCAGCGCTCCAGATAGGGTTGCCCGGTATTCCATAAATCCAGGTCGGGGTACAGCTGGCGGCCCAGACCTTCAATATTCAACAGCGTCTTCTGCAGCAGGACCAGTTGTGGCTGGACTTCCATATTGAAGCGCCGCGCGGTCTGGAACAGCCGCAGCAGCAACTGACCAAAGGAAATGTCTTTCAGCGGGCGCTCAAAAATCGGTTCGCAGACGCTGCGGATGGCGGCCTCGAATTCATTCACCCGGGTATCTGCCGGCACCCAGCCCGAATCAATGTGGAGTTGTGCCACACGACGGTAATCGCGTTTGAAGAAGGCCATCAGATTGCGCGCCAGGTAGGTCTGATCTTCCGGCGTCAGGCTGCCGACGATGCCAAAGTCCACAGCCAGATACTGCGGCTCCCAGGGATGGCTGCGCGATACGAAAATATTGCCCGGGTGCATGTCAGCGTGGAAAAAGCTGTCACGGAACACCTGGGTAAAGAAGATTTCCACGCCGCGCTCGGCGAGTTTTTTCATGTCGGTGCGTTGATCCTGCAGCCCCGCCATGTCCGTGACGGCCAGACCGTTGATGCGCTCCATTACCAGTACCTTGTGGCGGCACCAGTCCCAATGGATCTTGGGGATATACAGCAGTGGCGAGTCTTCAAAGTTGCGGCGCAGCTGCGAGGCGTTGGCCGCTTCACGGTACAGGTCCAGCTCATCGAAGATGGTGTGCTGGTAATCACTGACCACCTCGACCGGGCGCAAGCGCCGACCTTCTACCCACAGGCGCTCAAGCAGGCGAGCGGAGAGAAACAGCCATTGCATGTCCTGGTGAATGACCTGGCCAATACCCGGACGTATGACCTTGACCACCACATCGCTACCGTCCTTCAGTCGCGCTGCATGTACCTGTGCGACCGAGGCTGACGCCAGGGGTTGATCGCTGAAGCTGGCAAACACGCTGTCAATCGACTGCCCGAGCTGCTCCTCGATACGTTGCCGCGCCTGTTCAGCGGGGAAGGGCGGCACCTTGTCCTGCAGACGCGCCAGTTCTTCGGCAATATCATCAGGCAGCAGATCACGTCGGGTGGACAGAATCTGGCCGAACTTCACAAAGACCGGGCCGAGATCCTCGCAGGCCAGCCGCAGCCGTGCACCCCGGCCCAGATCGCGTGGCGTGCGGTGCAGTCGCCAGGGGCCGACTTTTAATAGCAGGCGCCCGTACCAGGGTAGTGGAACGTCCAGCACTAACTGATCAAGGCGGTAACGGCAGATGATCTGCAGAATACGCAGCAGGCGAAACAGGGCAGTCAGATTCATGTGTCGGGTGATTCCGGGTCGGGTTGCTCAAGCTGTTGCACGCGGGCTTCCAGCCGCTCCAGGTCCAGGCGTAATTGATAGAGTTGCTCAGCACGGACCTCGGCTTCGGCTTGGCCAACCAGTTGCCGGCTTTCCTCGGTCAGGTATTCGGACAGGCTGCGACCCAGACTCTGGCGCACCTGCCCGCCCCACTGCCAGCCATCTCGCAGCAAGCCAGCCAGTGCATGGGCCGGAACCGGGCCAAGCCAGCGCGCCAGTTCGGCTTCGCCATCCAGGCGCAAGCCACCCAGCGCATTTTGCAGGCTGACTAGCACCTGGCTGTCGCCACTTAGTTGCACCTGTGGGTCTTGCAGAAGGGTTTGACGCTGATCGCTGACCAGCAGTCTGGCGAGCAAAGAGCTAGGTGCGCTCAAGCGGCAATCGGCCTCGCCGTCATAGGCCAACATCAGATCGATACGTGCCTCGGCCGGGAAAAGAAAGACTTGCCAGTCCGGTTCGCTGCCCTGCAGGGCAATCACCTTGCCCTGCAGGGCGGCCAGCCGCCTCGCTGTCAGAGGATCGCGGGCGAGTGCCGCAGCCAGGCTGCGCTCGACCCCGGCCAGCAGCGCCTGACTGAGCATCAGGGCTTGATGCCCCGGTGCAGCGCGACCACGCCACCGGTCATGTTGTGATAGCTGACGCGGGCAAACCCGGCCGCTTCCATCATGGCCTTGAGGGTTTCCTGATCCGGGTGCATGCGGATCGACTCGGCCAGATAACGGTAGCTCTCGGCGTCGTTGGTCACCAGCTTGCCCATCAACGGCAACAGCTTGAATGAATACTGGTCATAGGCTTTGGACAGCAGTTTGTTGCCCGGCTTGGAGAACTCCAGTACCAGCAACCGACCACCGGGCTTCAGTACCCGCAACATCGAAGCAATGGCGGTGTCCTTGTGGGTCACATTGCGCAGGCCAAAGGCAATGGTGATGCAGTCAAAGTGGTTGTCCGGAAAGGGCAGGGCTTCAGCATCGGCCTGGACAAAGCGCACATTGCCGGCCACACCTAGATCGAGCAGTCTGTCGCGGCCCACGCGCAACATTGATTCATTGATGTCGGCCAGCACCACTTCGCCTTCCGGGCCTACCAGGCGCGAGAACTTGCGCGTCAGATCGCCAGTGCCTCCGGCAATATCCAACACTCGATTGCCGGCACGTACGCCGGATAACTCAATGGTGAAACGCTTCCACAAACGGTGAATGCCCGCTGACATCAGGTCATTCATCAGGTCGTACTTGGCCGCCACGGAATGAAAGACCTCGGCAACCTTGCTGGCCTTGTCTGATTCAGCCACGGTCTGAAAACCGAAGTGTGTGGTGTTTTCTGAGTTTTGCTTATCGCTCATGGTATCCGTCTGCCTGGGCAAATCAGCGCTCATTCTAACCGCATTTTTGCCCCACGCGGGGGTTTTCCGGTGGTCACAGGGTCGCATCTGCAAGGTGACGTGCCACAGGCTTTGCGGCATGCTATGGCTTTCCAACAGTGCAAATAAGAGAGACTGACATGGCAACTGTCGATATTACCCGCGAGCACAGCCTCGGCAAGGAATCCGCACGTGAAAAGGCCCAGCTCCTGGCCGATAAACTGGCCCAGAAACTGGATGCCACCTGCACCTGGGAAGGCGATGACCTGAAGTTCAAGCGCAGCGGTGCCGATGGCTGCATATCCGTCTATGAAGACAAGGTCAGGGTCACGGTAAAGCTGGGTCTGATGCTGACGCCCATGGCCGGCATGGTTAAAGGTGAGATCGAAAAGGCGCTGGTCAAGTATCTTGGCTGATAGCGGTTATTTCGGTTTCTAGTATGTGTTTTCTAAATTATCTGAGTAGCTTGGCCATCAAGGATCACTAACGATCCAGTTTTTAATTCACATCAGGAGTATTAACCATGGCTAAAGCTACTGCTAAGAAAGTTGAAGAAACCACCGCCTCTGTTGCCGGTGACATCAAGAACTATGCACACCAGATCTGGTTGGCTGGCCTGGGTGCCTACGCCAAAGCGGGCAAAGAAGGCGCAGACTACTTCAAGAAACTGGTCAGCGAAGGCGAAGCCGTTGAGAAGCAAGGCAAAGAGATGGTTGCCACTCAGGTTGAGTCCGCTACCACACTGGTCAACAGCAAGGTAGAGAGCATCAAGGACCGTATCCAGGCCCGCACTGGTGGCAGCCTGAACAAGGTCGAAGAAGTATTTGATGACCGCGTTGCTTCTGCCCTGAGCCGCCTGGGTATTCCGAGCAAAAAGGACATTGACCAGTTGTCTGCTAAGCTTGATGATCTGAGTGCTGCACTCAAGTCGATCGACAGCAAGTAAGGTCATATAGGAGTAACTCCATGGCGGGTAAAAAGAAGCAGGATAAGGACAGCAGCTGGGTCAGTGAGATCGAGAACTACTCACGTCAAATCTGGCTGGCTGGTTTGGGTGCTTATGCCAAAGTTGGCAAGGAGGGCGCCAAGCTCTTCGAAAACCTGATCAAGGACGGCGAGGCTGCTGAAAAGACGGCCAAGGCTGAAATTGACAAGCAGGTTGAATCCATCAAAGGCAAAGCCGGCAAGAGCAAGAAGAATTCCGTTGACGCTGCCAAATCAAAGGTCGAACAGGCCCGCGAGAAGGTATCAGGCAAGTGGAACGAGCTGGAAGAAGCCTTTGACAAGCGCCTGAACAACGCTGTTTCCCGCCTGGGAGTTCCCTCCCGTGACGAGGTCAAGGCATTGAATGCCAAGGTTGACGAGCTGACCAAACTGATCAGCAAGTTGACTGGCGGCAAGGCCCCGGCCAAGGCTGCCCCCAAGGCAACGCCCAAAGCCGCCGCCAAACCGGCAGCCTTGGCAGCGCCGAAAGCCGCTCCCAAGGCTGCAGCCAAGCCGAAGCCAGCTGCCAAACCAGCAGCTGCGCCCAAGCCAGCAGCAAAACCGGCAGCCAAGCCAGCGGCTAAACCCGCTGCGAAGCCAGCCGCCAAGCCAGCTGCGCCCAAGGCGCCAGCCAAGCCCAAAGCACCGGCCAAGCCCAAGGCTGCTCCAAAGGCAGCTCCCAAGGTGACACCGGCAGCGACCAAGCCAGCGGCACCGGCGCCAGCACCGGCTGCCACACCAGCACCGGCAGCTGATAAGCCAGCAAGCTAAGGCTTGGCATCCCGTTCTCCCGGCTAGATCAACGGGTTAACAGGATAAACAAAAACACCCCGCTCGGGCCTGGCTCGGACGGGGTGTTTTTTTATGGGTGATGTACGGGTAACGGCGCAGATCGTGAGCGGCCTGTGGTTGATCTACCGAGCGGCTGTTCGCGGTCGAGCCCGCTCCTACACGGTCGGTGTGGCTGCAAGATCTTATGGTCGGCACAGGGTTCTGTAGGAGCGGGCTCGACCGCGAATACCCGCTTGCATAGGTCAAGGTGCCATTGGGACCTGACTCGTGCGGGATGTTTTTTTATGGGTGATGTACGGGTAACGCCGCAGATTTTGAACGGCTTGTCGTTGGTCTACCGAGCGGCCGTTCGCGGCGAACCCCGCTTCTACACGGTCGGTGTGGCTGCAGGATCTTATGGTCGGCACAGGGTTCTGTAGGAGCGGGCTTGACCGCGAATACCCCGTTTGCATCCCCTCCCCAAACACCCTGTCTGATCCTGTCTTGTATGGGCGCGAGATGGTAAGCAAACCAACCTTTATTTACGATTGATTTCACTCTGTTTCGCATCTAAATCCCTAAAAAGGCCAGACATTAAAACAGGCCCAACTATATTTCATTGAATTGTCTACTGGTTCACGTTCTCGTTTTGCCGGCCATCGGCATTGTCATATAATGCGTGCACAGTTGGGCTAGAGCTTAACGGTCAAGATTAATGAAGTATTCATATTTTAAGGATGAACATAATGGCAAAAGGTGCTGCCAAAGGCAGAACGTCAACATCGCTCGCGGATGAAGCGGTCGAAAAATACACCAAGAAACGCGCTGTCGAAACCACTGAGAAGACGGAAGAAAGTACGATTTCCAACCAGTTTGCTCAAATCGAAAGCAACCCGTTTCACCAAATTGTCATTCAGTCAGACGCCTCCCCAACTGAAAAAAAAGATGCTGTCGCCAGAGCGTTAGCCTATGACGCGACAGAATCAAAAGAAGAAAATGAAGCCAGACTCGCCGCCTTTGAAGAGTTCAAAGAATACTTGATGGCGTATCGGAAAGAGATGTCGAAAGAAATTATCCGTCTTGCCGACACCGAAGCCTTTTCTGAGTTACAAGCGGTTTTTGAAGACATGAACTCGGCACTGCTCAACTTTGAAGTGCAGATCACGCCCCTGATTGAAATCATCGATGCCGTACACCGACTCAACATGGCCAGCGATGGTGCCATGTACGATGTGTTCAAAGAGATCCAGGAAGACAAGGAAGAAGAAGAGCGGATCAAAAAGCTGCGCGCCGAGCAGGAAGCAGAGCTGAATGCGCTTGAGGCCAGTATTCTGGAGTTGAACCAGGATATCGCAGCCCTGCGTGGCGAGCGTTCCTGGTTTGGTCTGGGTGGCACCAAGAAAAGCGCGCTGCAGACCATCGCACGCAAAGAAGTGCTGATCGAAAACCATAAACAGGCCACTACGGCATTACGTGAAACGATTGAAGCCACCACCTTCAACCGTGAATCCAGGTTTGCCGAGTTCGCAACGGAAAAAGAACAGCTGCGTGAATTGCTGGATATTACCTCTGCCGAGCATAAGGATCGTCAGGAAAGTCTGGTAAAAGCGGCGCTGAACTTTGTCAATACAACGGACGAGCGCACCGGTTCAGTGCTGTCGCGGATGGACCAGATCAAATCACAGATCAAGAATGTCGATACGGTAAACGGCAACATGAAGCGTATTTTTGCCGTCGTCAGCGACGGTATAAAAGACGCAGAAGTCAGTAATGCCGAGATATCCAACGCCTTTAGTACTGTTCCCGAGGCAGAAACCACCCTGGCGCAATATGAACGTGAAGATAAACTCGAGGCCGTTAACGAGCATATTGAGACATTAACGGCGTCCAAGGTAGATACATTAAGCACGCTGGGTGAGTTGCAGGAAGAAAGCATGAACATCAAGTCCATGCGTGATACCAATAACCAGCAGATCAGCCATACCCGCAAGATGCACACCAGCGGTACGGCGGGTATCGCCAGTCGCTTGAGTACCGTATTGACCGCTGTTTCGTCCGCTGCCTTGAATGAAGCGCGTACCACGACACAGAACACGCTGAACAATATGAACACCATCACGCATGATATTGCGCAGAACGAAGCAATCAAGAATGCGACCAATATGCACTTGCAAAATGATGAGCTGTCCAAAGCCATTGAACAGCTGGCGACCTACAAGGACATCAGCGACAAGGCGACGGAAATTACCCGCTCGGCACTGGAAGAGCAGAAGGTGCTGCAGCGTGAGATTGAAGCAACAGCCGCAGACCTGGCCAACTCCATCAAAAAAGCCAAAGGCGTTACCGCTGAAGTGATGAACCAGGGTGCCAGCGCTGCTCAAGACAAAACCGCTACTGTCCCGCCCAAAGAAACCAAAACGCCTTTCCCGGATTTCAGAATATAAGCCTGGCTGGCCCTGAACCCTTTAATCTGGCTCAGGGCCACATCTGCTGCCCGCGCTCGCGGGTTGGCCACACCCTCAGTGTACAAAGATCAAAGGAGCTGGTCTGAAAGCCAGCAGTCCAAAAAGGAACGAGAGAGTCAATGTCCGGACAAGCCAACACCCCGATACACGATCACCTGATACGTGGTCATGATTACCTTGCACAGCGCCCTGAATTTTCATTAATTGGCCGTACCAACACCTTGCAGCAGCTGACCGCCATCCTCACGCGGCGGGACGCGAACAATATTCTATTGGTGGGTTCCGGTGGCGTGGGCTGCTCGGCACTGTGTCTGGGTTTGGAAGAGCGCAAGTCAGCAGAGGACGCCCCCTACGACCTGATCAGCAAGCGCTTTTTCTGGCTGGACAGTGATGGCCTGTTTGCCTCTGGCAACCCCAACACCATTAACGACAGCTTCCAGAAAACCCTCAAGACGCTGGCACGCACACCCGACAGTGTCCTGATCATTGAGGACATGCGCGACTTTATCGAGGCTTCACGCAGCAATGGTGCGTCCAATCTGATCAACGCGCTGATGCGTGCTGTGCGCAAAAAAGACACGCAAGTCATTATTGAAAGCCGCGATGCCGATCTGAATGTAGTGCTGAGTGCGCACTCTGACATGCGCGAGTATTACACCGTCCTGGATCTGAGCGAACCGTCAGCCGATGAGTTGATGGAGATTGTTACGCAAACGGCGCGGCGCCGATTGGAGCCATTCCACAAAATCCGCATCGCTGATTCGGCGATAGCGACAGCGCTGGAACTGACCGAAAAATACCGCGTACGCGATATGGGGCTGAACCGCGCGCAACCTGAGCGCTCTCTTACCTTGCTGGATCGCGCGATGACCAGTTACCGGCTACGAGCGCATTCCAGGGACCCGAGGATAGTGGCTTTGGAAACTGAGCTGGCTGTACTGGCGCAAGACGCGTCAAACGCTGCGCGCATCGATGAGCTGAAAGCCCGTATTCAGGACCTGTCGCACAGCTGGCAAACGCGCCAGCAAGCTATAAAAAAACTGTTCCAGGAGTTGCGCAGTGGCGAAGAAAGTATTCGCCGTTTAGACAATGAACTGGAAACACAGTTGATAAAAGAAGCAGAGGCCCGACACAGCGCAGGCGAGGACAACGAGGCAAAAAGCAGCACCGCCGCGATGAATCGATTTATGCGCGACACTGTGAATATCGACTCAGAGATCATTACCCGTATCAAACAGAAAATAGCCCAGTACGAAGCCCTGGTTAAAGATAAGAAAGCCGAGTTTGAGGCGCAAACCAAGGCAATCAACGACCAGTTAGCGCTCGAACAAGAGCAGGTTCTGATGGAGTTCAGTGCGATCTCTGGTATTCCGGTGACCAAGCTGACCCAGGACGAGCGCAAAAAACTGCAGCATCTCGATGCCCAATTGGCCCAGCGTGTGTTTGGTCAAGAGGTCGCCATAAGCAAGCTGGCCAACCAGGTGCGTGTGGCCAAGGCCGGGTTGCAGGCACCTAACAAACCGCAGGCTTCGTTCTTGTTCCTGGGGCCTTCCGGCGTTGGTAAAACCGAAATTGCCAAAGCCCTGACTGCAGAACTCTTTGACGACGAGAACGCCCTGCTGCGCTTTGATATGTCCGAGTACATGGAGAAGCACGCGGTTGCCAAGCTGATCGGTGCGCCACCGGGTTATGAGGGCTATGAAGCCGGTGGCATCCTGACCAATGAAATGCGTAAAAACCCGCGGCGCATCATCCTGTTTGATGAGATCGAAAAGGCACACCCGGATGTCTTCAACGTGTTCTTGCAGATTCTCGATGATGCCCGGCTCACCGATAACCGAGGCTTAACCGTTTCGTTCAGGGACAGCATCATCATGATGACCACCAACATTGGTACCCAGCACTTCCTCGGCGAAAGCAATTTCAGCGTGGCGGAAGAGTTGGCCATGGCCGATCTGGAAGAGGTCTACCGCCCTGAGTTCCTGAACCGCTTTAACGGCCGGCAAAACATTGTCTGCTTCAAAACGCTGAGCCTGTCGATCATCGAAATGATCGCAACGCGTGAAATCAGCAAGCTCAACCAAATGGTGCAAACCACCATGCCCAACCTGACCATCAGCATGGATGCATCGGCACTGTCTGCCATGTGCCGCGATCATTACAAGCCGGTCAATGGCGCCCGGGGTATTACCGGTTATATCGAAGGTGTGATCAAACCCGAGATTGCCAACACCGTCCTCTTTGCCGAGCAGTCCAGCGGCACCATCAGCATTGGCTACGATGAAGCAGAGCGCAGCGCGGTGATGAGCTTGCCGGATGGTCAACGGGTTGAATCCGCCCTCACCACGGGACCCTGACAATGTCAGAACACGATCCGCTGGCTGAGCGGGCGCGCAGGCTCGAAGAGGCCGCCAGCAGACCGGCCAGCGTGGTGGATAACCGACCTGCCTGGGTGGGCGGTCTTGACCGTGCGCTCAAGCTCCAGGGCGGGCTGATCAAAGGCTATGATGCTTTTATGCTGATCTTGGGCAGGGTGATAAGGCTTCTGCTGTCGATCTGGTGGTTGATCCGCAAGTTAGGTGGCCTTGTCGCCCGATTATTCAACTGGGCTGCCTATGAACGTGAAAACGGAGAGCTCAAATTACAGGCTAATGGCGAGCCGATTTTTTCCGCAAAGCAGCTTGGTGTGCGTAGTGTTGGCATGTTGGCCGCGGTCTGGCTTGTGCATATTGCGTTGTCGGCGCTGTACTTTCACGCCACGACCTTTGAAGAGTTGGTATACACAACCGGCAAGCAGGAAATTGAAACCGGCGAGTTGTATCAGTTCACCGGCTGCACCTCTTTGCCCTGCAGCACGGCGCTGGAAAACGGCAAGTTCTACCAGATAACAGAGAGCTGGTACTTTCCCTATCTGGTCTACCCGGAAGAAAACGTCTTCGCCAATATTCCGCAGCAGGATGCGGCCTGCCTGGTCAAAGGCTATGGCCTCTACTTTCGACGTTTGAAGTTTATTCATCGCCGCCTGCAGTGGTACCAGAACGTATACAGCGTAGCCTGCCGGCCCTACACCGATGAAGAAAAGCAAAAGGCGGTCAATTCAGGACAGGTACGAACGCTAGACCAGGACGAGATGGATCCAGCTGATAGCCGGTAAAGCCCACCAGGTGCAGACAGGATGCTGTGTCTGTGCCCGACCCCGGTTCAGAGCGTGCCTGCCCCGGGTCGCTCGTCGCTCTCCTGCCGTTACGCCTCCGGCTCGGCAAAGCCGACAAAACGAGCCACCTCGTTGACCGGGCGGCGTTTGGATACCACGGCGTTGGCTGGAAAGTCCTCATCCGGATAACCCATGGCGACGCAAATCATGATCACCTGATCCTCAGGAATACCGGCATGCTGGCGCACCACCGGTGAATGCATGATGCCCTGACTGTTGACCACGCAGCCCAGTCCGCGTGACCAGGCGGCATTGACCAGACCATTGACCAGCGCGCCACAATCGAACTGGGCAATGTCGCCATCCTGCAGCACCCGATCATAGGTCACGACAATCGACACGGGCGCATCAAACTGGCGAAAGCCGCGCAAAATCCAGTCCTGACGCTTTTCCTTGTCGTCACGGGCAATACCCATGGCCTCGAAGAGTTGTACCGCGATTTCAACCTGACGTTGCCGGTGCGCACCCTCGTAGGTGCCAATGCCGCGGCTCTCTTTGGACGGGGGGACGCCATTGAGCATGCGCTCGGTATTTTCGGCGCGAATCCGGTCCAGCGGCTCACCGGTCAGCACATGCAGATGCCAGGGTTGGGTATTCATGGAGGAGGGCGCTCTGGCGGCCAGCGCAATGACGTCTTCGAGCACGCTGCGCGGAATCGGTTGCTGCTTGAACGCGCGAATACTGCGACGCCCGTAAACCACTTCTTCGTAATCCACCCTTGCTCCCCTCTGGCTTGCAATCTAAATGGGCAGACCGCTTCAGGTGCCTGCGCCAATCCGATGCAGACCTTAGCACAGTCAAACAGCGCCCGAGACGTGTCATAAAAGGCCGGAATAAGACCCTATGCAATCGAGCGCTGAGGCCTTGCACGCCGGCGTTTCAGTCTGGAAAGCGCTCAAAGGCCGGCAACGTGTGACTGTGTGCCATCCAGCTCAGGCGTTCGGCGGTTTGAATCTGTATGCTGGGCGCTAACGCCTCCGGGTCATCCAGCGTTACCGACTGAATATCAACGATACCGGGCAGCACGTCGTTATTGCGAAACAGCAGACCGGTGCCGCACTCAGGGCAGAAGCTGCGCATCGACGTGCCGGATGAATTGATGGTCTTGGGTTGCCCGCGGGTCAGGGTAAGGGCGGATTCAGCAAACATTGCCCAGGCGACGGCCGGTGCGCCCGCACTGCGCTGGCAATCCCGACAATGACACAGCGCCACTGCCTTGGGGCTGCCGGTCAGTTCGTAACGAATGGCACCACACTGGCAACCACCGGTATAGGTCATGGTCTGTTCTCCTCACGTCTGGACGGTATGTGCATCGGTTCTGCCTTGGGTGCCGCAGGCACTGATCTGATTCTAGGTCGTGCATGGGGTAATTCAACCGTGACGGGCACCGAGCAACCCGGCTCAGATCAGGATCACAGCCGGCAAACTGAGAGCGGCTGTTACCAATGCGTTGCTGGTTTAAAGTCTGGTTTGAGCTCACTGGCCAGCGTTGGCAAAACCGGCTGAAAAGCCCGAAGTTTGGCGCCAGCAAAACGACAAGGTCGGGTTAAAAAATGCCCATTGAAGGCTGTTCTGAAAAGCGTATATTAATACCCAGCCGCGCTCAGAAGGACCGTTGCCTACCCGGTCAGAGAGCCTGATTAAGCGGCGTATTCGGTCAGCCTCAGGCGAGCCCGACCGGCTGCTCTGGCTGTGAAAGGGTGGCGTTTGTGATGCCTTATCGGCTCAAAGCTTGCTGCGGGTTTGAGTCGTGTTGTTAGCCATTTATAAAGTTGAGCCTTGTGTGGTCCAGCGCACAGCACCGTGCCTGACCTGAGGGCCACTATCCAATCGCAGAGGCTGGTTTTTGCGATGACCCGGTCATCCGCCAGCATGCTTTGGTTGTTCTCTTGTCACCGGCCCTGAGGGCTTGGCAGAGATACCACCAACTTCAGCAGAGACGTCCTGTCTCTGCGCCCTTTGCCAACTACTTCAATACATCACATCCGAATAAACCCCCTTTGCTTTGAAGGAAAATGCGTATGCAAGCCTCTCAAGCAGTACTTCAAGCGTTAACCCTGAGCCTGCTGCTCGGCTCGCCAGTGGTACTGGCCTCGGACCCCATTGTCAGGATATTCAATGTCGGTCAGGGCTTTGTGGTGCCGCCCGAGGAGCCCAGTACAATCCGCTACCTGGTCAGCCCGGCGGTGGAGGGCAACCACAACATCTATGTTGACGATGTCCTTGTGTTGGTCAGGGATGCCGGTCAGATGCTGCGCAGCGCCGCGGGCGTGTCCGAACTTGACTACCCCATCGATCTTGCCCTGGATCGCCTGATGGATCTGCGCATCTGTGTTGACACGGCGGCAGCAGAGGTCTGTGACCAGGTCAGTATTCGTGCTGGCCAGGTTCAGACCCCTGGCCAGACAGTGGAGATCAGGCCCGCTGGTGTAGCAGGTTACTTTCCGCCCCGGACGCCCGTGAATATCAACTACAGCATCCTCAAACCGACGGTAGCGGACCAGCTCTTCTTTGTTGATGAGCAACTGCGTTCGCGGCGAAAGGCCTCCAGCCCTCAATTTGGTCCGCAGTCAATCGGGTATGCAGGTGGCATTAAAAAGGGGGAAAAGCGCTTTCTGCGCTTTTGTCTGGATCAGGACCCTGCAGGCGCAACATGTGGCTTTGCCGAGGTCACCGGCGGCCAGCCGCCAAACGGTGTGGACCTGCCTGAGCCGTTCCTGGCGGCTGATCTGCAGGATCACTTCCAGGCCCTAGCTGATTGCAGTCCTGTCTGCGGCTATTACGCCAATATCTACTATGGCGATCCGGGTGTCAGTTGGCTGCCTGATCGTGGCGACGGACTGCCGGACGGGTTGCGCATGGATCTCTATTACTCGCATGCCAATGCGCAGATCAACCCGGAAGCACCACCGAGTACGCTGATTTTTTATGCGCACTCAGCGGGGTCGAACAAGGAGTCGTTGCTCACCAACAACCAGTCACTGCTCAAGCGCTTGCTGGGTATAGCCGATGCTGGTGCAGGCGTAGTGGTTGCGTCACTGGACTTCAGGCACCCGGTAAAGAAACTGGAGGCCGACCTCACGCCCACCTCGGTGAATGACCTGAGCTATGCTATCCAGTTCGCGCGGCATCATGCTGCCGAACTCAATATCAACCCGGATGACATCTTTATCGTAGGAGCGTCGCTGGGTGCCGGGGTAGCCGTGCACGCCGCCGTACGCGATATCGCCAATCCCGGGGATGCCTCGCCAGTGCGGCAACACTCATCGAGTATCCGGGGCGTCATTACCCGCGATGCACAAACGTCCTTTGCCCCGCACTGGTTCCGCAGCCACTTCCTTGAAGAGGATGTTGCAGCGCGTTATCAAAGACACCTTCTGGATGACGAGCAGCGGCTGATCTACGGCCACGCGCCTGCGGGAGTCAGTAGCAATGCACCCTATATGGAGCTGCTGTACACCAGCGCCTTTATCGGCCACAAGGTGACCATGCCGGAGTACCTTGCCAGATCCGTGGACCTCGTCCACCTGCCCAATTACGGTCTGGCCATGGAGCAGCAATATCACCTTCATGACATAGCAGAGCGTATTCGCGTGAGGGAGCGCTACAGGGGCAACTTTGGTCGCGACGCGGCGCACTTTGTGGCGCAGCATCGGCTAGGGCGGGATTGATGTGTCAAGGCTGGCATAAGCCAACGGCTTTGCCGTCCAAACGATAGCCGACGCAAGGCCGTATCAGGCGTCCACAGCAACGCCCGTTTCCGTTTCCGCGTTGCTGTGTGCCATCCGTTCAAGCCAATACCGGGCACGCCAGCGCAAGGGCGGAAGTGAGAGCCTGCCCCTGCCATGCGGGAGGGGGCGAAAAAGCCGCCCGGCCCGGCAGGGTGGATGACATGAATAGGTTGCGGATGCCTGATTAACCAGGGCCGACCAGTTGCGCAATAAGCAAAGACAGGCCAATTAAAAAGGCAAACCCGACCAGAGACACGATGAGATGGGTCAGGGTTGAAGCACGCTCGTGCTCGTTGATGGACTCCTGCGGCAGTCTGCCAACGCTGATGACGCGACACAGAACCCAGCCAACATACCAGCCAATAATCTCGAAAATAAAATCCCAGATCAGCCAGACCAAAGCGCGAACGAGCACGCCAACCAGCCGCAGTAGCGTTTTTACCACCCCGTCCGTCAACTCATCCAAGCATGTATCTCCCTGAAACAGACAGCGCGAAAGGTGTGGGTCTTGTCCGGCACTAGCAGTCGGTCATGTAATACGCAAAGTGGCTCAAGAGGCGGAGGAGGAACCTTGTCGTAGTTTTTTTGGGCGGGTCCCATGACAGGCGCCCTCTGGTTTCCGGTAAATGACCGTCCACTAAAGTGGTGCAAGATCACGCGCCCCGTCAGGGACATCCGGCGGCCACCGGCCGCGTACTGATGCGCCTTGTTAAATGGCCCTGGGCACACGGTCCGACTGAGCCACTGTTTGATTGAGTTGCCGGAGCTTGTTGAGAGAGATTTGAAACTGACCATTACTCGGTAGTCGTTTACTTGTGAACTGATCCCAAACAAGGGCTCCTGGCCCGTTATAAATTTCTTCGAATGTTCCGTCACGCAAGATCTTGATGATGATCGTATGCTGGGGCTGACTCCGGAACGCTACAGATTTGGATTGCGTAGCTTTGATCTCAACTTCCAAGCCGGTTTCGGTGACAGCGTCATAGCCTTTGTTGGAAGCTGTCTTCAGCTCCAAGTTATAGGCGTCGGCCACGATGCACTCACCCAGACTGCCAACCATGTGACCATCTGGGGTGAAGTGCCTGCCCGGGAACATGGTCTCCAACTCATTGACCGTGGCATAGAGTTGCTTGACCAAGGTCCGGAATTTATCGTGATCGATCATAGACATTTAACGCCTCAAACACCGGCGCAGCATTGCTGCGTCCGAGTGCTTTGACTTGTTAACCCTTTGCTGAAAAAGACTCATGGTAAGTAACCTTTCCTTGAGGTAAATCACCTTGAAATACCAAAGCTTGGAAATATTCAGGTGGAACACCAGGAAGTACTAAACCTTCTCTAGGTTTAAAGCCAAAGCGATGGTAATAGTCTGGATCTCCAAGCAATACACAACCTTTAGCTTTTTTATTCTTTAGCTCTTGGATGGCAGCTCTCATGAGCTTTGAGCCAATACCTTTACCCTGCTTGTTGGGAAGAACTGATATTGGACCAAGACCATACCAACTATCTATATTGTCAGAAATAGTAACCGGAGAAAGCGCCACATGCCCAACGACATTACCTTCTTCTTCGGCAACAAGTGAAATTGATAATGCGCCTGACTCACGAAGTGCTTTAACAATAAACTGCTCCGTATGATCGGTGTGTGGCGCTTCAAGAAAGGCGGCAACAGTAACCTCATGGATGCTTTGAGTATCCCTTGGTTGTTCTTTTCGAATATTAATACTCAACCGGATATCTCCTTGAGGGTTAACATTTGTATAGTGGTCGCACTGACTCATATCTCGGTGATCGTTTTGTCTTTTTCAAATCTAACCTCAAACTAGCTGCAAGTCATGTAAATAAAGGCTTCTGGCCCTTCTGGCGATAAAAAGCTATTTTGCAAAACGGTCGCAGCGACTCATATCCCCATTTTGGGTTTGATTCGTAACCACCTGAATTAGTTGAATAAAAAGCAAAAAAATGCAATTGCTCTGAGATATCGGTCACACCGATCGTTTTTCCGGCTTGCCCTGGCTGTCATTTTAAACAATGCTGGTTGTATATACAGCATGGAGACAGTCAATGGACGACATTCCGGTTCCTCTCCCACCGCAGCCTGTGCGTTTTATGGATCGCTTCAAGGCGCATATGCGGGCCAAGCGTTTGGCTTGCCGTACTGAAAAAACCTATTGCTTATGGGTTCTGGATTTCATCCGGTTCCATGAGCGTCGTCACCCAGAGGCAATGGGTGCAGAGGAGGTTGATGCCTGGCTGAGCTACCTGGCCAATAAGCGTCAGGTGTCGGTCAACACTCAAAAGACGGCGCTTAATGCGGTGGTTTATCTCTACAAGCAATTTCTTGGCATTGAGCTAAGTGACCTGCAGTTCAGCAGAACCAGTAAGGGGCGGCGATTGCCAGTGGTGTTTTCACATGCTGAGGCGATGCAGGTCATTGCTGCCATGAAAGGCACTCATCAACTTGTGGCAGGTTTGATGTATGGCTCCGGGTTACGCGTAATGGAGGCCGTGCGTCTGCGGGTGCAGGATGTTGATTTTTCTGAGCAGTGCCTGTTTGTGCGTGAGGCCAAAGGTGAGAAGTGGCGGCGCACGCTGTTACCTCGTTCTCTTTTGGCGCCTTTGCGCTCACAAATTGATTTGGCTTTGGCACTGCACCAACGCGACCTGCAAGATGGCTTTGGCGCTGTGTATTTACCCGGTGCGCTTGCCAAAAAATACCCCAAGGCGCCGACCAGCCCTCAGTGGCAATATGTTTTCCCGGCACCACAGCGCTCTCTCGATCCGCGCAGTAACGTAATACGCCGTCATCATGTGGGTGAGCAGCAGGTACGCCGGTCTGTGGCTGCGGCCTTGTCAAGCTTGGGTATCCACAAAAAGGCCAGTTGTCATACTTTTCGTCACAGCTTTGCTACCAATCTCCTGCAGGCAGGCACCGATATTCGCAGCATTCAGGAGTTGCTGGGTCATAACGATGTGAATACGACCATGATCTATACCCATGTAGTGGGCGCGCATGCTCGTGGTGTGGCCAGTCCCATGGATAGAGGATAAGGTCTGTGAACAATCCCCGGACACGCTACCGCCCCACCTGTGCGCCGATTAAATGCGCAGGGTGTAGCCAGTGGTTCAGTGCCTGATGCAAAGGACCGGTCGGGCGCCGGGTGTGCAGGCGGCGGGCCAGTATCTTTGCGACGCTTTGATAGTGCCGCAGTTCAGCGGGGTTGCCAAGGGGCGTGGGCTAGATCAATTCCGGCCAAGCAGCCCCCAGTGAACGTAGCCGAACAGTAATACCTGTAGCCGATGAGCCCATGGGTTGGCGAGTGGGCGCAGGCGTTTGTCTACCCAGGCCAGTTCGAGCAGATGAATGGCCAGCGTGATCACGGCGGCCTTGATCAGCAGACTACCGATCGCGCCCATGGCCGGTAACAGCAGTGCCAGGGCGGCAAGGGCCCAGAGCATGACGAGCAGTACCTTGCCGAGGGTGAAGACGATGTTCATGGTCTGTCCCTGGTTTGCGATCCGTTGAGTTGACCGGTTGCTCAGTTATACAAAAAGCTCGGGCCCGGGTGCTCGCGGCCATCGTCCACACCGACTTCAAGTGCGACCAGATCGTTGACCCGGCTGTTCAGGCTTTCAATCAACTGGCGATGTGCTTCCGGGTTGTTGGCCAGGTTGGTCAGTTCATGGGGGTCGTTGTGCAGGTCGTAGAGTTCCAGGTCGTTATTGGCCATCAGGGTCTGCAGATCGGTGGGGGTATGGTGGTTGCTCGGGGCAAAGTAGCGGGCAAATTTGTAGCGCCCGTCATGGATGCCGCGGAACAGTGCGCGGTTATCCCGCGATGGGCCCAGCCGGCCCTGACGCAGGGACTCCCTGATAATGGCCCAGGGCGTGACCTTGTCGGCGTTGAGCATGACCGCTTCGGTAAATTCCGGATCCAGGTACATGCTTACGCCGTAGTTGAACAGGTGGCCGCGCTCATCGCGCTCGGAGCGCTGGCTGCTGCCGCCCAGGCTGCCCACCAGACTGACGCCAACCAGCTGCGGATACTCTTCGCTTTGCTGCGAGGTGCCCATGCCGGCCAGCTCGAGGATGGTCGGTACGATGTCGACCGTTGAACCCAGTGCCGGGGTGTCATGCGGGTACTGGATGTCCGGGTGGCTGACGATGAAATTGACCCGGGTGTTTTCCTTGTACATGTGCGGGCCTTTCTGCCGCAGCTTGTGTGCACCGGCCATTTCGCCGTGGTCAGCGGTGAGTATGACGATGGTGTCCTGATCCCGACCGCTGGTTTTTAGAGCGTCAAGTACCTGAGCGATGGACTGGTCGACATCGCGGATGCAGTTGAAGTAGTAACTCTGCAGGCCCTGCCACAGTGCTTCGTCATGCGGATCGATATGGCCATACACCTGGTTGCATATGTGGACGTCGGTCTGCTGCGCCCAGGGTTTCTGGCTCAGGTCTTCGCTGTAGAAACTCGCCGGCAGGGGGACGTCCCAGTGTTTGGCATAGACGCCGGTTGCCGGGCCGGGTGAAATGGGGCCGAGGTAGTTTTCCCGCAGGCGGCTGCGCTGCTGATCCGGCCCGGAGCTGTAGAACATGATGTCGTGCGGATTGACGAAGTTGACCGCCATAAACCAGGGCTGCTGATCATCCTTGTGCTCGTGCAGCCAACTGACGGTATCGCTGGCGGTGACCTTGTCGAAGATAAAACCGCTCATGTGTGAGCCGTGCGGGTCACCGTTGAGGTTGTAGTCGGCAAAGCCAAAGGGCAGTAGGGCATCGGTGGTGGTTTCTACCGTGCCATAGGTCAGGTCCGAGGCTTCGGCAATGTGCGAGAGATGCCATTTGCCCTTGTAGGCGGTGTGATAACCCAGACTGCCGAGCATATGACCCAGGGTCGGCAGCGCCGATGACAGCGCCTTGAACGGCGGTAAGCCGAGGTTGGCGGTAATGCCGGTGTGCTGGGTGTGCTGCCCGGTGAAGATCACCGAGCGTGAAGGCGAGCAGGGCGTGGTGTTGACGTGAAAGTTGCCCAGGCTGACGCCGCGTTGCCTCAGAGCCTCGTGACCGGGCAGGTGCAGAATGCTGGGTAGATCGGCCATGGCCCGCTCCTGATCGGTGACGATCAGCAGGATGTTCAGCTTGCGTTGCCCGCTGCGCGGCATGCGCGCGGTATCTGCCGCAGCTGAGAGTGGCAGGCTGCTGCTGCCGCCTGCGGTTACCGACTGGGCCAGACTGGCGCTGGACAGTACGCCAGCCCACTTGAGCAGTTCACGACGTTTCATTTTTGGCTCCCTGCGCTGTATCGCTTGATTGTTGTAATAGCGGGGTACAGAAACAGGCTGCCAAAAGCGGGAATGCAATGCCAATGCATAATAGTTGTCGAATTGATGAGGTCAGCGCATGGACGATGGCCAAACCCTGAGTGCCTGTGTCCGGCTCACAGGACCACCAGAGCTGTTCTTTCCTGACGACACCGGGTGGCGCGGCTGACGCCGGTGCTCAAGTCAAGCCGCGACGCCGATCAGATGCCGTTATCGCTGTCATAGTGGTACTCGCGGCACAGCCATTGCGTATCGCTGTGACCATCGCTATAGCGGGTATGGCCGCTGATTTCCCGCAGCAGATCGTCGTTGACCTCGGCCAGCCGGTTGATAAAGGCGCTGAAGCTGCCACGTGCGATGAATTCAAACCCGTCATGCTCGAATTCGAATACCTGTCCCTGCTGTTCCGGGCCCAGGGCCAGCAGGAAATAGTTGCCGGAGTTGGGTACCTCACCAAACACCATATAGTCATCCAGCCAGCCGGGTAGCAGCTCTTCGGCCTCGTCGTCTTCAAGGCTGTCGACCCAGTCATCGAACTCGGCGCGCAGGGTGGGCCACATGCTCGGGTGGGCGATCAAAAAGGCGCTGGCCTGGCCGATATGCTCGGATTCATTGCTGTCGCAATACAGCCGCAGCTCGCCAAAGCGCTGATAAAACGCCAGCAGCTCGGCGACATCACCCAGTTGTTGGCCAATATAGTCCAGGGTTTCCTGGTCCAGCCCCTGCTCGGTCTGATGGCTGATATGAGCGACATGGCGTTGCGGGCCGGGCTCGGGCCAGCCGCTGTCGACGCAGACAAAGCGCTGGTTACGCCGCGCCAGCAGGGTGTCCAGAGGGGCAAACAAGGTGGTTGATTGGCTGGTCACAGGGCTATCCCGGGTCTGAAGGTTCGAGGGTGTCAGCATCAGCTGCTAACTGGAACTCTACGGATTTACCGAGGGCGGCGCCAGCAGGTCACTGTCCCGTACCGGTCAGGTTACTTGGCGCCTGATTGCAGGTCAGGGTTTTGATCATTTATTAGTATGTCTTTTCTAAAATGACTGGTTAGTCTGACTCTGCGGTCGAGACCTACGCGACCAACCCTTTATGACAGGCAAGGAGTGATTACCATGGCAACGGCAAAGAAAGAGACTCTGATCGACTCAGGCGTGAATCTGGTCACTGAAGTGGCCGACGGCATCAAGACGCAATCACGTCAGTTCTGGTTGGCTGGCCTGGGCGCCTACGCCAAGGCAGGCAAAGACAGCCTTGAATACTTCAAGGATCTGGTTGCCGAGGGCGAAGTGCTGGAGAAGCAGGGTAAAGAGCTGATCTCCGAGCAGGTCGAGACCGCTACCAGCAAGCTGGAAACCCTGAAAGGACGCTTCCATGAGATGACCGGTGGTCGTCTGGAGAAGGTGGCGTCCGAACTGGAAGAACGCCGCAGTGCTGTGCTTGCGCGCTTTGGTATTCCTACCAGCAGTGAAATGTCAAAGTTGTCGGCAAAGATTGATCAACTCACAGCGACCTTGAAAAAGGCCAGCTGAGTCACACCGCTTTCCCCTTTACCCGGCCAATTGGCCGGGTTTTTTGTGCCTGCTCAGCGGTAGCGGTCTACCAGCATCTGCATCCACTCGCGGGTATCGCTGTCCAGGTAGGGCAGCAGCAAGCCCAGTACCTGTTGCACGCCGAGTCCGGGATTGTCCTGGTCACCGCGGGTAATGCGCTGGTAGTCGAGCCAGAACAGGCAGGTCTGGCACAGGGCGTCGAGCAGGCGCGCAAGGCTGTCGTCGTCACAATCCAGATGCTGTTGCTCGCGCAGCCCCAGCAGCAGGCGTAACAGGGTGGCGCGCAGGGCCGCAATCCAGTGCTGCATGCCGCGCTGGATAAAGGCATGTCGGCCGCACAGGTTGGATAGGTCCTGGAACAGGAAGCGGTAGGCAATGATGCCCTCGAACAGCAGGTGCAGGAACAACCAGTAATCTTCCGGATCCAGTGCTGCCGGATCGGTGTCCAGGCGCAGCAGACCCTCGGTCTGGGTCATGAACTGTTCCAGCAGGGCCTCGAGCAGGGCTTCCTTGCCACGGAAGTGGTAATACAGGTTGCCCGGGCTGATATCCAGTTCGTTGGCGATATCCAGGGTGGTGACATTCGGCTCGCCTTGATCATTGAAGAGTTCAAGGGTGCACAACAGGATGCGGTCACGGGTTTTCATCGGGTGTCTCAGCTCTGGTAAACATAGCAGCCGGGTGCGGCATCCAACGGTGGAAAGTGCGTATTGCCAAGCGCTGCCGGGGCGGCTTTGAGGCGGCCAGCATGGCTTTTCAGCCAGCCGCTCCAATGTGGCCACCAACTGCCCTCATGCGCTGTGCTGGTGGCCAACCAGGCATCGGCATCAGCCTGTTGAGCCGGGCCGATACGAAAGCGCGCGCCAGGATGATCCAGCGGATTGATCAGGCTCTGGATATGCCCACTATGGCTCTGCACAAATACCTTGTCGCCGCCCAGGCGGCTGTCGGGATAGCTATTCTGCCAATTGACGATATGGTCGCGTTGCGCGCCCAGATGCCAGCTTGGCGTCTGGATGCCTGACAGATCCATGGCGGCCCCTTGCACCACCAGATGCCCTGCTGCGGCCAGCGGGTCGCGCTCGAACAGATCCAGCATATCGTCGACCAGGCGCGCAGGCAGGCGGGTATTGTCCTGGCTCCAGAACAGCACTTCGCGGGCCGGCGGGGCTTGATCCAGGCCATAACGTTGCAATGCCATGGGCCAGACAAAATGTTCAGGCCTGAGCCAGGCAAAGCTGCTACCCAGTTGATTGGCCTGCAGGCAGCCCTGCCGCCACAGCCGACGACGCAGGCGCTGGCGCGCCGCCGGACCGGCCAGCGCCAGCGTGTCGGTTTGCAGTCGGGCATCCAGCGGCGTCACCAGATAGCTGCTGGCGCTGAGGCGCTGCGACTGGTTGCGGGCCTGCAGCAGCCCTTGCAGCAACAACCCGAGTACGCCGCCGGCGCACACGGCCAGCAGCATGGCCTGTTTGCTCTCGGCAATCGCACAGCTGGTTTCCAGCGCCGCAAGGCAGGCACCCACATACTGATTGAAGCCCCATTCGGCCTGTTCGGGCGTCGGGTTGCGCCAACTGATCAGAAAGACCTGCAGCCCTTGTTCCAGGGCATGGCGAACCAGGCTGCTGGTGGGGGTCAAATCCAGCAGATAGAAGCGGTTCAGGGGCGGCGGAATGATCAGCAGCGGTTTGCTGTGCACCTTGGGCGTGCGAGGTTGGTATTGAATCAGTTCAAACAGCGGTTGGCGCTGCACCACGCGGCCCGGAGTACTGGCCAGATCACGGCCAAGCAGAAAAGCATGATCGTCACTCAGCGGGGCCAGCGGGCGCTCCATCAACAGGTCGGCCGCCAGATGCTGCAGGCCATTGAGCAGGCTGCGACCACCGGTTTCCTTGAGCCGTGTTCTGAATTCGGGGTTCAGCGGACTGTTACTGGGGGCCAGCGCGGCGCTGAGTTGCCGTCCCAGTAGCGCCAGGCGGCTGCGGTCCGCCGGGCTGACCTGTAAGCCCTGCAGCCAGTCTTCGCCCTGGGCACACAGGCTTAGCCAGGCTTGCAGGCTGCGCTGCAAACAGGACTGGGCTTGCCAGTCGGGATGCCCGAAGCGACTGTCGCCGGGTACCAAGGCGTGCTGTTGATCGCCACGCAAGGCACCCAGCAGGCGGGTGCCCAATGCCAGAGTATGGCGTGCATGGTGACAGGGTTGAGCCGGGAGTGTGCGAAGTGCTGCCAACAATCTGTCAGCCAGATCCCCGGTCAGTGCGGTCGTTGCCTGAGGGGTCGTGCTGACGGGCATCCAGGGGTCCTTGTCCAGATACAATTGAAGGTGATCTCAGTGTACCCCAAGGCGCTCAAGACTCAACGTTTGATCAGTCCGCTGAGCAGTGGCTTGATTACCGCACGCTGCTTTTCCTCGGCCAGAAAACGCATGATGATCGGTGCTACGGCATCTGCTCGGGTGATCAGGAACAGGTGGCCATCATCAATCACGTGCAGTTCCGCGTTGGGAATACGCCAGGCGATCATGCGCATGTTGATCAGCGGAATAATCGGGTCATCATCGCCGGCCAGCACCAGGGTCGGCTGACGGATTTTGTGCAGCCAATGAATACTGGTCCAGCCCAGGCCGGCAAACAGCTGCCAGTAATAGCCGACCTTGCCGGAGGAACGCACCTTGGCAGCATGCGACATGGCCAGTTTGGGATCGCGTCGGAAGGCGCCACCGTAGATGTCGGCAGCAATCTTGACGCCATGTGAGGGCTGAATATAACGGCGCGGACTGGCCATCTTCAGCAGAACCTTGGGCTTGCCCGGCACCATCACGGCGCCAGCGGCGGTGGCCGCCAGGATCAGTTTTTTGCAGCGCTCGGGGTAATCACGGGCAAATTGCTGGGCCAGTGCACCACCCCAGGACACACCAATGACATTGACCTGACCATAGTTCAGGTAATCGAGCATGCGTGCCGCCAGTTTGGCCAGACCGGGGAAACGGTAGGGCGTCATCGGCGTAGACGAGCCGCCAACGCCGGGCACGTCAAAGGCGATAACCTCAAGGTCCGGGTCCAGCGCCTTGACGAAAGGGAACACCAGTTCCAGGTTGGCGCCGATACCATTGAACACCAGCAAGGGCGGAAGATTGCCCTTGCCGGGTCGGACGGCGGTCCGAAGGAACTGGCCATCCAGTTCGATAGTGCGAAAAACAAAAGAGTGCTGCGGCATCTGCTGATCTCGTAATGACGCGCCTAGCGTTCGTGAACATAAGTCCCGGGCGCCGCTTCCATCGGCACAAAGTTGTCGTTGCCCAGTACCGTCGGAGCGGCCTTGAGCTTGCCGCCACGGGCATGCAGCCAGTCGCGCCAGTATTGCCACCAGGAGTCGGATTGTTTGGTGGCAGTTTCCAGCCACTGCTTGGGATCATCCGGCATGCTGGTGTTGGTAAAGAAGCGCGACTTGGGATTGCCTGGTGGATTCAGAATACTCTGAATGTGTCCACTTGAGGACAAAACAAATTCGCACTTGCCGCCGAGTAGGCGTGCTGACTTGTAGCAGGCATCCCAGGGCGTGATGTGATCGGTCAGGCCGGCAATACAGAAAAAGTCGCACTTGACCTGCTTGAGGTCAATCGGTGTGCCACAGACTTCCAGAGCATTGGCTCGAGTCAGCGGGTTGGTCTTGAACATTTCCAGGAACTCGCCGTGCAGCGCTGCGGGCAGGCGCGTGGTGTCATTGTTCCAGAACAGAATGTCGAATACCGGCGGCTCATTGCCGAGCAGGTAGTTGTTGACCCAGTAATTCCAGATCAGATCGTTGGGGCGCATCCAGGCAAACACCTTGGCCATGTCTTTGCCTTCCAGTACACCGTTCTGGTAGGACATGCGCCGCGCAGCTTCAATCGACTTCTCATCGGCGAATAGCGCCACCTGAGTCTTCACTTCCGTGTCCAGCACGCTGACCAGCAGGGTGAAGGAGTGGACTTTCTTTTCCTTCAAGGCTGCATAGTGTCCAAGCAGGGACGCGGTGGTGAGGCCGCCGGAGCAGGCTCCGAGCATGCTCAGATCCTTGCTGCCGGTAATGCTCAGGACCACGTCGACGGCTTCTTTCAGGGCTTCAATATAGGTGGACAGGCCCCATTCACGCTGGGCCTTGGTCGGATTGCGCCAGCTGACCACAAAGGTCTGCATATGACTCAGAGTCAGGTAGCGTGCCAGGCTTTTTTCCGGCGACAGGTCAAACACATAGAACTTGTTGATCTGTGGCGGCACTACCAGCACCGGACGCTCGTAGACCTCTTCGGTCAGCGGCTTGTACTGGATCAGCTCCAGCACTTCATTGCGAAAGACTACTGAGCCCTTGGTCACGGCCAGGTTTTTGCCGACTTCAAAGGCCTTCATATTGACCTGGCTGGGCATGCCACCATTATTGGCCATGTCTTGAGCCAGATGGGTCAGGCCATCGAACAGGCTCTTGCCGCCGGTTTCAAAGAAGCGTTTGATCGCCGCGGGATTCAAGGCGGTATTGGTTGGCGCCATGGCTTCGGTCATCAGGGCAATGACGAACTGGGCGCGGGTAATGTCCTGGGGTGGCAAGTCGGCGGTGGTAATCCAGTTGTTCAACTCTTTGCGCCAGGCCAGATAGCCCTGCATATAGCGGCGATACAGCGGGTTTTGCGTCCAGGTCGGATCGCCAAAGCGCTTGTCATCCGGGGTTGGGGCAATCTCGGAGCGCCCGAGCATGACATCCTTGACCGCCAGGCCCAGACGGCCAATATGCTTGAGGCTGTGGATCGGCTGCTTGACGGTCTGACGCAATACCAGACGTGCCGTGGTGATCAGATCCCGGGTTGGTGCGCCGATGATCGGATTGGGGCCAAGAATGTTCTCACTGGCCTGCTGGCCGAGTTCTTCGTCTTTTTTGTGGGCCATCTATTAAAGCTCCATAACTAATCTGACTGAGCAGAGACAAGGCGTGTAGGGTGCTGCGCAAAGCGTGGCAGCCGGTAGGCGAAAGCTGCCCTGACTGTGAAGAATTGTTAACTTGTGAGACAAGTTAGCACGGGCGGACAGCGGTTTTAAACCGTTTTAGCTGCGATGA
The DNA here is from genome assembly GCF_057548395.1 of Halopseudomonas sp. 4NH20-0008. NCBI lineage: Bacteria > Pseudomonadati > Pseudomonadota > Gammaproteobacteria > Pseudomonadales > Pseudomonadaceae > Halopseudomonas > Halopseudomonas sp. 4NH20-0008. The sequence continues at coordinate 152,324 of NZ_BAAJMD010000009.1, forward strand.
CGGTATTTTCCGGCAGATTCGCGCTTATGCCCTGATGGGTTTGGCTCAGGGAATGAAACGTACAGCGGAGGTATGCGGATCGCGACTGGCGCCGGCGGCGGCCAATTGGTCGAGGTAGGCCTGCCAGCGCTGGGACTGTTCGGTGGCCAGTTGGTAAAGGTATTCCCAGGTGAAGAGGCCGCTGTCATGCCCGTCATCAAATACCAGCTTGAGGGCATAGCTGCCGGCCTGCTCAAGGCCTACCAGCACGACATGCTGCTTGCCGGTCTGCAGCACCGGCTTGCCATGACCGCGCACCTCAGCCGACGGTGAGCTGACGCGCAGATACTCCGCCGGCAAACTGAAACTGCGCCCATCCGCATACCCCAGCTCCAAGGTGCGCGAGGCTTTATGCAGTTTGATGGTGGTGGGAATGGGCATGGACAGTCCTTTCAGCTTCAAGCGACAAGCCTCAAGCTACAAGCTACAAAGCAGTATGTGTCGTCAGCACGGTCTGCTTACAGCTTGCAGCTTGTCGCTTGCGGCTTATCTTAGAGAATATACCGCGACAGATCTTCATTGACCGCCAACTCGCCCAGGTGCTGTTCTACGTAGGCGGCGTCAATATTCAGCGGCGAGCCGTCCTGGCTGCTGGCCAGATCGGCGGCAGCGAAGGAGACCTCCTCCAGAAGGCGTTCAAGCACCGTGTGCAGGCGGCGGGCACCGATGTTCTCGGTTTTTTCGTTGACCTGCCAGGCGATTTCCGCCAGACGCTTGATGGCATCTTCAGTAAAGTCGATGTCCAGTCCTTCGGTCTGCATGAGTGCTCGGTATTGCTCGGTCAGCGAGGCATGGGGTTCGGTCAGGATGCGCTCGAAATCACCCGGTGTCAGCGATTGCAGTTCCACGCGGATCGGCAGACGGCCTTGCAGCTCGGGAATCAGGTCCGAGGGCTTGGTCAGGTGAAAGGCACCCGAGGCAATGAACAGGATATGGTCGGTCTTGATCATGCCAAACTTGGTGTTCACCGTGCAGCCCTCAATCAGTGGCAGCAGATCGCGCTGCACGCCTTCGCGCGAGACATCGGCGCCGCCACCACTGTTGGCGCGCTTGCTGACCTTGTCGATTTCATCAAGAAACACGATGCCGTTCTGCTCGACCGCGTGAATGGCGCGGGTCTTGATGTCCTCTTCGTTGACCAGACGGGCGGCTTCTTCATCGCGTGCCAGTTTCAGCGCATCCTTGACCTTGAGGGTGCGGGTTTTGCGCTTGTCCTTGCCGAAGCTGGAAAACATGTTCTGCAGCTGGCTGGTCATTTCTTCCATGCCGGGTGGCGCCATGATTTCGACCCCGACCGGGGTATCGGCCAGTTCGATGTCAATGTCCTTGTCGTCCAGCTGGCCTTCACGCAAGCGCTTGCGGAACAGTTGGCGGGTGCTGGAGTCTTCGCGCACCGGCTGGTCGCTGACGCCCTGGCGTGCAGGGGGCAACAGCGCATCCAGAATGCGCTCCTCGGCCGCATCTTCGGCGCGGTGCTGCAGTTTGTGCATTTCCTGCTCGCGCAGCATCTTGATCGCCGCATCCACCAGATCACGGATGATCGACTCGACGTCACGGCCAACATAACCGACCTCGGTGAACTTGGTCGCTTCTACCTTGATAAAGGGAGCCTGCGCCAGTTTGGCCAGGCGACGGGCTATCTCGGTCTTGCCGACGCCGGTCGGACCAATCATCAGAATGTTCTTGGGCGTTACTTCAGCACGCAGCGCCTCGGGCAGCTGCTGGCGCCGCCAGCGATTGCGCAGGGCAATGGCAACGGCGCGCTTGGCATCCTGCTGGCCGATAATGTGGCGGTCGAGCTCGTGAACTATTTCGCGGGGAGTCATGGACATGCTGCTGATTTTCCGGATGCCTCAGGTGTTGGCATCCAGCTCCTCAATGGTCTGGTTATGATTGGTGTAGATGCAGATTTCGCCGGCAATGTTCAGGCTTTGTTCGACAATCTCACGGGCGGACAGTTCGGTATTGCGCAGCAAGGCGCTGGCGGCAGCCTGGGCAAAGGGGCCGCCGGAACCAATGGCAATCAGACCTTCTTCAGGTTCGATCACGTCACCGTTGCCGGTAATGATCAGTGATGCGTCCTTGTTGGCCACCGCCAGCAGGGCTTCAAGACGCCGCAGGGCGCGATCGGTACGCCAATCTTTGGCCAGTTCGACGGCAGCGCGTACCAGATGGCCCTGATGCTTCTCGAGTTGGGCTTCAAAACGCTCGAAGAGGGTAAAGGCATCTGCGGTACCGCCAGCAAAACCGGCAATGACCTGGTCCTTGTAAAGACGACGTACTTTGCGGGCATTGCCCTTCATGACGGTATTGCCCAGTGAGACCTGGCCATCACCGCCGATCACCACCTTGCCGTTGCGACGAACGGATACGATTGTGGTCACGCGCAGCTCCTGCTTGACTGTTCAGAGGGGGGTCGGCGCAGTGGCGGCGACCATATGCAGTTTATCTGGGGGCAGGATTGGGGAATTCAAGGCGGGTATAAATACGACAGCCCGGGTGATCTCACCCGAGGCTGTTGGAGCAATTATTGTCGACGGCAGGCTACGGCTTATTGTGGCCGGCGTTGCAGCAGCAGGTTATCGAAGCCATTCCCGGCCAGGGTTTTCTGTGCCTGGTCGAGGCTGGAGCGGTCACCGAAGGGACCAACTTGCACCCGATACCAGGTCTCGCCACCGGCCAGATTGGCGTTTTCCAGGTTGACGTCCAGACCCAGCAGCAGAATTTGTGCCCTGACCCGGTCAGCCTCGGCACGTTGGCGGAAGGAGCCGGCCTGCAGGAAAAACTGTGTGGTAGCCGTTGCAGGTGTGTCAGGCCGAGGGGTTTCCGTTTCTGCTGCAGGCGTTTCTGCTGCGGTGTTCTGCGGCACGATGACTTCAGACTCCGGTAACAGGGTATAGAAGTCGTAACGTGGCTGTTCGGGTGCAGTGGTGACGGGTGCACGCTGGGTCGGTGGCGGTGGGGTGGGTGTTGCGTCGCGACGAATGCCGTCCTTGCCAGGCTCAAGCTGAAACAGAAAGGCTACAAACAAGCCGATGGCCAGCCCGCTGACCAGCCACAGCCAACCGGGAATGCTGCGCTTGTTCGATTGCTGCTGACGGCTGGCGCCGCGCCGGGGGGCTTTGCGTGCTTTGGCCATGCTGCTTACATGCGCTCCAGAGTATCAATGCCGAGCAGGGTAAGCCCTTGCTGCAGTGTGCGTCCAGTCAGGGCGGCTAGGCGCAGGCGGCTGTCGCGCTGGGCCGGTTGTTCGGCGCCGAGAATCGGGCAGTTTTCGTAGAAACTGGAGAAGCGACCCGCCAGCTCGTATAGATAGTGGCAGAGCACATGCGGGGTGCCTTCACGGGCTACGTATTCCAGGGTCTGGCTGAACTGGTCGAGGTGGGCGGCCAGCTCGGTTTCCGCTGGCTCAACCAGTTGCATGGGCGCCAGGTCATTGATGGCCAGCATGCTCCGCTCCAGTTTGCGAAATATGCTGGCGACCCGAGTGTAGGCGTACATCAGGTAGGGCGCGGTATTGCCCTCAAAGCTCAGCATCAGCTCAAAGTTGAAGCTGTAGTCGCTGCTGCGGTGCTTGGACAGGTCGGCATACTTGACGGCGCCAATACCGACGGCGAGACCAATCTGTTGCAGGTCGGCCTCAGCCAACTCCGGGTTTTTCTCGGCGACCAGGCGATAGGCACGCTGTTCGGCTTCCTCAAGCAAGTCAATGAGTTTGACGGTACCGCCATCGCGGGTCTTGAACGGCTTGCCGTCGGCGCCGTTCATGGTGCCAAAGCCCATGTGTTCGAGTTGCACCTGCTCGGGTACAAAACCGGCCAGTTTTGCCACAGCAAACACCTGCTGAAAGTGCAGCGCCTGGCGTTGGTCAACAAAGTACAGCACGCGGTCGGCCTTGAGCTGCTCGACGCGGTAGCGCATGGCGACCAGGTCCGAGGTGGCGTACAGGTAACCGCCGCCAGCCTTTTGAATGATCACGGGCAGCGGGTTACCTTCGGCATTCTTGAACTGATCGAGGAACACGCACTGGGCGCCCTGGCTCTCGGTCAGCAGGCCCTTGGCTTTCAGCGCATCGACTATGCCGGCGAGCTGGTCGTTATAGGCGCTTTCGCCGCGTACATCCTCAGCGCTCAGGCTTACGCCCAGACGCTGGTAAATGGCCTGGCAATGGCCCAGCGAGATACTGTTGAAGCGCTGCCACAGGGCCAGGCATTCGGGGTCACCGGCCTGCAGCTGAACTACCCGCTCACGGGCGCGATCAGCAAACTCGGGAGACTGGTCGAAGCGCTGCTTGGCCTGACGGTAAAAGTGCTCCAGATCGGCCAGTTCGGCTTCGGCGTCGACGCTGTGCTCTTCCAGATAGGCCAGCAGCATGCCGAACTGGGTGCCCCAGTCGCCGACATGGTTCTGGCGGATGACGCTGTGGCCCAGGTGCTCCAGCACTCGCGCCACGGCATCACCAATGATGGTGGAGCGCAGGTGGCCTACGTGCATTTCCTTGGCCAGGTTGGGCGAGGAGTAGTCGACCACTACACGCTGGGTCGGCTCGGCAGCGGCGACACCCAAGCGGCTGTCAGCCAGCGCCTGATCAAGCTTGCCGGCCAGCCACTGGGGGTCCTGAAAGACGTTGATAAAACCCGGGCCGGCAATGTTCACGCTGGCTACCGCCGGATGGCTCGGCAGCGCTGCAACCAGTTGTTCAGCTAGGTCGCGCGGCTTCATACCGGCCGGTTTGGCCAGCATCATGGCCAGATTGCTGGCAAAGTCACCGTGACTCTTGTCGCGCGCCAGTTCAACCTGAATCGACGGCGTCAGATCAGCGGGCAGCACGCCCTGTTGCTGAAGCGTGGTAACGGCGCTGGCAAGCAGCTGACTGATGATGTTCTTCATATGCAGTTGGGTATCCGGCGAATGCCTGTGGAAAACCGGGCATTATCCGCGTTCAGAGCGCGCTTGCCAAATCCCGTTCAAAACATGTCCAGCGGATCGACGTCGATCGACCAGCGAACCTTGCGTCCCAGCGGATGGCTTTCCAGTTGTGGCAACCAGTGAAACAACAATTGGTGCAGGGTCGAACGCTGCGGCGATTGCACCAGCAGCTGCGCCCGATAGCGTCCGGCGCGGCGTTCCATGACCGAGGGTACCGGGCCGAGCATGTCGATCACCCCGAGTCCGAGGCTATCGGTCAGTTGTTCGGCCAGTTCGCAGGCTGATTCCAGAAAGGCATTGGCATTGGCGGCGTTGTTTGATTCGGCCCGCAGCAGGGCGATAAAACTGAACGGCGGCAAGCCGGCGCGGCCACGGGCATCCAGTTCATGTTCGGCAATCGCCCCGTAGCCCTGTTCGGTCAGGGCTATCAGCAGGGGGTGTTCGGCCATATGCGTCTGGATCAGCACCTGTCCGGGTTTGTCCGCGCGACCGGCGCGTCCGGCGACCTGGGTGATCAGCTGAGCCATGCGTTCCGGGCCGCGGAAGTCGGCGGAAAACAATCCGCCATCGGCATCCAGAATGGCGACCAGCGTGACATCCGGGAAATGGTGACCCTTGGCCAACATCTGGGTGCCAACCAGCAGGCAGGGTGCGCCACTTTGAATGCGTTTGATGGCGTCCTGCATGGCGCTTTTGCGGGCCATGCTCTCGCGGTCAATGCGCAGAACCGAGAAGCTGGGGAAGCAACTGGCCAGATATTCTTCGGTTCGCTCGGTGCCTGCGCCCAGGGGTTTCAGCTCGATGCTGAAGCATTTCGGACACTCGGTTTCCAATGGGCGCTGACTGTCGCAGTGGTGGCAGTGCAGCCGGGCCGGGTTCTGATGCACGGTCATGCGCGCATCGCAGCGTGTGCACTCGGCAATCCAACCGCAGTCGTGGCACATCAGCGTGGGCGCAAAACCGCGGCGGTTGATAAATACCAGAACCTGATTGCCGCGTTGCAGATGCTCGCCTATGGCTTCGGTCATGGGGCGGCAGAGTCCGGCCTGCAGCTTGCGGCTACGAATGTCGATGCACTGGAACTGCGGGGGCTTGGCCTGGCCGGCGCGCTCGGTCAGCAACAGGTGGCGATAACGGTTGCGGCGGACGTTATGCAAACTCTCCAGTGAGGGCGTAGCCGAGCCGAGAATCACCGGCATGTTTTCCACATGGCCACGGTACACCGCCAGATCGCGGGCGTTATAGCGTAGCCCCTCCTGCTGTTTGAAGGACAGGTCGTGTTCCTCATCGACAATGATCAGGCCCGGACGAGCCAGTGGCGTGAATATCGCCGAGCGGGTGCCAATGATGATGCTGGCCTCGCCGTCCCGGGCGGCAATCCAGGCGTCCAGCCGCTCGCGGTCATTCAGGCCTGAGTGCAAGATCACGGTGGGGCAACTGAAACGTCGTTGAAAGCGATCAAGGGTCTGGGGGGTGAGGCCGATTTCCGGAATCAGTACCAGTACCTGCAGGCCCAGTCGCAGGCGTTGTTCGATGGCTTGCAGATAGACCTCGGTTTTGCCGCTACCTGTCACACCATCCAATAACCAGCAGACAAAGCCTTTTTCTGCGGCAATAGCCTGCAGTGCGGCCTGTTGTTCGGCGTTGGCGCTCAGAGGTACCTCCCTTAATAAGGGTAAGGGTTCGGCACTGTGGTGCGGCGACTGTTCAATGCGTGTTGCCAGGCCCTTGCGCTCCAGGGCCTCCAGGGCATCGCGGGTCAGCCCCCATTGGCTAATCAGTGCATGTGACAGCCCATGCGGGTGCTGTGATAAAACCTGTACGGCCTGCTTTTGCTTGGCTGCGCGACTGACCGCTGGATGCTCGGGGTAGGCGCCCGGCAGCAGCTTCCAGAGTACGTCCTGGCGCGCCAGTGCTGGCTCACCCTGACGCAACAGGGTGGGCAGTGCGCAACTGAGGGTATCGCCAAGACCATGCTGATAATAGCTGGCGGTCCACAGGCAGAGCTGCCACAGGCTGTCGGGCATCAGGGGTTGCAGGTCAATCAGTTCGACAGCGCGCTTGAGCTTGCCGCTGGGCACCTCGGTGGTGTCGCTGAGACTGGCGATCAGGCCTACCATCTGGCGCTGACCAAAGGGTACACGGACCCGTGATCCGATGCGCAGATCCTCCTTGCGAGCGCCCGCCGGCGACTGGTAGTCGAACAGGCGGCGCAGGGGTGAGGGCAGGGCAACCTGCAGAATGGGTCCGGACACAGAAAACTCCCTAAGTCAGTCGCGGCATGTTAGCACTCCCGTCAAGGAATGCAGGATACTTGCGTCTGCAGCGGATTCTGTTATTATCGCCGGCCTATTTTACGGTCCCTGTGCCCAAGCGCTGGAGCCAGCAAACACACGTACAGTGCGGTGCCTGATCAGGTTGATCCGGTGGCGGCACACCCACAGAGGAAAGACCATGAAAGCTGATTTGCATCCTACCTACGTTGAGCTTGAAGCCACTTGCAGCTGCGGCAACGTGATCAAGACCCGTTCTACGCTGACCAAGGGTATTCACCTGGACGTATGCTCCGAGTGCCACCCCTTCTACACCGGCAAGCAGAAGATGCTGGATACCGGTGGTCGTATCGAGCGTTTCAAGCAGCGCTTTGGCGCTGTCAGCACCAAGTAAATTGTCCTCTGGCCTGTTTGCAATGGCCATCAGGCAACACAGAAAGGCGCTCCATGTGGGCGCCTTTTTTGTTGCCTGGTTGTTTTCCGGCGTCCTGCTGGCCGACTCGTGTCAGCTCACTGAGCGGGGCGAGTTGGTCGCCAGCCAGTTTGTGCTGGATGGCGATACCCTACAGTTGACCGATGGGCGGCGCCTGCGCCTGATTGGCCTGGATACACCTGAAATCGGGCGTCGTGGCGAGCCCTCCCAGCCCTTTTCTCAGGCGGCCAAGCGTCGCTTGCAGGAGCTTGCTGGCGCCGCTGGTTTGCGTCTGGTTGTCGGGACAGAGGGGCGCGACCGTTATGGGCGAACGCTGGGCCATCTTTTCTCTGCGGATGGCTATAATCTGGAAGCACGGCTGCTTGAGGAAGGGCTAGGCTTTGCCATAGCGGTACCGCCCAATACGGCGCTGGCCCGCTGTCATCTGGATGCCGAGCGACGCGCCCGTAGTGCGCGTCTTGGTCTGTGGGGCGAGTCGCCGATCAAGCCGGTGGCTGATCTGCAGACGGGTGGCTTTCAGGTGCTGCGCGGGCGGATTCAGTCGTTCAATGAAGCGGCTGGTCACCTGTGGCTGGAGATGGACGGACCACTGGTTTTACGCATAGGGCGAGACGACCGGGAGCAGTTCTCGGCACCGACGGCAGCCTGGCTTGGTCGAGAAGTGGAGGTCCGTGGCTGGGTGATTGATCGTCGGGGCCAGGCTAGCTTGCGGCCTCAACACAAGCCTTTCATGCTGCCCCTGCGTCACCCATTGATGCTGGAGATGAAGTGATGATCACGCGTTACTGGCTAATTTGGTTGTTGGCTTTTGCCTTGCTGTCGGGCTGCGCGACCAATCCGGTCAGCGGCAAGCGCGACTTTGTGATGATGTCCGAGGCTCAGGAGTTGGCCTTGGGGCAGCAGGCCAGCGCCCAGATTGCCCAGCAAATGCCCATGCTCAAGAATGACAAGTTGCAAGCCTATGTGCAGGACGTCGGTCAGCGCTTGGCTGGGCAAAGCCACCGCAGCAATCTGAGCTATCAATTCAACATCGTTGATTCACCGGATATCAATGCCTTTGCCTTGCCGGGTGGCTACATCTATATCAATCGTGGCTTGCTTGCCTATATGAACTCCGAGGCCGAAATGGCGGCTGTTCTGGGTCATGAAATTGGCCATGTGACCGCCCGTCATGGGGTCCGGCAGCAAAGCATGGCCATGGGCACGGGGTTGCTCGCGCAAGTTCTGGCCGCTGGAACAGGTATCGGTGCGGCGGGTGATCTTGGCAATATGGTTGGCACCGCCATGGTCAGGGGTTATGGTCGTGACATGGAGTTAGAGGCTGACGGCCTGGGCGCTGAATACCTTGCGCGTACCGGATATCGCGCCGATGCAGTGCTGGACGTGATTGGTGTGCTCAAGGACCAGGATACCTTTGCCCGCCAACGCGCCGAGGCCGAGGGCCGCCAGGTCCAGGGTTATCATGGTCTGTTCTCAACGCATCCGACCCATGATCAACGCTTGCAGCAAGTCGTTGAGCAGGCCCGTGCTCTGTCGGCGGGCGTCGATCAGCGACTGGGTCGAGAAGGGTATCTGCGTGCCATCGACGGCATGGTATTTGGTGATAGTGCCGAGCAGGGCATTGTTCGGGGTCAGCATGTCTATCATGCGGGCCTGAATATGACCCTGGAATACCCCGAAGGCTGGCAGGTGCGCAACCGACCCGACGTGTTGCTCGCGCATACCCGGGATGAGCAAGCCTTTATTGCGCTGACTACCGAGCGCTTGACCTCTGACCCGGTACCCTCGGCTGAAGCCTTGTTGCGCCAGCGCGCCGGTAAGGAAACCCTGGTCCAGGGAGAGGCGTTCAGTGGTATGGGTTATCAAGGCTATATGGCAGTGATTCCTGGTGCCAATGCCAGGCGCGTGGCAGTAATTGTGCGCGGCGATCAGGCTTTTCTATTCATCGGGGCTTTTCGCGACCGCGGGCCGCTTGAGCTTTACGATTCTGCCTATGTCAGCGTTATTCGCAGCTTCAGGGGGTTGAGCCGTACTGACAAGGCGCTGGCCGAACCCATGCGCATTCGTCTGCATCGTGTTCGCCAGGGTGACACCTATGCCCGGTTGGCCCGACAAAGCCCGTTGGGCGAGGGTGCCGAAGCACGCTTGCGCCTGCTCAATGGGCATTGGCCTGATGGTCAGCTAGAACCGGGACAGTGGCTCAAAGTTGTAAGATAATGTCCTTGACATTGATCTGCTGAATGATCTTGTTCGGGGATTGGCTTTTCTGTATTCTCCATCGCCCGCATAAGCAACTTGACCGGAAAACTTAATATGTCTGATTTGAGAACCGATGCACTCGACTATCATGCAAACCCGCGTCCGGGCAAGCTGAGCGTTGAACTGACCAAGCCCACTGCGACAGCCCGTGATCTGGCACTGGCCTACAGCCCGGGCGTGGCTGAGCCGGTCCGCGAGATCGCCAAGGATCCGCTGAATGCATTCAAATACACCGGCAAGGGTAACCTCGTTGCGGTGATTTCAGATGGCACTGCCATTCTGGGTCTCGGTAATCTGGGTCCGTTGGCCAGCAAGCCGGTTATGGAAGGCAAGGGCGTGTTGTTCAAGCGCTTTGCCGGTATCGACGTGTTTGATATCGAAGTTGAGTCAGAAAGCCCGCAGGCTTTTATTGATACCGTCAAGCGTATCTCCTGCACTTTTGGTGGCATCAACCTGGAAGACATCAAGGCACCCGAGTGCTTTGAGATTGAGCGCGCTCTGATCGAGCAGTGCGATATTCCGATTTTCCACGACGACCAGCATGGTACTGCCATCGTAACTGCAGCCGCCATGATCAACGCGCTTGAGCTGGCTGACAAGAAGCTGGAAGAAGCCAAGGTAGTATGTCTGGGTGCCGGTGCTGCCGCTATCGCTTGCATGAAGCTGCTGGTCAGCATGGGCTGCAAGGTCGAAAATATCTACATGCTCGACCGTAAGGGCGTGATTCACTCTGGCCGTGACGACCTGAACGAGTACAAGGCTATTTTTGCCAGCGAAACCGACAAGCGTACCCTGGCGGATGCCATGAAAGGCGCTGATGTGTTCCTCGGCCTGTCCGGCCCGAACCTGCTGCAGCCAGCCGAACTGAAACTGATGGCTGAAAATCCCATCGTTTTCGCCTGCTCCAACCCGGATCCGGAAATCGATCCTGAACTGGCGCGCGCCTCACGTCCTGACGTGATCATGGCTACCGGTCGTTCCGACTACCCTAACCAGGTAAACAACGTTCTGGGCTTCCCCTTCATTTTCCGCGGTGCACTGGACGTAAGAGCCACCCGCATCAATGAAGAAATGAAGATTGCCGCTGTTCATGCCATTCGTGAACTGGCTAAAGAGCCTGTGCCACAGTATGTGTCTGAAGCCTACGGCGGTATCGATCTGGCGTTTGGTCGTGAGTACATCATTCCCAAGCCCATGGATGTCCGTCTGATCGAGCGTGTGCCCGCTGCTGTTGCCAAGGCGGCTATCGATTCTGGCGTGGCGACGCTGCCGTACCCGGCGCATTACCCGCTGAAGTCGGTTGAAGATTGCATCTGATCCGCGCTCTGCTGGTTTGCAGCTGAACAAGAACCCCGCCGACGGCGGGGTTTTTTGTGCCGGAAATAACTCAAAAGCGCTTGACGGTTTTCT